>QHWJ01000256.1 GCA_003222535.1 Acidobacteriota bacterium | reverse complement strand
GCGTTCAAGCGCGCGTCGCCTGAGCAAACGTCGCCACACGTTCATCGCGCTCCTCCAGCGGGCCTGAGAATCAGACCGATCGCCTCGGTCAAACGAACCCAGCTCGCCGCTTGTTCTTTCAGCTCGCTTCGGCCCTTGGGAGTGAGGCGATAGAACTTCGCCTCGCGGCCGGTGTCCGACATCTTCCAGTCCGCGGTCAGCAGCCCGCGGTTTTCGAGTCGGTGCAGGGCAGGATAGAGCGAACCCTGCGGCACCTGCACGACGTCGCGCGAGATCAGCTGAAGGCGCTGCGCGATGCCGTAGCCGTGAATCGCCCCGGCGGCGGCGACTTGCAAGATCAACAGGTCGAGCGTGCCCTGGGGGAGATCGGATCGCTCTGGCACTTTATACCTCGCACTTCTACCTATATCGCACTACATGTGGAAGTGCAAGGCGTCCGGACGGCCGCGCATTTGTGCAGGGTCAGCAGGGGCGCGAGGAAGACGGACATAATGGGTTCGGGTTGCAGTAGCCACAGCTCGATGACTTTCTGGGGCCGATGGGTCCGACGCCCGCAAGAGCTCTTCCTGCGCAGAGTCCTGTTCCAGATTCATCTGTGGACAGGAATCGGCGTCGGCGTGTACGTGCTGGTGATCTCGGTATCCGGCAGCGTGCTTGTCTACCGGAATGAGCTCTACAGAACCTTTTCGCCCCAACCGACCGTTGTGGCCGGTTCTGGCGAGTCGATCGCCATGGAGGAGCTGAAGAGTGCGGCGCGTCGAGCCTACCCAGGTTACGAGGTCACTGACGTGCGGAAGGGAGAAACCGCAAACCATGCCGTCGAGATCACCTTGAAGCACGGCAAGGAGATGAAGCGGCGGCTGCTTCACCCGTTCACAGGCGAGGATCTGGGCGACCCAGTACCGGCGGGCTTTCGGTTTACGACCTGGCTCCTGGACCTGCACGACAACCTGCTCAGCGGAGAAACCGGCCGCAGGATCAACGGCATCGGCGCGCTGTTTGTGACCTTGCTCTGCCTGACCGGAGCGATCATCTGGTGGCCAGGTATCAAGAGCTGGCGCCGCAGTCTGACCCTCGAGCACCGGGCGAACTGGAAGCGACTGAATTGGAGCCTGCACAGCGCGCTCGGCTTCTGGTTCTTCGCGTTTATCTTCCTGTGGGGAATCACGGGAATGTACCTGTCTTTTCCGCAGGTGTTTGCCGCAGGGTTCGATTTCCTGGAGCCCTTCGACGCGTCCAATCCTGTGGAACGCGTGGTCGATAGAATTCAGTACTGGCTGGCCTATCTGCACTTCGGTCGGCTTGGGGGCCGAGGGATTCCTGGCTGCGGTCGGGGGCTCTGCGACTCGACGACGAAGGTGATCTGGGCAGTGTTCGGACTCGTACCGCCGCTCATGTTCGTCACCGGCGCGCTGATGTGGTGGAATCGCGTGATCCGTCCTGCTCGACGGACCGAGAGTGCGCGTTAGCCGCAATCAATTGAGGCTTCGCGCGACGGATGCCGGCTGTTTCCGCTAGGATCACACCTGAAGCGGGGCCCGTAGATGACTCGTGCAGACGCGATGCGCGTCTTTTTCATTCTTACCGCCGGCATCCTGTGCCTTCTGGCGCGAGGTCCGATTTCCGTGAGCGCACAGCGCGGCGGGATGTTCCTGGGGTCGCGGGAGGATCCGGCGATCGCGTATGCGACGGCGCCGTTGAACAACGCGGTGGTCGAGATCAACAAGAAACTCCAGGATGGCAGCGCACAGTTGACATTCGACGGTCGCAGCGGTTATTTGCGATCCGCGCTCGACGCACTCGACATTCCGGTCGACTCGCAGATGCTCGTCTTCTCGCAAACCAGTTTTCAGCGACAACGCATCAGCGAAACCAACCCCCGCGCGCTGTTCTTCAACGATCGTGTGGCGCTCGGCTGGGTGCGCGACGGCGACATCATCGAAGTGGCGGCTCAGGATGCGAAAGAAGGCATGGTCTTCTACACGCTGGATCAACGTCCGGTCGACCGCCCCCGGTTTCAGCGCGTCCTCACGTGCCTGGCGTGTCACGCGGCCGGCGACACGCTCGGAGTGCCCGGGATGTTGATGTTCAGCACGACCTCGTCTTCAGGTACCGGAGCGCCCGCCCAATCGGTCATGACCGATCATCGCAGTCCGCTCGAGCGTCGCTGGGGCGGGTGGTACGTCACCGGACGCAGCGGATCGGTCCGACACCGGGGTAATGAGTCGACCACGATCGGCGGGGGCCGCGCTCGCGATCTGGCTTCCGTGACCGGGCTGTTCGATGGTGACGGATATCAGTCCATGTCGAGCGACATCGTGGCACTGCTGGCGCTGTCGCATCAGGTTCACATGACCAACCTCATCACACGCGTCGGCTGGGAGGCGCGCGCGGCGGATCCCGCGCTGCACGCCCCGTTCGTCGCCGCTCCCGGAGAGGAGCGTCTGATCGCTCAGATGATGAGCGGCATCGCGACCGAAGTCGTCGACTACCTGTTGTTCGTGGACGAGGCGCCGCTCGCCGATCGCATCCAGGGCTCGCCGGCGTTTGCCCGGCGATTCGCGGCGACGGGCCCACGCGACGCGAAGGGACGCTCGTTGCACGAGCTCGATCTCACACGACGTCTGATGAAGTATCCCTGCAGCTACGAGATCTACTCCGACGCATTCGATGCCCTGCCGCCCTCGGCGAAGACCCCGATCTATCGGCGGATGTGGCAGGTGCTCTCTGGTGACGAACGTGGCGACCGCTACCGCTCCGCACTCTCGCTCGCGGATCGGCGGGCGATTGTGGAAATCCTGAAGGGCACGAAGGGCGATCTGCCCGCGTATTTCCAGAACGTGAATCGATAACGACATGAGTCGATAATGACGTTGACAACGTCCTCCCGGGCGTTTAGCGTGTCCCGGTGTCCCGGTGTCCCGGTGTCCCGGTGTCCCGGTGTCCCGGTGTCCCGGTGTCCCGGTAGTCCGTAACGGAGGTCTTCATGACCAGAAAACAACTCTTCGGATCGGTCGCGAGCATCGCCCTTGCGACGATCGTCGCGGCGTCGTTCTCCGGCGCGCGCCTGCGGGTCGCCGCTCAGGCGGCCATGGCGATGGACGCCGATGACATCGGCGGCGTGGTCACCGGTCCGCGCGGCGCGGAGGCCGGCGTGTGGGTGATCGCCGAGTCGACAAATCTGCCCACGACGCTCCGCAAGATCGTGGTGACGGACGACCAGGGCCGCTATCTGGTGCCCGATCTTCCAAAAGGGGACTACAACGTCTGGGTGCGCGGCTACGGCCTGGTCGATTCGCCGAAGGTGCCGGCCGCACCCGGCAAAGCGCTGAACCTGACGGCTGTCCCGGCCCCGAACGCGAAAGCGGCCGCCGAGTACTATCCGGCGCTCTATTGGTTCGCGCTGATGCATCTGCCGCCGAAGAGCGACTTCCCCGGCACCGGGCCAACCGGCAACGGCATTTCGCCAAACATCAAGAGCCAGGGCGAATGGATTCGCCAGGTGGTCAACACGGACGGCTGCACCGGCTGCCATCAGCTGGGCAACAAGGCGACGCGCGAGATCCCGACGAGCCTCGGCACGTTCGAGACGTCCGAAGACGCGTGGGATCGACGGATTCAGTCCGGCCAGGCCGGTGGCGCGATGAGCGCGCGCTTCACCCAGGTTGGCCGGACACGAGCCCTCGCGATGTACGCGGACTGGACCGATCAGGTCGCGAAAGGCAAGTTGCCCGCCGCTGCTCCCGCGCGACCTCAAGGTCGAGAGCGGAACGTCGTCGTCTCGATGTGGGATTGGGCCGACCCGAAAGTGTATCTGCACGACGAGATCGGAACGGACAAGCGGAACCCCACGGTCAACGCCAACGGGCCGGTGTATGGCGCGCTCGAGGAGAGTGCCGACTACATGCCCGTCGTGGATCCGGCGCGCAACACGGCCGCGCAAATCAAGCTGCAGGTGCGGGACCCGAAGACGCCGAGCCAGGCGAACAATCCGCCGGCGCAGCCATCGCCCTACTGGGGCGACGAAGCGATCTGGACGTCACAGACCACGGCCCACAGTTTAGCAATGGATGGACAAGCGCGCGTATGGATCGCCGCGCGCATTCGTCCTAACGCGACGCCGGCGTTCTGTCAACAAGGATCGAATCATCCGTCAGCCATGGCGTTCCCAATCGCGCAGAACGGCAGGCAGATGCAGCTCTACGATCCAAAAACCAGGCAGGTCACGACCATCGATACCTGCTTCGGTACGCATCACCTGAATTTCGACGACAACGGCGTGCTCTGGTTCACCGGCGGCGGTCCGGTCGAGGGCTGGTTCGACACGAAGGTGTACGACAAGACGCACGACGAGCAGAAGGCGCAAGGGTGGACCGTATTCGTCCTGGACACGAACGGCAACGGCAAGCGCGACGCCTACGTCGAGCCCGATCAGCCGATCGATCCGACGAAGGACAAACGAGTCAACACGCCGTTCTACGGCGTGGCGCCGAGTCCGGTCGACGGATCGATCTGGGGTTCCGTCCTCGGCATGCCTGGCTCGTTGGTTCGTCTGGTGCCCGGACCGAATCCGCCGGCAACCGCGCTCTCGGAAGTCTACGAGGTCCCGTGGAACAACCCGAAGGCGAGCGGGCAGGGATTTGCTCCGCGCGGCATGGACGTGGACAGCCACAACGTGGTCTGGACCGTGCTGTCGAGCGGACACCTGGCGAGCTTCGATCGACGCAAGTGCAAGGGTCCCCTCAACGGGCCGACGGCTACAGGGCAGCACTGTCCCGAAGGCTGGTCGCTCTATCCGTTGCCAGGACCGAACTATCAGGGTGCGGTCGACTCCGGAAGCGCCGACTCGGCGTACTACGACTTCGTCGATCGTTTCGACATGCTCGGCCTCGGCAAGGACGTACCGCTCGCGACCGGAAACGAGTCGGAAGGGCTCCTGGCGTTGGTGGACGGCAAGTTCATGACCTTCCGCGTTCCCTATCCGATGGGCTTCTATGCGAAAGGGATCGACGGCCGCATCGACGATGCGAAGGCGGGTTGGAAGGGCAAGGGAATCTGGACGAGCATCTCGACGCGCGCGCCGTTCCACATGGAAGGCGGCAGGGGGACCACGAGCAAGCTGGTCAAGTTCCAGGTTCGACCGGATCCGCTGGCGAAATGAGTCTGAAATTAAGAATTTGGAATTAAGAATCTGGAATTCGTGTCACAGCCGTCACGCTGCCTGGTAGCGTCACATTCGTGATCACGAATTCCAAATTCCAAATTCACAATTCCTAATTCCTTTTCGCCAGCGACCTGATGTAGTTGACGACGTTCCAGATCTCGGTGTCCTTGATCTGATCGCCGAACGGGATCATGTTCAGCTCAGGCGGTACGCCGTTCTTGATCACGGAAAAGATCTCGCCGTCGGTCGAGCCGTGCTTCGATTCCTTATCCGTGAGATCGGGCGCCGCCGGAATGAGGTCGTTGCCCGGCCCGCCTTCGGCGTTCGAGCCGTGGCAGCTTGCGCAATAGCGTTGATAGATTCGTTTTCCATCGCCGAGCGATTCGGTCGTCGCCGCGACGGGGTTCTTGACCCGCGCCGCTTCGGGATTGCCTTGGGCGATCGTCACCACGGCGATCGGCGACGCGACACACCACGCGGCGAGACACATTTGAAGAAGAGCACGCATGCCAGGCTCCTGCAGAGTGGAACGACCGAACGCGCGATAGTATCGCAGGACGCATGATCGCATCGCGACGGTCACATCGGAGTCGTTCAAGGAGCTGCAATGATGAGGCGCGTATCGATCGTGACCCGAGTGTGCTTCGCCAACATGACCTCCGCCGTGAGAATCACCACGCAGACATGCGCTGCCACTCGGCGGTCGGACGCTCTGTGACAGTGAAGTCGACGATCCGTCGGCACTGGTGCGCGAGCAGCACAAAGACGAACAGGACGCGGCCGGTGAGGGTTGGTACGGTAAAGAAATCCGTCGACACGAGCATCGCGACGTGATTGGTTAAGAAGGTCCGCCACGTGTGTGATGGCGGACGACGCGATTGCTGCTCACGGCCGTGAACCCATCGTTTGGCGGACATCGTTACCTCCCGACCAGGTGCGCTCTGTCCTTTTCGTTATCGTTGCAGTGATATTCCAGCAGATCCGTGTCCAGCAGAATCTTCTGGTTCAGCGTGACGGTAAACGGTGTCGTGTAGGCCTTTGGATCATCGACAGTGACTTCAACCTCGAGACGACCATAGTTCACGCGACGGAACTTCTCCGTGATTCTGGCCACGTCGGTTATCGGGCTGCCCCTGCGATCGAGCCATCCTTCCCGCAAACCGTTCGTCTCGACCACCAACGTGTCCTTCACCCATCGGCCGGTTGAGTAGCCGTTGAACGACGGCTCCGGATCCTTCGGCAACGGACGTCCGTCCGTGAAGAGTTGGCGGTACGTGACGTCGCGCTCCGAAAGAATGACGACGAGCCCGGGGAGCTGGAGCACTTTCCTGGGCGGTGGGAATGTGAGAAGCCGCAGTGCGCCTGCCGGCTTGCACAAGGTCACGGGATCGTCTTTGCCGTTCTGCTCCGATCGTTGCTTGACGAGGTCGGCGGCCCAAGGTTGATACGGGAGTCCGTTGCGAAGCCGGGCCCCAAAATTCCGGAACTCTGGCGCGACCGGATAATCGCCAACCTGATTCGCGCCTTCGCAACCTTGTGGCGGGCAGGACGTGTCGAGCTGCCACAGTCCCGACAGATCCGGCTTCCCATCAAAGGTTCGCGGGACCGGCGCGGCGAGATTTGGCTTGGCGTGGGAATCACGCGGAACTCGAGCCGTCGGGTACTGCAGCCATTGGGCGGCGGCGGGCGTGCCTGTCAGAAATGCCACGACAAGCGTCAACGGCCAACGCGTCATCATGATCCACCTCTCATGGTTTACCATAGCCCCAAGACAGACTCTGGCGCCGTGGTGTTCTCCGCCTATATTTCGACCGCGTGAGAATCACCACGAGGTGCGCTTCGCGGCCTGAGCGAAGGCGTTTCGGCCCTCCTGTGACGTGGCCAGGGCTGACCCGAGCGCAGCGACCGCCGGGAAGGCGTCACCTATCGCCGTAGAATGGTCAGCAACGGCGCGAACGTCAACGATTTTCTGCCCGGACGCGATATTGCGAGGGACAGGGCTCCGAATCGCAAGTGGACGCTCGGGTACCTGTCATCGAGCCGTCCGAAGGAGGTCCTGATGCGAAGGATGGTTTTATCGGTCTGCTTCGTTGTGGCTGCTGGTGCGGTCTATATCGGTGCACTCTATATCGGGATTGGGCGGCCGGTGGAAGTGCTCGCACAGACCACTGATACGGTGCTGTACGAGGGGGCGCGCGTGATCGTCGGCGACGGTTCGGCGGCGATTGAAAACGCGGCGATTCTCGTCGAAAACGGGAAGTTCACGACGATCGGTCGGCGAGGGCAGGTCCAGGCTCCGGCCGCGACGCGCGTCGACCTGACGGGGAAGACGGTCATGCCCACGTTCGTGAACACGCATCTGCACATCGGGCCTGGCCGCGGCACGCCGGCCTTCTACGACATGCAGGCCGGACGGCAGCAGTACATCGAGCAGTTGCATGCCCTGGCGTATGGCGGGACCGCCGCGTCGACCAGCATGGGCTGGGATAACGAAGCGGCGCTCCAGATCCGGGCCGAATACCTTCCGGACGCCGCCCGCGTGTTGACAAGTTACCGGGGAGCCGGTGTGCCGTTGGGACAGGTCAAGAAGATCCAGGACGCCCACGCGGCGGGCCGGGACACCCGGATGGAGGAGGACCTCTCCGACAGCACGGTCTGGCTGTGGACGAAGACCCAGGTCGAGATCTACGTGCAAGAGCAGGCCTACAAGCACGTCGACTTCATCAAAATGTGGGTTGACGACCGGCTCGGCACGGAGCTCCATCTGAGCCCGGACATCTATCGACCGCTCATCGAGAGGGCGCACCAGCACAACATTCCGGTTTTCGCGCACATGTTCTATCAGGCGGACGCGAAGGATCTGGCGCGCGCCGGGATCGACATGCTCGCGCATCCGGTGCGCGACAGTCTCGTCGACGATGAGTTCGTCCGGATCATGAAGGATCACCAGGTGGTGCAGCAGACGAACTTTCAGCTCCCCTGGAGTTACACAATGACCGAGGCTGATGCTCCCCTTTATTGGGAGGATCCCCTGTTCCTTGAAACCAGCTCACCGACTGCTGCACAGCGTTACCGGGAGCAGGCTCGGACCCGCGCCAGCATCGTGCGGACGCACGAGGGACAGCTCGACGTGGACGGCCGGAAATTCAACCAGGAGATCTACTCACGCATCGTCAGCAACCTGAAGAAAGAGTACGCGGCAGGCGTGAAGATCGCCGTGGGCACCGACAGCGGGGGGACATTTGCTCCACACCTGGACATGCGCCTGCTTGTGAAGGACGTGGGCCTGACGCCCATGCAGGCGATCACGGTGGCGACCAGGAACGCGGCGGAAGCGCTGGATCTCCACGATCTCGGCACAATTCAGGCGGGCAAGGACGCCTCCTTCGTCGTGCTGAATGCCAATCCGCTCGACGACATCAAGAACACGGCGAAGATCGCCGCCGTTTATCTCAAGGGGCACAAAGTGGACCGCGACATGATCAAGAAAACCTACTTGTCGAAAATTACCGCGCCCCGGACAGGGTCCACTGCCCGTCGCGATTGAGGCAGCGATTCAGCCGTGAAAGCGAGGATGCGAGCTCGAAGTAAACGCGGATTTGCTCATTCACGTCGAGACTGCGCCGACACCAGAGACGGATCCCGATGACGAGCGGGTCTGGATGTGACCGCTCCAAAGACGATCCCATGGCTATGGTGTCAGGGAAACTTGAGGTTCTCACCTCCTCAGTGTGATCGCAGAGGTCATTATGCGCCACGCTCATCGCATCGTGTTCTCGGTTGCATTGGCCGGAATGCTGTTGCTCCCGGCCGCCGCCGACGCCATCGCACAAATTACCGCCGCCACGATCTCCGGCACCGTCAAGGATGAGACCGGCGCCGTGCTGCCGGGTGTCGACGTCCTCGTCAAGAACCTTGATACCGGTCAGACTCGCGCGGCGGTCAGCGACACCAACGGCTTCTTCACGATCTCAGGACTTCTACCAGGGAGGTACGAGGCGCGCGCGAGCTTGACGGGCTTTGCGACCGTGATCGAACGGGACATCACGCTCACGGTCGCGCAGCAGGCGGCGCTCAACGTGACGCTGAAAGTCTCGGCGACGGCCGAAACCATTACCGTCGTCGGCGCCGCCGCCCTGGTGGACACGCAGAACGCCTCCCTGTCGGCGGTCGTCACCGAAAAGACGATCGCCCAATTGCCGTTGAACGGGCGCAACTACATCGAGCTGGCGCTGCTTCAGCCCGGGGTCGTCAGCTTCAACGAGAAGGACAGCACCTTCTCGTCCAATCGCGGCACGAAGTTGAACATCAACGGCATGAGTTTTCGGTCGAACAGCTATCTGCTCGATGGCGCGAACATGCGCGGGTATGCGGGGACCGCGACGGTCTCGGCCGCGGAGACGACCCTGGGCGTCGAAACGATTCAAGAGTTCCGCGTCGTGACGAACGCGTACTCAGCCGACTACGGCCGGTCGATGGGTGGAGTCGTGAGCCTCGTCACCAAGAGCGGCACGAACAGCCTCCACGGGTCGTCGTTCGAGTTCTTCCGCGACAGCGCGATGGATGCGCGCGGCTTCTTCGACGGCGCCAAGCCGCCGCCGTTCCGCCGCAATCAGTTTGGCGCAAGCGCGGGCGGGCCGATCCGGCGGAACCGCCTGTTTTTCTTCGGGGGAGTGGAGCGCCTGCAGGAGGACCTGGGGGTTACCTACTCGAGCTTCGTGCCCAGCGAGGCGGCCCGTGCCGCCGCGCTCTTCCCAATCAACCCCGTGGTGCGTCCGTACCTCGATCTGTATCCGCTGCCAAACGGCCCCGAAGTGGGCGGGGGGATTGCGCCTTTCACGTACGAAGTGAATCAACCCACGCGGGAGACGTTCTATCAGGGGCGAGTCGATTACACCATCTCCGACAAGGATTCGCTCTTCGGCCGCTATACTTCTGACCCGGCGGATCAGTCCGTGTCGGCCGGCTTCCCGAAGTACGCGACCGATTCGATCTCTCGCAATGTGTTCGTCACGATCGAGCACAAGCGCATCATGACGCCGGGGCTCCTCAATACGGCACGGTTCTCGCACAGCCGGCTGCGGTTCGAACAGCTGCCCGATTTTCCATCCGCGCCCGACCTCTCGTTTCTGACGGGCCAGGATCAAATGGGGGTCATCACTGTCCCGGGTCTCACGAACCTTGGAGGTACAACGACCAACCCTTCCACCAACAACAGCTTCTATTGGACGCTGAGCGACGACGTCTCGTATACACAGGGGCGCCATCTGATCAAGGTGGGCGTCCTCGCCGAACACCTTCGGACAGACAAGGTCGCCTCCGCCAACATTCGAGGCAGCTACGTCTTCCCGAGCGTGCAACGCTTTCTGGCCGGCAGCCCGAACCGGTTCGTGGGCATCCTACCGGGGGCGATACTCCTTCGCGAGAGGCCCAACACGCTGTTTGGTTTCTACGGGCAGGACGATCTCCGGCTGAGCGATCGCGTCACCTTGAACCTCGGGCTCCGGTACGAGTTCTACTCGCTTCCGACCGAAGTGAACGGTCTGGACACCGCACTCCGAGACATCTTCACCGATGCCGACTTCACCCCTGGCGGGCCGCCGTTCGCCGAAAACCCATCGCGAGGGAACTTCGCGCCACGCGCCGGATTTGCGTGGGACGTGGCGGGCGATGGACGGACGGCCATTCGCGGGGGCGCCGGCGTCTATCACGATACCGACGGTCCGTTCAACAGCTCCTTTGGGATCGCCGCGACGTCTCCCCCGTTTGCGCCCAATACGACGCTCACCAGTCCGGCGTTTCCACGGCCGTCGTCGCTCACCGGAGGCACGATCGCCCGCAGCGCTCGAACGATCGACTACCACATCAAGCAGCCTTACGGCGTCACCTACAACGTGACCGCCCAACGCGAGCTCGCGGGCCAGATGGTGCTCTCCGCGGGCTATGCGGGATCTCGGGCGTACCAATTGGTCACGGCCATCGAAGGGAATCCCGTCGTGCCACAGATGCTGAGCGACGGAACGAAGTTCTTCCCGGCGGGCGCGCCGCGGCGCAATCCGAATTGGGGGCCCATCGACTACCGGACCAGCGGCGGGCGCTCGGTGTACAACGCCCTGCAACTCAGCGCGCAAAAGCGGTTCAGCCGGAATTATCAGCTTCAGGCCGCCTACACGCTGGGCAAGACGATGGACAATTTCCAGGCGCAGCTCAATGCCGACGTCAGCAACTCGTCGGTGTACCCGCAGGACCCGTACGACCGCGATCGTGACTGGGCGCGCGCCGATTTCGACGTCCGGCACGCCTTTTCGTCGAACTTCGTGTGGGACCTTCCCGGCCCGGCGGATCGCGGCTGGATCGGCGGGTGGCAGGTCAATGGGATCGTGACGTTGCGCAGCGGGGT
The DNA here is from genome assembly GCA_003222535.1 of Acidobacteriota bacterium. Taxonomy (GTDB): domain Bacteria; phylum Acidobacteriota; class Vicinamibacteria; order Vicinamibacterales; family CAVVIG01; genus QHWJ01. The sequence continues at coordinate 32,698 of QHWJ01000256.1, read as the reverse complement.
GCCGTTCACTCCGGCGCTCGGCACTGGAGTGAACTGGTCGCGTTCGGGCAACACGTCGGGCGAAGACAGACCCAATCTCAGGCCGGGAGTCAATCCCGATGACTTGATCCTCGGTCGTCCCGAACAGTACTTCGACCCGTCGGGATTCGTGCTCCAGCCGCCGGGCTTTCTCGGCAACGCGGGACGCAACAGCCTGACCGGCCCGAAGTACGCAATGACGAATCTCTCGCTCGTAAAAAATACGAATCTGGCCGTTCTCGGCAGCGGCGGACACGTCCAGGTGCGGCTCGAAATGTTCAACGTGCTCAATCACCCCAACTTCGCGGTCCCCGATCGAATCGTGTTCGGGGCGGAACGTGAAGGTGAGGCACCGCTGCCCACGGCCGGCCGGATCACCCGCACCGTGACCAGCGCGCGGCAGATACAACTCGCCGTCAAAGTGATCTTCTGAACGGGGAGGCGCGCTCAGGCGTCGGGTTTCTGCATCCTACAGGATTGAGGCTTATCGACATCAGCGATCGAGTAATACTCGTGACCCCTCTCGGCGCTCTACACACGCGCGGGAAGGACGTAGTCGCGCTTTCAGAAATCAGTTGGAGGAGGCGCATTATTGCCGTCCCAATCTTTGACGGTTCCATCCTTGGCTTTCAGAAACCCCAGAAGACACCCGTTGGAGCCGTCCCTGTGATGATGACACCGCGCTTTGACGGTGTCGCCCGGTTTGACGTAGTCGGGCGTGACTCCAATTCTCTGGAGGCCCGTGCGGCTCGTTGCTTCCAATGCCCACACTTGAAGCTCACCGTTGGGAGCCTTCACTTCCAGGTAGATCCAGGAATGCGGGACGACCAGATGCAGTTCCTTGACCACACCCTCAATATCCATAAACGTGTCGACGTAGTTGCCATGGGAATGGTGCGCGAACACCGGCAACGCGAAGGCCATCGCACAAATCGTCGCGAGGCGAAGACCTGATTTGAACCGCATCTTCACCCTCCTCGTTCAACAAACAACCCTGACCTTACGGCCGCCCTGCACGCTTGACCCGCGGGGGCGCCGGGAATCCGTTGGAGTAGACAGACTGATAGCGAAGCCCGATCCCATTCTCGTCGAGCCATCCCAGCGATTGCTGAAACAACCCCGGCTCCGGGTAACCCGCCGGCACGGTGCCCTCGATAATATAGAGCTTGTTCTCGTGCATGTAGATCCCGGCAAAGGTACGGGACTTGTCGGCGTTGTTGGTGAGCTGAAGCTGATGTCCTTCGACGAGGTCGACGGTATTCCAGACCAGGCTCGTCAGCTTGACGTCCCGTTGCATGAATCGCCATGATGCATAGACAATCGCTCCTCGTAAGTCAGCTTTCCAGTGCCCCTCATCGCCCGGTGATCCCAGGCAGGGTTCGGCGCCCGCCGGACAGGACCTGGCTTTTTCCGCGAGTAATCGTTGAGCCTGGTTGTAATCGACCACGGTCACGGAGTAGCGGCTCTGGCCCTGCATGGCGCTATAGACGCGCGCCGGCAGATCGGCTCCACGCTCCGATCGATAGGTTATCTCCGTGACGTTCGGCGGGCTTGGGAAGTTGCACGTGAAGCGATCTTCCCGGTTGGCAAACTCAATCCATTCCTGGGCGAACGAAGCCCCCGACATCGAAAGGACTACGGCTGCCGAGACGAGTGGTGTCAGGCGCATGATTCATTGCCCTCCGTGCCGCTTTTGTCGCGGTAAACCTTGTGGCAGTCTCATACGGTCCCTTCATGGCGAGAAAGCCCACTATCCCGTTCGCCCTGCAAGAATCGCGTTGTACTCCTCCGTCGCACGCCGTGTGCCCTCGACGTCGTAGTCGGGACCACCGGTTCCTCTCAGCTCGTTGTAGAGGCGGACAGTGTTCATGACGACGCGCTCGGGACCGATCCAGTTGTCGAACTTTCCGAGCCTGATCTGGGCGGCGGCCCGCCCGGGCGTCAACCCTGCGTCGTAGCGCTTCCTGACCTCGGGTATAAGCACCCGAAAGTACTCCGCCATTTCCGCCAGCTCTTTCTTGCCCCCAATCGGGCCATGACCGGGAACAATGGTATCGACATCCATCTTGAGGATACGGTCGACAGTCTCGAGCCATTTGCCAACGTGCGCGTTGTGCGCGAATGGCGCGACGTCGAAGAACGCGACATCGCTCGCGAACAGAACCTTGTATTGAGGGATATAGACTACCAGGTCGCCGTACGTGTGGGCGGGTCCGACGAAACGCACTTCGACGGGCATGTCGCCGTAGTAGTAGACCATGCGGCCGTCGATGGTCGTCGTCGGGGGAACGAGCTTCCGGTCCTCGGTGCCATCGGCCCACCCTTCACGCTTGTCCCACTTCCTCGGCGTGCCGGGCACCGCTTTCAATACCTCCTGCCGGCAGTACGGATGACTGCATATCTCCACCGGACCGAAGAACTGGTTCCCGTTCACGTGATCGCCGTGATGGTGGGTGTTGATCAGGCGACGGATCGGTTTGCGAGGCGCTGCCTGGAGTGCGGCGGCAATCAGCGCTTTCGCATGGAGCGGTGCGCCTGTGGCGTCAATGACCATCACATGATCGTCGCCCACGAGAACCCCCGCATTCGAAACGCCCTGGGCCCCCACACCGGGTCCGCCAGCCTGGATGAATGCAAACACATCGGGGCCGAGTTTCCGGAACTCCGCCTTCCAGGAGGGCACCATCGGAAATCGCGGATCGCCCGGCGGCGGCGTCGCGGCCGGTATGGGTGGCGCCTGAGCGCCAGGGGACGAGAGGCCGCCGGCTACGTGGAGCGCCGCCGCGAACCCGAGTCCGGCGCCTGCGACGTGCCCGATGGCTTCGCGACGAGTCATGGTCATACGGTGCTCCTCGAGGACCGCGGCATGATGAAGACCCTCAGGATGAATCTCGATCGCGGGATGAGCGCGATCATCGCGCGGAACTTTCGTCGCTGTCGACCTCGATCTGAACTCTCATGGTCTTCGTGAACCTACCGTCGCGAATGTACCCCTCCTGAACGTCCTCATCTTACGCTCTTTCGAATCGTTATTAAGGCCTTTCCAGAACCCACACCTGGTCCGAACGGTCCCGACGGGAAGGGCGACGTCTTCGTCGCGACGAACCTGGCCAGTGGACCGAGAAGCGGCTCACCGACACCGCGGCGGTCACCGGACGGAATCTTGGTATTGGCAGACGCACTGGGCTTAGGATGACGTATGCGTTTGAACTGGTTCGCGGCTTCCCTGATGGCCATCCCGCTCCTGCGTGCCGGGGATCCCAGCTACCTGCGCGATGTCCGGCCGATCCTCGACAAGAACTGCACCAGCTGCCATCAGCCTGCTTCGACACAGTCAGACCTCGATCTCACGACGTACGCCAGGTTCCGGACCGGTGGCAAACGCGGACCTGCTTTCGTGGCCGGTTCGCCGGAACAAAGCCTCGTGATCCAGTTCATCACCGCAGCCCTGACACCGTCCATGCCGTTCGGCCAGCCGCCGCTCGCCGCGAATGATGTCGCGACCATCCGCGACTGGATCACATCCGGCGCCAGGGACGATTCGCCGTCCGAGGACGCGTCGAGCGAGCCCGGCGTCTACCACCAGCCTCCCGTGATTACCGCGTTGCGCTTCTCGCCCGATGGAAAAACGCTCGCGGTGAGTGGCAATCGTGAAATCCTGCTGCATCGCGCCGATGGGAGCGGCCTGGTGAAACGGCTGCCGGGCAAAGCCGATCGCATCCTGTCCATCGCCTTTTCAGCCGACGGCAATCTGATGATCGCCGGCGGCGGAACGCCCGCTCGCTTCGGTGAGATCCAGTTCTGGGAGCCGCGCGAGGGCACGCTGCTGCGGACCGCGGAAGCCACCAACGATACCGTGTTTGGCGCGTCGCTTTCGCCGGATGCGTCCAAGGTCGCGGTCGGTTGCGCGGACAACACCGTGCGCGCATTTGAAACCGCCACCGGGAGGGAACTGTACAAGATCAGCACGCACGAGAATTGGGTGCTCGGGACGGCGTTCGGAATCGATTCCAAACGGCTCGTTTCGGTTGGACGCGACCGCGCCGCCAAGCTGATCGACGCCAGCGCAGGGCAGTTCCTGGAGAACGTCAACCAGATGCACGGCGAGCTCGCAGCCGTGGCGCGGCATCCGAAAGCAGACGAGATCGTGATCGGTGGCGAGGATCGTGTTCCCTACATTTACAGCATGGATCGTCCGCGCAACATGAAAGTGGGCGAAGACGCGACGCTGGTCCGCCAGCTCGCCGCTCAAGACGGCGCGATCTTCGCGCTCGACTGGTCGCCCGACGGCAAGCGCGTGGCGGTAGCCGGCGCCGCTCCGAGCGTGAATATCTACGACGCCGATACAGGATTGCCTCTCGCGTCTTGCAAAGGACACACCGCAGGTATCTATGCCGTGGCCTTTTCCCCGGATAGCACGCACCTGGCAACCGGAGGATTCGACGGTCGGGTCCGGTTGTATATTACGAAGGACTGCACGTTGGAAAAGAGCTTCGTGCCCGTACCGCTGGACGGAGGTGCGCAATGACAGGGCGGCTGTTGCTCTTGACTGTCTCGGCGTCGATTGTCTCAGCGTTGAGCCTCTCAGCACAGCCGGTGATCACCGAATTGCAGCCGCGCGGAGCGCAGAAGGGCAAGCCTTTCACGTTGACGCTGGCCGGCAGGAATCTCGGTGAAGGCGCGAAGATTCGCTCGACGATGCCGGCATCTTTCACGCTGCTGACTCCCGATCAGCCCGCGCCGATACCGGGCGGGCCGATGCAAGGCGAGGGTCGCTACGCGACGTTCCTGGTCGAGCCGACCGCGGATCTTGCCGCCGGCGTATACCCGATCCGGGTGGTCACCAGCGAGGGCATTTCGAATGTCCAGCTGTTCACCGTCGGCGCGTTTCCTGAATTCACCGAGGACGAGTCGCGGCCCGGCGCGCTCCCCAACACCAACGACAGCATGGAAGACGCGCAGGGGCTGCCGCCGCCGCCGTTCACGCTGAATGGCGCATTGCGCGGGCCCGAGCGCGACATGTTCCGCTTGAGCGCCAGGGCCGGTGAAAAGCGAGTGATCGAAGTGGAAGCGCGGCGTTGCGGATCGGCGATCGATCCGCTGCTCGAGATTCTCGATGCCAACGCCAGGGTGATCGCGCGCAGTGAAGACGCGCCGTTGCTCGGGCTCGATGCCAGAGTCGAGGTCGCCTTTCCGCGAGACGGCGACTATTACGTCGTCGTGCGAGATGCTCGCTTTTCCACGCAGACGGCCAATTTTTATCGCTTGAAGGTTGGCTCCTACGCCTATCCGCGCGAAGTGTTTCCCTTGGGCGGAAGGCGCGGAGAGCTGGTCGAGACTTCGCTCGGTTCCGAGACCGTCACGGTGGACTTGCGAAACGCCAGCTCGAACGTGCACCAGGTTTTTGTGAACGTGCCCGGCAGTCCCGCGCTTCCGGTGCCGTTCGCCGTGGGAGATGATCCAGAGCTCAACGCGCCAGTGGGTGACCGAGCGATCGACTCACCCGTGACAATCAATGCGCGGCTGGCCAAAGCGGACCAGGTGGATCGTTACACGCTTCGCGTGCCGACCGGCCGAGCCATGACATTTCGCATCCAGGCTCGCGAGTTGGGAACCTCAAAGCTCATGGCGGTGATCACCGTGCGCGACGAGAAGGGCAACGTCCTGGGGCGATCGGGCGACGAGCCGCTGGCCGAGGATCTCTACAACGTCAACCAGAGCCGCACGGCAGGCGATCCGATATTACGGCTGCAAACGCCGGCGGGTGTGAATCAGATCACCGTCACGGTCGAGGATTTGGCGCTGCGCGGCGGCCCGGGCTACGCGTACCGGCTCAATGTGCAGCCAGTGGCGCAGGACTTCCGGGTCATCCTGAATTCCGCTTTCGTGAACGTGCCCGCGGAAGGTTCGGTGGCGGTTCCCCTGACCGTGCTACGGCAAGGTTTCGAGGACGAAATCCAATTGCGGGTCGCGAATGCGCCCAAAGGACTGCGAGTGGAAGGCGGCTACGTCGTGGCCGGGCTGCCGGTCAAGGAGACACCGCAGAATCGCAACAGCCGGGGCGTGTTGGTTCTCACGGCGGAACCGGGCGAGACGTTTGAATCACTCGACTTGACCGTGGAAGGCGTGGCCAGGCTGCCCGATGGCTCGATGATCGTGCGCAAGGCGGAAGGGCCGGGCATGATCGTGAACGTAGCGGGTGCAAGCGAGCAAGGGGCGGTCGACCGGCAACGCTCCCTGACCGCGCCGTGGATGGGACTCGAGCTGGTCACGGCGCGAACGAAACCGCGCGCCGCGACGCTCGAAGTGACCATGCTCGATCGCACGCGAATGGCAGAGGGCGACCAGATCAAGTTTCGCTGGAAGTGGACTCTCCGAGACGCGACGCAGGCCCTGCCCAAGACCGTGAGCGCCGAAATGGTGGGATCCGCCGACGTGCGGGTGATCGACATGCAGGCGGACGCGAAGGACTCTTCCACGGGCACGTTCATGATGACCACGACCAGGCTCACACGGCCGTCCAAGTACGACATTTACATTACGGGCCGACTGAACCTCGGTGGCGGCGAGCAGGAAGATATCGTGTCGCGTCCGATTACGGTAAAAGTAGACGAGGTCGGAGCGGGCAATGCTCAAACTGGTTCACGTCCTTAGTGTCGCCGCGGTCGCCCTCAGTTTAGCCACCGCGGCGCTTGTCGCAGAAGGGACCCATTCGGCAGGCTCAGGGCAGGCCGAGCAGCCGCGCGTGACGTTTCTGCGCGACGTCGCGCCGATTCTCAACAAGGTCGGATGCACGGCCGGCGCGTGTCATGGCGCGGCCAAGGGAAAGAATGGCTTCAAGCTCTCCCTGCGCGGATATGATCCGCAGTTCGATTACGAAGCGCTGCTCTACGACCTGGCGGGCCGCCGCTTCAACCGCGCTGACCCCGGCAGGAGCCTGATGCTGGCCAAACCGTCGCAGGAGGTCGCGCACGGCGGCGGCCGGCGGTTCGCGAAGGATTCCGACTATTACAAGACCATCTACAACTGGATCGCGCAGGGCGTGCCATACGGCGATCCGGCGAAAGAGACCGTGGCGGAGCTGCGCGCCGAACCCAAGGAAATCTTCATGACCAGGCCGGGCGAGACGGCGTCGCTCAAGGTGGTGGTCCGCTACCAGGACGATCAGACGCGCGATGTGACGCGCGAAACGACGATTGAATCGAACGTGCCCGACGTGGCGTCGGTCGAGTCCGACACGTCCGTCATCCGCGGCGAGCGCGTCGGAGAAGCCACGCTGCTGGTGCGCTATCAAGGCACGTTTGGCGCGATTCCGGTGACCGTGTTGAATCCCAAGCCGGGTTTCGCGTGGAAGCCGCTGCCGCAGTTCAACTACATCGACCGCCTGGTCGACGCAAAGCTCGAACGATTGAAGATTCAACCGTCGCCCGTGACCGACGATGTGACGTTTTTCCGCCGGCTATCGCTCGATCTGACTGGACGCCTGCCTTCACCGGAGAGTGTCCGGGCCCTCCTTGACGATCCCACGCCGTCGCGCGTGAAACGCGCGAAGACGATCGACAAGCTCATCGCCAGCCCCGAATACGTGGATCACTGGACGGTGAAATGGGGCGATCTGCTGCAATCCAGCCGCAAGTATCTCGGCGAGAAAGGCGCGTACGAATTCCAGCAGTGGATTCGGGATGCGATCGCGTCGAACCGCCCCTACGACAAGCTGGTGCGCGAGTTGCTGACGGCGCGTGGCAGCTCGTACGACAATCCGGCGGCGAATTATTTCCGCGTCACGCGCGAGGCCAGGCCGGCGATGGAGAAGACCACCCAGGTGTTTCTGGGCGTCCGGATGGTGTGCGCGCAGTGCCACGATCATCCGTTCGAGCGCTGGACGCAGAATCAGTATTACCAGATGTCGGCGTTCTTCTCGGCGGTGGGAATCCGCGCCGGATACGAAGTGGGCGAGGAGATCGTCTTCGATCGGCGCGCCGAGTACGAGATGAAGCATCCCAAGGACGGACGCGTCATGAAGCCGCAGTTCATGCTCGCTTCGAGCGTCGCTCCTGTTCCCGACGGCCCGCAGCGGCGCGACGCCCTGGCGGAATGGCTCACCTCGAAGGACAATCCGTTCTTCGCCAGGGCGATCGCCAACCGGATGTGGAGTTATTTCGTGGGCAAGGGCATCATCGATCCGGTGGACGACATTCGCGCGTCCAATCCACCTTCGAATCCGGCCTTGTTGGAAGCGCTCACGAAGGATTTCGTGGCGCACGGTTTCGATTTGCGCTCTCTGATGCGCACCATCGTCAGCTCCCGGGCGTATCAGGCGTCCATCGTGACCAACGAGTGGAACGCAAACGACCGCGACAACTTCTCCCATGCCATCCCAAGGCGTCTTTCAGCGGAGGAGCTCATGGACGGGGTTTCCTCGGCGGCGGGCGCCAGGGCGCGCTTCCCCGAAGTTCCCGAGGACACGGCCGCTTCGCAGTTGGTCGACCCGCACATCGGCAGAGAAGGGTTCCTGGATGTGTTCGGACGCCCGCCGCGGGAGTCGTCCTGCGAGTGCGAGCGGCGCTCCGATTTCAGCCTCCCGCAGGCGCTGAATCTGGTGAATGGACGAACGATTTCCGATGCCGTCGCGGATCCGAATGGGCGTGTGGCCAGGCTGGTGTTGAGCGGCAAGAGCGACGAGGCCATGGTGGACGAGCTCTATCTTGCGGCGCTGAGCCGGCTTCCGACCCAGGAGGAACGCCAGCGCGGGGTGACGTATCTGTCGAATGCCGCCAAAGGAAGCCGCGCCCAAGATCTCCTGTGGGCGTTGCTCAACAGCCAGGCGTTTCTGTACATCTACTGAGGAACGGACAATGCTGAATCTTCCCGGACATCGCGGTTGCAACTGCGAGGGACCCACCCGGCGCGAACTGCTCCGCATCGGCTCCATCGGCATGATGGGCCTGAGTCTTCCGCACTTCTTCTTCTGGCGCGACCAGGCCCACGCTGGCGCGGCCAGCAAATACGCCGGCGCGCGCGGCTGGGAGTCGGCCAAGAGCGTGGTGATGATCTTCCTGCAGGGCGGGCCGTCGCACATCGATATCTGGGATCCCAAGCCCGATGCGCCGTCGAACATTCGCGGGGAGTTCAAACCCATCAAGACCAGGATCCCCGGCACCTGGATCGGCGAGCACATGCCGATGATGGCGCAGCATCTGGACAAGGCCACGTTGATTCGTTCGATGAGCTATACGCCGAACGGCCTGTTCAACCACACTGCGGCGATCTACCAGATGCTGACCGGTTATCCGCCCGACAAGGTTTCGCCCTCGGGCCAGCTCGAGCCGCCCTCTCCCGCCGACTTTCCGACGGCTGGAAGTCAGGTGTCGAAGCTGAAGCCGCCGACCGATCCGGTGCTGCCCTTCGTCGAACTGCCGCGCCCGTTGCAGGAGTCCGGAATTATCGGCAAGGGCGGCAGCGCCGGGTTCCTGGGCAAAGCCTATGATCCGTATCGCATGTATCAGGACCCGGCCAAACCGGTGAAGCTGGAGGATCTGTCGCTGCGCAAGGACATTCCGCCGGAACGCCTGAAGGACCGCTTCGAGCTGCTGAAAGGCGTCAACGGTTCAATGCCGGACCTGCAGAAAGCCTTGAAGGACTACGCCGTGGACGAGTACTACGGCAAGGCCTACGATCTGGTGCTGTCGGGCAAGGCGCGGGACGCCATGGACCTGGAGAAAGAACCGCCCGACATGCGCGAGCGCTACGGCATGCACACGTTCGGGCAGAGCCTGCTCATGGCACGCCGGTTGATCGAGGCGGGCACGAAGTTCGTACAGGTGAACTGGCCTTCCGTCGCCAACGGCGATCCGGAGATCAGCGCCTGGGATACGCACGCGGCGAACTTCCGGCCCTTGAAGAATCTGCATTGTCCGAAGCTGGACCGCGGCCTGTCGGCGCTGCTCGAAGACCTGGACCAGCGCGGACTCTTGAAGGAGACGCTCGTCGTCGCAGTGGGCGAATTCGGCCGGAGTCCGAGGTTGGGCGTGTCGACGTCGGGCAATTCCAACTCTCCCGACGGCCGCGACCACTGGCCGTATTGCTACAGCGCGGTCGTGGCGGGAGCCGGCATCGCGCGCGGATCGCAATATGGAGAATCCGACGCGACGGCTTCTTCGCCCAAAGAGAAGCCGGTTCATCCGGCGGACTTGCTGGCGACGGTTTATTTCGCGCTGGGGCTCGACCCGGACATGGAGATCCGCAATCACCTCAATCAACCCCGCGAATTGGTGAAAGGGACGCCCGTCATGGGTCTTTGGTCATAGTGCCTGAGCCCGTCCGTTGCCGCGCCTTGACTAAGTACTCGATTTCACAATTATGGCGACGTATTTAGTGACGGCGATTGGTGCCCCATTTCAGAAACACAACGACATACTTGGCCACAGAGAACACAAAGACACGGAGAAGAACACGCTGCAGGTAGCGCGCTCGACGCGGCGCCGCCGAGCGGCGGGTGAGGCGTGCCAACCGCAAACGAACGACCACTGGACCGTGGCCCGGTCGTTCGTTTGTGGTTGGCGCGCCTCACGGCGCGGCCTGCGGTGCAGGCCGCCCGCGTCGAGCGCCTCTGTGTCTCAGTGTCTCCGTGGCTTGTCCAAATCAATACGTCGCCGTAATTACGAGATTCTGTACTCTAGGCCCTCTTCTCTCCCGATCAGAATTCGTACTTCACCGCGAACTGCATGATGCGCGGGTCGCCCGACGATGTGATGCGCCCGAAAGTCGCGCTGGAGAGTGTGGTGTTCGGGATGTCCAGCAGGAACCAGTTGAACGCGTTGAACGCCTCGACGCGCGCCTCGACGTGCCGCCCGTTGCGGAACCGGAACGACCGCACGAGCGAGAGATCGACGACCTTGCGTCCCGGACCATCAAAGGCGTTGCGTACGGAGTTTCCGTAGGTGCCCAGCGCCGGCTGGGCGAACGCCGCCGGATTGAGCCAGTTGTTGATCGTCTTGTCTCCGTACGGATTGTCCAGCACCTGGTTCGCGCGCTGCGTGGTGGCCTGGATACCGGAGAGCGCTCGGTCGGTGCCCGTGGTGACCGTCAGCGGGCTACCCGAGTTTGCGCGAAAGATCCCCGACAATCGCCAGCCGGACGCGAGCGCCCGCGCAGCCGTGTTGGTGAACTGCGGCGTCTCGACGCTTGCGCTGAGGTTGAGGATGTGCTTCCGCCACGTGCCGCACCGCCCCTTGTCCTCGTCAAAAATCGCTTGTGTTTCGGCGTCTGAGGGCGGATTGATCAGCGACACCGGTTTCATGTACCCCGTGGCGACGTTCAGGGGGGCCTGGCCCTGGCTGATCAAGCCTTCGCATGCTGACACGGTGTAGTTGGCGCTGGTCGTGATCCCACTCGCTGACCGGCGCTGCAACGACAGCAGCAGGCCGTGGTAGGTTTGCCAACCCGCGTCAGTGATCCAATCGAGGTACCCGTAGTACTGCCCGACTGCTGGATTCAGCTGGCTGAGCTCCCGGCGGAGATCCAACGACGCCGTCGAGCAGTCGGTGAACGTCTGCGTGCCGCCGGTCGGCAACTTCAGAGTGCACGAGCCTGTCGGCGTGGCTCCCGCGGGGATCACGCCCGGGTTTCCGTCGACAACGCCCCACATGTTGACCATGTGGTTGCCGAGATACGTCGTCGAGAACGCCATGTTATCGCCGACCTGCCGCTGAAATGCCACGTTCCAGCTGTGATTGCGCGTCGTCTTGATGTCGTAGGGCATCGAGATGAAAAGCGGGTACAAGGCGGCGCTGTAGGGGTAGTCCGCACCGCCCACCGAGATCGGATAGGGGTTGGTCCTGCCAACCGCACCCCACGGGTCATCGAGCAGAGTGCCGGTGAGACGCTGTTCCAGTCCGAACGGAGGGGCCGAGCGCGAATCGAAGAAGAACTGGCCGGTCACGAAATCGCCGGTCAAGCCGTATCCGGCGCGCAGCGACGTACGACCGTCGCCTTTCGGATCCCACGAAACGCCCGCCCGAGGCGCGATGTTCGACCACACGGTCTTCATGCCGGAATTGCCCGGGAATCCCGGGTCGCCGGGATAGTAGAGCCCGGCCGGTGCCTGCGGGTACACCGTGCTGCGGGTCCCCGCCCGCATCCGCTCGACGTCGAAGTTGTAGACCGCCCTGTCCACGCTATCTTGCGGGAACCACGGCTCCCATCGCGCCCCGTAGTTGAGCGTGACGCTCGACGACACCCGCCAGGTATCCTGCCCGTAGAGCGCGAAATACGGCTGCTTGATGTCCTGCCGGAACGGCGTCGCTTCCCGGAACTCGAACACGCGCCCGAGCAGGAAATCGGCGAGCGGCAGGCCGGTGACGCCGCCGCTGAACGAGAACGGACCCATCGAGCGGATGTTCGATTCCGTCTTCCAATCGGACACGGCCATGGCGCCGCCGAAGCCGTACTGGTGATTCCCGCGGACCATCGTCAGGTCGTCGGAAAGGGAGTACGTGTTCGGTTTGTAAAACGAGAAGGTCTCCGTGCCCGTATTGATGGAGAAGGCACCTGTCGTGGTGATGTTCATGTAGTTCGGAATATAGGTGAACATCTTGATGCCGACGTCTTCCGGCCCGAAGAGCTCCGAGTGTGTCCGCACGACGCTCGTGCGATTGACGGAGAGCCGCACGTTGTTCACGATCGTATTGCTCAACACCATTGAGTCGCCAATCGCCAGCGAGTGTTGGGTATTGTCGCGACCGCCAAGCGTCGCCGCCAGGATATTCCCGTTCGCGTTCTCGAATGCCGGCCCCCAAAAGGTTGTCGACAGCATGTACCGGACGAATAAAGAGTGACTCTTGTCGAGCTGCCAGTCGACGCGGGCGATCGGCTGGCGCTCTCGGGGCCTGGTTGGACGCGAATACGCAATCTGGCCGCACGGGTCGTTGGTCGTGGGGAGCATCCTGGCGATCCTCACCGCCGCCGGGCTGAGCCGCGCCGGATCGATCCGGTTGTTCACGAACCCGAACGCCGCCGGGAGCGTGAGGTTGCCCTGCGCCCGACACTGGGCCGAGGCGACGGTGGAGAAGTCGCCGTTGAGCATGGCTGCGGTCGGGATGAACGTCACGATGTCGGCTGGCGTCTGCGTTGCGTGCGTGCCCTGATAGGCGCCGAAAAAGAAGATCTTGTTCTGGACAATCGGTCCGCCCAGCACGCCACCGAACTGGTTCCGTACCAGACCATCGCTGGTGCGCTCGCCCGTGGTGGCGCTGATCGCGGCAAACGGGGCGGTCGCGTTGAAGCGATGGTGGCGCGCGAACTCGAACACGTCACCGTGGAACAGGTTCGTGCCTGCCTTCGTCGCGACGCTGACCGTGCCGCCCGCCTTGACGCCGTTCTGCGCGTTCTGCGAGCTGGTCTCCACGCTGAACTCCTGCATCGCGTCGGGGAAAGGCAGCGGCAGGTTGACGCCGTCATACCAGTTGTTGTGCATCGCGCCGTCCAACAGATACTGCACACCGAACTGCTGGCCGCCGGCGACCGCGATGCCGCGGCTCTGGGTCAGACTGCGGCTCGAGGGGTTGCCCGTATCCACCGCCCCGCCAGCCAGGAGGACGAGGGAGGCCACGTTGCGGCCCTCGAGCGGCAGCGCCTGGACTTGCTCGTTGTTGATGACCTGTCCGACGGCGGGGTTGCGCGTCTCGACGAGCGGTGCGGCCGATGTCACGGTTATCGTTTCCCCGATCGCGCCGATCTGCAGCGTCACGGGGATCACCGGATTGCTGTTGACCTGCAGCACGATACCGGTGCGCACATACGTGCGGAAGCCGGAGAGTACCACGACGGTCGCGCCCGGCAGGATGCCGCCGCTCGAGTCCGCGACGGTCCCGTTGATCTGCGCGGTTGCCTGAGCCCACGTCGTCGTGATCGAGACCAGGAGGATCACTACGACGCAAACCATCAGACGGATCGGGTGACGCATATGCCCTCCATGAGCCAGATCTGCCGGCCCGTTTCACGAACGCATTGACTTCCCTCGTTCTTCTCTCTGTGCTCAGATGGACGGATAGCCGAAGAGCATTATACGGGTGTGCTCCGCCAGTATTCCGACCGAGGTGAGAATCAACGTGCGCTTCGCGGCCGGAGCGAAGACGTTTCGGCTAGGAAGTGAAGACACCCGTCGATAGGCGTCCTCCGCGACGTCGAGGTGTCATCGGCCGGCGTCGGCGCGATCGAGGGCAATCGTGCAGCCCCACTGGCGTGCGCAACGGTGCGAGCCGCGTTCGGCGTGGACCCGGGCGCACATCGCGCGGCAACTCCTGCCAACGACCGAAGCGGATCTGGTGCTTCAAAATCACGCCTACCGCATGGTTGGCGTAGAGCCTTGGAGCACTCTCAGACACGTGTGCGCGCTCATGGCAGGCACCCCCATGGGTTGGCCGCAGGCACTGGTCGGGCCCCGCCATTCGGCCTTACAATCCCCATCTCCGATGACGCATACCTTCGAATTCGAGACGAGATAGGATGTCGGCCCCCGGGGCGGACACACCCGTCCGCCCCTGCGGCAAGGTGATGAGAATCGCGTGACCAGTCCCCATCGCTGGCAGCACGTCGAGCGGATCCATCACGACGCGCTCGCGCGCGACGAAGCCGAGCGCGCGCAGTTTCTGCGCCTCGCTTGCGCCGGTGACGAAGCGCTGCAGCGCGAGGTCGAATCACTTCTCAAGTATGCGAGCGACGCCCAGGCCATCATGCAGGGGCCGGCGATCGAGGGTGTCGCGCCGTTGACCCGATCGGACTTGAGCGACATTCGGACCTACGTCGACTCAATCGCCTTCCGTGCCGCGGAAAGAGGTGGCAGCCGAGACTCGTGCACGTCGTGGCTCGACTATTGCTCCGCGGTCGCCTTCGTGTGCGTGCTATGCGAAAGAGAGTAAGGAACATGAACAGAATCGCTACTGCCCTTGTCGCGGTCGTGACACTGCTCGTGATGACGATCATCGCGGTTCATCGGCTCATAGCGGCGACGCCCTCGGGCGGCGCCATCTCTGCTGATTCGCCCACGATCACGTGGGCCGGCCGAGCGTGGACTGCGCCGAACCCGCTGAGCTGCTTCAGCGCCGGCGGCATCGACCCGACCTGCGATCGGTTCGCGCTCGCTATCGTGCCGCCGAAGAAGGACTTCGTCGTCACGATCCGAGTCACGGCCGCGAACGCCACCGACCAGGCCGCCCCCACCGACGACATCGATCTGTTCGTGCGCGACCCGAGTGGCAATACGATCGCGAGCTCCGGCACGTCCGGCGGCATCGAGGAGCTCGTGCTGAACAACCCGCCTGCCGGGACCTACACCGTCGTCGTGCAGCCGTTTGTCGTGGTTCCCGGTGGCACGTACGTGGGATTCGCCGCGATCGGCAATGCGCGTACCGATCAGCAGACGAACTCGTACAACGGCGTGCCTTTCACCGCAACCTTCGTTGGCGTACCCAGCAGCACGCCCGCGAAGTCGGCGCCGCTGGTCGCGCAGCTCCAGACGAGCTTCAACTACGTCGGCCGCCGTGCGGCGGAGCCGACGATCGGCGTCAACAAGAACAACAAGGCCTTCTTTGCCGCCTCAACGTTCGATTTTCCGAACGCGACGTTTCCGGAGCGTCTCGCTCGCACGCTTGTCATGCGCTCGACCGACAAGGGAGTCACGTGGCAAGCCGTCTCGCCGTCGTTGACGTCGAGCCTTCCCGCCGACGAGGACACGGCGACATTCCCGCCGTTCTCGCTGGACCCGTATGTATATGTCGACCCAGTCGGTCTGAATCCGGCCGGCAAGACGGGGCGCGTCTTCTCAGTTGATCTGAATTTGGCCTGCGGCGCCAACGCCATCTTCTCCGATGACGAGGGATCAACCTGGACGTCGGTTCCGCTTTTCGCCTGCAACTCGCCGGTGAACGATCACCAGACGATTGTCACGGCGCCGCCGCCGCCCGGCTTCACGACGTTCGGCTACCCGAACATGTTGTATTTCTGCTACAACCAGGTGGGCGACTCCAACTGCAGCCGGAGCATTAACGGCGGGCTCACGTTTGCGACCACGACGCCGGCCTTCACCGGCGCCGACCCCAACGCAGGCACCGTGTGCGGCGGTCTGACGGGGCACCTCGCGGCGGACACTACCGGTCGCATCTTTCTGCCAAAAGGCCATTGTGGGCTGCCGTGGGTGGCGGTCAGCAGCGACGCAGGCACTAGTTGGACCCGCGTCAAGATCACCAACAACACGCCGATGGCCGACCACGAGGTCACGCTCGCAGTTGACAGCGCGGACAACGTCTACGCCGTGTGGCAGGATGGAACGTTCCGTCTTCCGTTCCTTTCGGTCTCGAAGGACCACGGCGCAACCTGGTCGACGCCGATCATGATGGCGCCGCCCGGAGTGCACGAAGTCAACTTTCCTACGATCGCGGCGGGTGATGCGGGTCGCATCGTTGTGCTGTTCCCCGGAAGCGAGTCTCAGGACTTCAGCGACGCCACGCGGCCTTGGAACATCTACGTCGTGGTATCGGTGAATGCGCTCGATGTCAATCCGACCTTCACATGGACGCGCGCGAATGACAAGAACGACCCTGTGCACCGTGGGGACTGCGGTCCCGGCCGCTGCGATGCCCAGGATGGCGGCAGCATGTTCGATTTTCTCGACGTGCACGTCTCGCCGGCCGACGGCGCATTTTGGGGAACCGCGTCGGACACCTGCATGCCTAACGCCGATCCTGCCAAGAACTGCGTGACCAATCCGCAGGCACCGAAGCTGCGGCCCGGTCAAGGAGTGGCGATCCGCCAGATCAAGGGGCCGGCGCTTTTCGCGAACCGCTGAGCCCGCGGCGGTGTGGCTGTGGCTACCCAAAGAGTTGGTCTGACCCGCGCATGCTCGAGGCCGAATCACCGAGTCGCGTGATCTTGTTTTGGACGGCTGGACCTTTGAACAAGGGATGTCAGCGCACCAGCTCGCGCACCTCCGTGATCTGACGGAACGCGTGTACGCTGCGCTCGCCGCGAAGTCATCAAGACGCGTCGGTGCAGCCAGAGTGCGTGGCATCCGGCCAGCGCGTCACGAGAGATCTGAAAGGAGAGCCCGCGATGAATCGTTTGCTGGTGTTCGTATTTCTGGCCAGCGCCTTCCTGTCTGGCGCCGGCTCACCCGATCTATTGGTGGCGATCCGGAACGGCGACTACTCACTGACTCAGACGCTCCTTCGCGCTGGTGCCGACGTGAACACCGTGGACCGCGACGGCACTACCGCGTTGATGCATTCCGTGATCGAATCCGACCTGAAAATGATGCAGCTGCTGATCGATAGCGGAGCCAACGTCAACGCGAAAAACGCGCTCGATTCCACCGCGCTGATGTACGCGGCGACCAACTTGGCGAAAACCCGGCTCCTGCTCGACCGGGGAGCGGAAGCGAGAGTACGAAATAAGCGCGGCGCCACCCCGATGAGTGTCGCCGTCACGACGTTCGGATCGACCCCGGTTCTGAAGCTTCTGGCTGCCAAAGGCGCGGAGCCCGAAGACCGGCTGATGGCGCTCGCGGCCGCAAAAGGCGATCTCGAAGCCATCCAGTTCCTGCTCGGTATCGGTGTGCGCGCAGGCGACAGTACCGGTGCCACGCTGTCCGCGGCGATAGCGGGACGTTGTGAAGTGTGCGTGCGATTGCTCGTCGAGAAAGGTGCTCCCGCCGGCGCTGTCCGCCCCAATGGCGGAGGCGGGTTGAACGACACGGTGAAGAGAGCGATGCGAGATCTATCGCAGTTCTTGCTCGATCACGGAGCGTCGCTCCAGTCAACGGACCGGGAGGGCTTTACTCTCCTGATGCAAGCCGTGCTCTCGATGGAACCCCGCGTGGATCGTGATCGCATGGTGGAATGGCTGCTCTCGAAAGGTGTGGATCCGAACGCGAAGAACGATCGAGGCGACACGGCATATCAGCTCGCGGCACGCGTGGGAATCGCTTCCACTCTGGAGCTCCTGGTAAGAGCGGGCGCGAAGGAAGTGAGGGAAGAATGGCCCAAACCCGCGGGCGGCGCTCCATCGGCAGAAGCGGCCGTGAAAAAGATTCTCCCGCTGATTGAAACCGTCGGCGATCCCGTATTCAAGAACCGCGCGTGTGTGTCCTGCCACAACAACTCCCTCCCCGCGATGACCGTCTCGCTGGCGCGCAAGAAGGGATTCGTTGTCAACGAAGAACAGGCCAAAAAGGAACTGGCGTACGCAGTGGCCACGGACACGCCTTACCTCGAGCCGATGCGCACGGGCTCGACGATTGGCGGCGGCTCGGACACGCTCGGTTATACGCTCATGGGGATGGCTGCCGCCGGCCATCCCGCCGATGCCTTGACCGACGCCCATATCCACTATCTCTCGATTTACCAATTCCCCGATGGCGCATGGAGAACGACCAGCTACAGGCCTCCGGAAGAGTATGGTCCATTCACCACGACAGCCGTCGCACTGCGTGCGATCCGGCTCTACTCCATTCCCGGCCGGCGCGAAGAATTCGAGGAGCGACTGACCCGCGCAAAACGGTGGCTCCTTTCGGCGAAGGCTGATTCGATGGAAGAACGATCCATGCAACTCAACGCGTTGGCCGATGCCGGTGCCACTCCTTCAGAACGTGCGCCGTTCGTGAAGGCATTGAAGGCCGCCCAGACCTCGGATGGCAGCTGGAGCGTGCTTCCGGGCAGACCCGGCGAAGCCTATGCCACCGGAGAAGCGCTTTACGCGTTGCATGTGTCCGGGGAAGTCCCGACAACAGATCCGACGTACCAGAAAGGCGTGCTTTGGTTGCTGCGCAACCAGCTCGCCGACGGGTCCTGGTTCATGCCTACACGAGCAGTGCCGGTGCAGCCGCACACGTTCGAGAGCGGATTCCCGCATGGCTGGCATCAATTCGCTTCGGCCGGCGCATCGAGCTGGGCGACGATGGCATTGCTGTTTACGCTCCCGGACAAGCCTCCCGCGACTTAACAGCCCGTGGTAAAAGTCCGGCTGCATTCGACCGGCGATGCATCCCCGCTGGCTGCGTTGCTCCTCCCTCAAATATTGCCCGATATTCTCGGTCGTCGCGCCTTGCCATCGGGGCGCCTCGCCGGCCTCGGTGCGACGCCGGGACTTTCACCACGGGCTGTTAACGAACAGCGGCCTTCTCCGCGGCGCGAGCCCCGGCGAGGATGCCCATCATCACTCGCTCGTTCCCTTCGTGACACGCGTCCTCATATATCGTGTCGTCTGTCCGTTTGAGGCGAACCACGGCCGTCCAGGGCGCGGTCCACGTCGTGGGATCCGTGAGGGTAATCTCGTAGTTGATCTTGTCGGGCGCCGTGCGTGTGAAGCGCTCGACCACGTGCAGGTTCTCGGCCGATCCGAGAAGGCTGCTCTTCGGAGAAAAATTCGTCGTCTCGACGATCAGCGTGTCTCCGTCCCATCGACCGCGCGAGTCCCCGAGCCAGGGGCGGATGTCTCGAGGTAGATGCGGACGTCCGTCGAGCGGAATGATGCGAGCGTCGTGGATCGCCTCCGAAAAAAACATGACGTATCCGGGAGTCTGCACAACCTGGTAGTAGTTGTGGTAGCTCGCCGCGGCGCCACCGAGCCTCGGAGCTCCATAAGTGATGCACCGAATGAAGTTGCTGAGATCTTCAGGGCCCGACGGTAGACCCGGCCCGGGCGCCGCGAATGCCGCGACACTTTCCGCGAGCCGTCTCCGTCGTCCATCCGGCGTCATGGGAGGAATCTTCCCGTCAGGCGGATCCACGATCAGCGACGTTCGGTTATCGATTTCTCTGACCGCTCCAACGCCGCTGCCCGTGGCGTTTCGGTTCTTGTACACCTCGGGATTTGCGAGCGCGGCGAGAAAATAATTGTCTCCTCCGGCGGCGTCACTGTCCACGTCGCCTCCGAAGAGCCGCGCCGCGTTCTTCCTCAGCGCCGCGACTTCCGCGTCGGTCAGAAATCGTTTTCCTTCGAGCGCCTTCGGCCGTTCCAGCGGAGTGGCGTCGTTGTTCAACCAGCTGCCCTGAAGGTCAGGCTGGCCGTCCGGTGTCCGTGGCGGAGTCCATGGTTTCGTTGCCCTGGCCCCGGAGCCAGACGTCTGACCGGTGGAACGAGCCGGCGCCAGCCAGACGAGCACGACCACCAAAGCGGCCAGCGGCGCGATAGATTGATGACGCATGGTGAACTCCTTTATCGAACGCGCACCACGCCGCGACGAGAGGCCACGACCCGCACATCTTATCGCAGTGAACAATTTATTGCCGAACACCCACTGTCGCCAGAACGTTGCCAGCGGCGCCGCGAGTCGGCGGAATGCCGGCCGTTTCGTAACACAGTTCAGCCTGGCTCAGACGGTGCTCACGATAAGTACAGAATCTCGTAATTACGGCGACGTATTGATTTGGACAAGCCACGGAGACACCGAGACACAGAGGCGCTCGACGCGGGCGGCCTGCACCGCAGGCCGCGCCGTGAGGCGCGCCGACCGCAAACGAACGACCGAGCCACCCTCCAGTGGTCGTTCGTTTGCGGTTGGCACGCCTCGCCCGCCGCTGCGCGGCGCCGCGTCGAGCGCGCTCCCTGCAGCGTGTTGTTCTCTGTGTCTTTGTGTCTCTGTGGCCAAATATGTCGTCGTATTTCTTTTCTGTCCGGCCCACCGGCATCCCATTCGCGCAGCACGTGAATCCGCCTTTTCAAGATTGCCGGGCCAGATGTTTCTTGACGAATGACGCCAACGCCGATAGCGTTACCAACGCTTTACAACGCCCGGGCCATTGAGGGCGGCGGCCATCTGCATCTGCCCCATGTCCGTGCACAACCAAGAGGAGAAGGGGGGGGTCCGCCAATGGCGAAATGGGCGAGACCGGGGGTTCTGTTGGCGGCGCTCGTGCTCTTGTGGCCGACAGCGGCGCACGCTCAGGCGTCGCTGGCCGGCGTTGTGAAGGATGCATCCGGTGGCGTGCTGCCGGGCGTCACCGTTGAGGCCGCGAGCCCGGCCTTGATTGAGAAGGTGCGGTCGGTCGTCACCGACGACACGGGCCAATACAAGATCGTGGACCTCCGGCCGGGGAGTTATTCGGTCACCTTCACGCTGACCGGATTCAGTACGGTGAAACGCGAAGGCCTCGAACTGGCCGGATCGGGCACGATCGCGGTGAACGCGGAGTTGAGGGTCGGCACAATCGCCGAAACGATCACGGTCACCGGCGAGACGCCGGTCGTGGACGTGCAGAACGCCGCGCGTCAGGCTGTACTCACCGGCGAAGCTGTCGCAGCCGCACCGGCCGCACGAAGCTGGAACGGGATCTTGCTGCTGCAGCCCGGAATCACCGGCGACCCTGGTCAGGTCCAGCTGGTGCCCTCCATGATTATTTTTGGCGGCCATGGCGGTCCGATTCAGGAGGGGCGTCTTCTCGTGGATGGGATGAATGTCGGCGCGTCTCGCGGCGGCGGCGGCGTGTCAGGCTACACGGTCGATACGGGTAACCTCCAAGAGATAACGTTTCGAAGCTCCGGCGGCCTTGGTGAGGCCGAAACGGGCGGCCCGTACATGAACGTCATCCCGAAGGCGGGCGGCAATACGTTTCATGGCTCGTTCGTCGAATCGTTCTCGAACCAGTCGTTGCAAGCGAGCAACTACACGGACGCATTGAAGGCGGCTGGCCTCAGGGTGCCTGGTGCGTTGCTGAAGCTTTACGATCACGACGGATCGCTGGGCGGCCCGATCATGAAGGATCGGCTCTGGTTCTATTCGATTGTCCGCTACCTTGGAAACGCGCAATCCGTGCCGGGGATGTTCGCGAACGCCAACGCGGGCAATCCAAACGCCTGGACGTACGAGCCCAACACCGCGTTGCAGGCACGCAGCGATTCGTCGAACCGGACGGCCAGCGTGCGCATCACGTACCAGGCGTCGCCGCGCAACAAGCTCAACCTCTTCTGGGATGAGCAGCGAGGCTGCAACGGCTCGGCCTGGATCGGTGTCACAGGCACCGGCGCGTGTCGCGACAACCCGGACGGGTGGATTGAAGCCGGTGCGGGCTCCAGCGCGACGCTCGCGCCCGAGACCGCGATTTACTCGCACGGCCCCCAGCGCATTCAGCAGGCGACGTGGACCTCCCCGATCTCGAACAAGGCGCTGCTCGATGTCGGGATGAGTGCCTACGGCTCGCGTTGGGGGGGCAATTCGTCCCCGGGAAGCCCGACGCTCGACTTCATCCAGGTCCGGGAGCAGGGTGGAAGGATTCCCGGTCTGTGCTATCGAGCGGGCAGCCCGCTCTGTGGCGGCACGTTCCTCGCCTCGACCGGCTGGATCATGGCGAACACCTGGCACGCCCACCTCTCGTATGTCACTGGCTCGCACAACTTCAAGGCCGGATACAACGGCCTCTACGACAACGACAACCAGCAGTCGAACTTCGCCAACTCTCAGGGACTCGTGTATCAGTTCAACAACGGCGTGCCGAATCAAGTCTGGGAGCTCTCCGGCATGTTCGACAGCCAGTGGCGAACCAGATTCGACGCCTTTTTCGCGCAGGACCAGTGGACGTTGAACAAGCTGACCGTGCAGGGCGCGCTCCGGTACGACCACGCGTTCAGTTACTACCCGGCGTCGCGCATCGGCGGCACGCGGTTCATTCCGGTCTCCGCGATCATCCCGCGAACGGACGGAGTCGATTTCAAGGACCTCACTCCGAGAATCGGCGCCGCCTACGACCTGTTCGGGAACGGGAAGACGTCGTTGAAAGTGAACTGGGGCAAGTACCTGTCTCCAGCGCAGAACGCCGGGATCTTCACCGGCGCCGCTCCAACAACGGCGATCGTGACGAACACGACGCGGTCGTGGACCGACGCGAACCAGAACTTCGTTGTGGATTGCGACTTGCTGAACACCGGCAGCCAGGACCTTCGCGGGAGCGGGGGAGATTTCTGCGGTGCCACCGCCAACAAGAATTTCGGCACGTTGAATCCGGGACTGGTCTACAGCGATCAGTTGCTCAACGGTCTTCGCCCCTGGGACACGCAGATCGGCGTCGCCGTCCAGCAGCAGCTGCTGAACCGCGTGTCGGTCGAGGTGCAGTACAACAAGCGGTGGTTTGACGGGCAGTACGTGACGCGCAACCTTGCCGTGCAACCCTCGAACTGGACGAAATACAACATCACGGCGCCAGTGGATTCGCGCCTGCCGGGCGGCGGCGGCAACACGATCACCGGTCTCTACGACATCGACCCCAGTCTGTTCGGGCAGGTCAACTACCAGGTTCAGGCGGCTGCCAACTACGGCCTCCACTATCAATACTGGGACGGCGTGGACGTGAACGCCAGCGTCAGGCCGATTCATGGCATCGCGTTCCAAGGCGGCACCAGCACCGGACAAACGGTGCAGGATTTCTGTGACGTGGCGAACGCGCTGCCTGAAAGCCTGCTTCCGACCATCTCGACCGGGATCGGGTTTTCCATCCCGGGTATCTCCATCCTGAATGGCGGTACGGTCGGGTCCACGCCAACCGGGTACTGCCATGTGGCGTCCGGCTTCCTCACCGATTTTCGAGGTCTGAGCTCCTATCAGGTCCCGAAAGTGGGCGTGGAGATCGGCGTGACGTTCCAGAGCAAGCCGGGCGTCCGGCTCGCCGCGAACTACCCGGTGCCCGCAGCCGTGATCGCGCAGTCGCTCGGCCGTGCGCCCGCCGGCAACGTCGCGAACGTCACCGTGAATCTCATTCCGCCGGGGACGCTTTACGGTGATCGCATCAACGAACTGGATCTGCGCATCGCCAAGGTCCTGAAGGTCGGTCGCCAAAAGACGAGGGTTCAGGTGGATTTCTATAATCTGGCGAACTCGTCGGCGGTGCTGACCTACAACAACACCTACAGCCCGACCTCTACGTCGTGGCTCACGCCGACATCGGTGCTGGCAGCCAGAGTCGCCAAGATCGGAGCGACCTTCGAATTCTAGAAAGGAAAGGAACGGGTCCAGGTCCGGTATAACAAGGGCGTGACCGGGCGATCCGCCTTCGCAGTGTCGGCCGTCGTGCTCATCGCGGGCTGCAACAGCCAGCGAAGCAAGCCTGACGTCGAGTCCACGCGCCATCCGGTGGCCGGCTCGACGTCGAGTCAGGCGGATTGGTTCGTCGATCGCGCGGCTGAAACCGGCCTCGACTTCGTCCACTTCAACGGCGCATCGGGACAGTTTTTCTATCCCGAGATCCTGCCGCCGGGCGTCGCGCTGTTCGACTACGACAACGACGGCGATCTCGATGTCTATGTCGTCCAGGGACAGATGCTGGGCGCCGGCACATCACTCGCCGACGCGCTGCTGCCACCGACCGGGCGGTCGCTGCCGCTGACAGGACGGCTGTTTCGCAACGACCTGCGGGTTCGCGAAGACGGCACGCGCGTGCTGCACTTCACCGACGTCACCGCGCAAAGCGGCATCGAAGCGCGGCAGTACGGGCTCGGCGTCGCGACCGGCGACATCGACAACGACGGCTGCGTCGACCTGCTGCTGACGAATTTCGGGACGAATCAGCTGTTTCACAACAACTGTGACGGAACCTTCACCGACATTTCGAAGCAGAGCGGGATCGAGGACAACCCGGGCGTCGCGGTCGCGGCGGCATTCCTCGACTACGATCGCGACGGCTGGTTGGATCTGTACGTCGGCTACAACGTCAATTACACCCTCGAGAACGATACGCGATGTCCGAACGTGGCAGGCGTGCGTGACTACTGCCCACCTCGCACGTACGGCGGCCAACCGGACCGGCTGTACCACAATGTAGGACACGGGAAATTCGCCGACGTGAGCGCCGCAGCGCTCGCCGGCGCAACCTTCGGCCCTGCGCTCGGCGTCGTGACGGCGGATTTCAACGGCGACGGCTGGATCGACATCTACGTCGCAAACGACGGCGTCGAGAATCTGTTGTGGATCAATCAGCACAACGGCACGTTCAAGGAAACGGCGCTGTTGTCGGGCGCCGCGGTCAACGAGCTCGGCAAACCAGAAGCGAGCATGGGCGTCGATGCCGGCGATTTCGACAACGATGGCGACGAAGACCTGTTCTTCACGAATCTCACAGGCGAGGGGCACGATCTGCTCGTGAATGACGGGACCGGGCAGTTTCAAGACGTCAGCGCGCAATCCCGGATTGGACCCGCGAGCCTGCCGTACACCGGGTTCGGGACCGCCTGGTTTGATTTCGACAACGACGGCCTGCTCGACGTCCTCACGGTCAACGGGAAAGTGGCGTTGGAAGGGCGGGCGAACGGCAGGTTTCCGTACGATCAACGGAAGCAGCTGTTTCGAAACCTCGGCGACGGCCGCTTCGAGGACGTCACCGGCAAGGCGGGCAGGGTGTTCGCGCTGTCCGAAGTCGGCCGCGGTGCTGCGTTCGGCGACATCGATAACGACGGCGACACAGACGTCGTCGTCGCGAACGACAGCGGTCCGGTCAGGCTTCTGATCAATAACCTCGGAAACCGCAACCATTGGCTCGGGTTGCGGCTGGTCGGAGAACGTCGCGATAGCCTCGGTGCGACCGTCGCCGTCATGCGGCCGACCGGTCCAACCTTGTGGCGACGGGCGCGAGCCGACGGGAGCTACGCGTCAGCGAATGATCCGCGTGTGCTGATCGGTCTTGGCCGGTCGACGGAGAAGCCGACGCTTCGAGTACGTTGGCCGGACGGCCGGATCGAGGAATGGGCTGACGTTACAATCGACCGGTACACAACGTTGAGAGAGGGCGGAGGCAAGAAGCGACGGTGACGCGGACACTCCTCGCGCTGCTCGTCGCGGCCGCGGCCGGCTGCACTGCTCACGAACGGGAGGGACTGCAGGCGGTCTCGCGGCCCGATGTGTCCAGGATGGCGCCGTCCGCCCAAACGCAGGTGCGGACGAGCTACGAAACACTCACGCGGAAGATTGAGAAGCGAAGCACGACCGCGATGGAACTTGCAAACGCGTACGGTGAGTTCGGGAAGTTGCTCATGGCCGCCGACGAGCGCGAAGCGGCCAAACCATGCCTCGTCAACGCGCAGACGCTCGCGCCAGGTGACGTTCGCTGGCCGTACTATCTCGGACACCTGCATCGCAAGAACGGCGACCTCGCCAACGCGGTCACGTCCTTCGAGCGCGCCCTTCAGCTGAAGCCCGAGGATGTGGCGACGCTGGTGTGGCTGGGCAACCTGCACCTCGACGAGGGACAACCCGCACAAGCGAAGCTCAACTTCGAGAGGGCGCTGTCGCTCCAGCCCCGCTCGCGGTCGGCGCTGTTCGGGCTCGGGCGCGTGGCGCTCGCCGAACAACAGTACGCGCGCGCGATCGAGCATCTCGAAGCGGTATTGCGGCAGGACCCGCAGGCTGCCGCCGTCCACTATCCGCTCGCGATGGCGTACCGCGCGACCGGCGACACGAAGCAGGCGGCGATCCATCTTCGCCTGCGCGAAGATCGCCAGGTGCTGCCGGCGGATCCGTTGATCGTCGAGCTCGAAGCGTTGCTCGAAAGTCCGCAGACGTATGAGTCCCGGGGAATTCAGGCGCTGGATAACAAAGACTGGCCGGGCGCGGCGGCGCTATTTCGACACGGCCTCGAGCTCGCGCCGGACCACGCCGCCCTCCGGCACCGCCTCGGCACGGCGCTGTACATGATGGGCGACGTCGCCGGCGCACAGGATCAGTTCGAACGAGTCGTACGGACCTCTCCCGGTTACCACCTGGCGCAGTACAGCCTCGCGGTTCTGTTCCAGACGCAAGGCCGCCACGCTGAAGCCATCGAGCACTTGTCGGCCGCGCTCGAGATCAAACCGAATTACACCGACGCACGGCTCAGGTTCGCCAACGGCCTGCGCCATGTCGGCCGCGCCGCGGACGCGCTTCCGCAGTACGACCAGGTACTGGTCGAAACCCCAGACAACTCTGAAGCACGATTCAACCGCGCGATTGCGTTCGTACAGCTCCACCGCTATCGCGACGCGCGCCGGGCGTTGTCGGATGCGATGAAGAGGTACCCGGACCAGCCCTTCTTCGCGCACGGTCTGGCGCGTCTTCTCGCGTCGGCGCCGGACGACACGGTGCGCGACGGCGGGCGGGCGCTCGCGCTCGTGCAGACGCTCCTGGGGAAAGAACAACGCACGCTCGATCTCGGTGAAACGTTCGCGATGGCGCTGGCGGCATCCGGCCGGTTTGACGAGGCCGCGTCCGTGCAGCGCGATCTGCTGAAAGGCGCCGCGAACAGCTCGCTGCATGCCGTGGTCGCGCGGCTCGCGCACAATCTCGACCGCTACGAACGCCGCGAACCGTGTCTGACGCCGTGGACCGACGGCGAGCTGCCATGAACATCGCGGCCTCCATCCTATTGACGGCCGCCGTCCTGTTCGCGCAACAACCCCGACAGGTCGTCGTGGCGAGCGCGGTGCCCGACGCGGCCGGGGACCGCCTGACGATCACGGGCGAGAACTTCGGGTTCCTTCCATTCGTCACGCTCAATCTCGTGCCGCTGACGATCGACGCCGTCGGCGGCAATCGCATCGTCGCGGTTGCGCCGACCAGGTCGATGCCGCCCGGCACGTACGTGTTGACCGTCAGCTACGGGCCGTCCCCAGGGGAAACGGGATCGTTTCAGCTTGTTCTTGGTGCTCCGGACAGTTCAGCCGGCCACACGTCGCCGGCGGCCGTGGCGGCGTCGATTGCCATCGCGGGCGGCGAGCCTGCCGCGAAGGTCGGCGATCGCATCATCACGCTCGCTGACGTGGATCGCGAGTGGCAGCGTCGCGATCCGGCGAGTTACCTCGGATTGGCCCGTCAGCTGTACGACAACCGGCGCCGTGTCCTGGACGCGATGGTCGCGGACGAGCTGCTCGCGCGTGAAGCGGCTGCGCGCGGAATGACGACGGAGGCGTTGCTCAAAGAGGAGATTCCCAAACGAATCATCACGATGCCCGAGTCGGCGGTCGTCTCGTTGTACCAGAGCCTCGGAGATCTGACGCGCGGCGCGACGCTCGACGAGATGAAGCCGGCGCTTCGGGCCTGGCTGGAACGGATATCGGAGCCCGAAGTCGCGAAGATGAATTATCTCGAGGAGCTGATGAAAGTTTCGACGCGGGCCGAGGTGTTTCTGGCGCCCCCGCGCGTTGAAGTCGATCGAACGCCGCAGGATGCCGCGTTGGGATCGGAAAATGCGGCCGTCGTGCTCGTAGTGTTCGGCGATCTCGCCAGCGCGTCGTATGCCAGATACGCCCAGGCGTTCACCAGAGTGACGGAAGCGTTCGATGGACGCGTCCGGCTGGTGTTCAAGCATCTACCGCTGCTCGGTCCGGGTTCCATCGCCGCCGCCGAAGCTGCGCAGTGCGCCAACGCCCAGGGCCGCTTCTGGCCGTATCACGACGCGGTCGTCCTCCCGCCTGGCGCCGTCGACGCGGCGCGCCTGAAACAGGCGGCGGCCGACGCCGGATTGAATCGTGCGGCATTCGACAGTTGCGTCGAACAACGACAGCATCAGGCCGCGATCAAACAGACGATCGACGAGGCCGCGCGCTACGGAATCACGCGCGCACCGGGCTTCCTCATCAACGGCCGGTTGGTTCCCGGGCCGCCGCCGTTTCTTCCGCCGTTCGATTTCCTCAAACGCGTCGTCGAGGAGGAGCTGTCTCGACAAACGAGAAAGCCGTAGGCCTAGGCCTAGGCGCGAACGGCGTCGTTCGAGTCATCGCGCTTTGCGAAGTCCCCTCGATTCATCGATGACCACGAGTTGGTTCGCGGCGACGCCGGTGAACGTCTGCGTGGCTCCGGATGGCCAGGTCACTTCGACCTTCGACGCACGCATGTCGCGGCCCAATCCGAATGTCAGCGTCAGATCGCTTTGCGACGCGTAGCTCGAACCGCTGTGCACCATCTGCCACTGCGTCCCCGACGCGCCGCTCACGCGCACGACGGCTCCCAGGGCGCTCCTGTTCGAGCGGGCGCCGACGGCGCGGACGCTCAGCCGGCTGTTCCGGTTGCCGCCGTCGTTCCGAAAGAGGCGCGCGGGTCCGGCGAGTGTGGCCACCGCGATGTCGAGGTCGCCGTCCCCGTCGAAATCGGCGTACGCCGCCCCGCGCGCCATCATCGGCTGGTTGAACGCGACGCCGAGTGAGGGCGCGACGTTCTCGAACGCCCCACTTCCGCGATTTCGCAGCAGGAGCGGCGCCTGGCTGAGCCGCGCTCGCGCATCCATCCCTTGCGACTCGTCGGTGCCGCCGTTGGCCGCGAAGATGTCGGGAAAGCCATCCAGATCGTAATCAAGAAAGAACACCCCCCACGTCACCGACAGCAGACTCGCCCGGCCGACCGGTGATCGCGGCGCGACATCCACGAACTGGTCGCCGTTGTTGTGATACAGACCGAGCATCTCGTTGAGAAAATTGCCGACGACCAGGTGAGGACGGCCCGAGCGATCGTAGTCGGCGGCGTCGGCTCCCATGTTCGCGCGAGCCGTTCCCTGTTCGCTCAGCGCGACGCCGGATCGCAATGCCTCGTCGACAAACCGGCCGTGACCATCGTTGCGATAAAGCCTTGCCGGGACGCGGTCACTCCCGACGAAGATGTCCGGCCATCCGTCGAGGTTATAGTCGAGCACGACGACCCCCATTGCCTTCGCCGTCTCGTTCAGCCCTGCCGCAGCGGTGGCGTCCTCGAACCGGCCGCCGCCAAGATTCCGATAGAGCCCGGGCGCGACGGGTCTGTAGGCATCCGGACCGCAGTAGCCTCTCACTCCCTCTTGCGCGCAGGCGACTTCATCGTCCGCTGACCATTTCACGTAGTTCCCGATGAACAAATCGGCCAGGCCGTCGCGGTCGTAATCCAGCCACGCCGCGCTGACCGCGAAGTCGTGATTGCGGATGCCCGCGCGATCGGTGACGTCGAGAAACCGGCCGCGGCCGTCGTTGTGAAACAGCCGGCCGCCTTCGACGGTCGTCACGAAGACATCCTCGCGGCCGTCATTGTCGTAATCCGCGACCGAGGCGCCGAGCGCGTATCCCTCGACCAGATCCAGCCCGCTGCCGGCCGTGATGTCGGTGAATGTGTTGTCGTGATTGTTGCGATACAGGCCGCATCGCGACCGTCGCGGTGCGCGCCAATCGGTGCCGTTGACAAACAGCAGGTCGGGCCAGCCATCCCCGTCGGCATCGAGCACCGCGACGCCGCCGCCAAAAAGCTCGGGGTACAACTTGTTGCCGGACGCGCCGTTGCGGTGGACAAACCGGACGCCGGCACGGTCGGTGATGTCCACAAATGTCACCGGCTGCGGAGCCTGGATCGTGAGCACGAATACTCCCAGAACGACGCCGTTCTTCAGGACCAAATGAGTCATGAATGTCGACAAGACAGACCGCGGCACCAGACGATCGGCGCCGCCGTCACGGTCACTGCGTCGTGGAAAGATTCGGCGGCGGAAGCCAGATCGTGAACACGGTGTCGGCTCCGGGTTCACTTGACACGCTCACCGAACCGCCGTGTCGTTCGACAATCGCGCGGACGATCGAGAGGCCGAGACCGCTGCCGCCGGAGTCGCCGGACCGCGCGGAATCAGCCTTGTAAAACCGATCGAAGACAAACGCGACGTGCTCAGGTGCGATGCCGGGCCCGTTGTCCGCCACCGTCAACGCGATGCCGCCTCCACGTAATTCGCCGCGAAGGTCGACGTGTCCACTGCGCGGCGCGTGGCGAACGGCATTCGCCGCGAGATTCTGCAGCGCTTGTTCGAGTCGAAAGCGATCGCCGTACACAATCTCCGCTCCGGGTGCGACCGTCGTCGAAACGCTCAGCGCCTTCGCGCCGGCCTGCGGCGCATGTCTTGCCGCCACGCGCCCGAACAGTCCTTCGACCGACACGTCTTGCAGATCGAGGGAATCGGCGCCGCCTTCCAGCTTGGCGAGATCGAGGAGGTCGCCGACGATCCGTTCCACGCGCTGCGTTTCGTCGCCGATGACGGCGATCGATCGCGAGAGAGACGGCGAGCTGCGAATCGCCGGATCCGCCGCAAGGCGTTCCTGGTATCCGCGGACGGCTGTGAGCGGTGTCATCAATTCGTGTGATACGTCGGCGAGCAACAAGCGGCGGGCACGGTCTGACGCGGCTAGATCCGCGGCCATGTGATTGAACGCGCGGGCAACCCGCGCCACCTCGTCGCCGCCCTCATCGCGCGCCCTGACACCCATGTCTCCCGCGCCAAGCCGGAGCGCGACGGACTCCAGTTCCTTCAGTCGCCGGTGTGCGGGACCGAAAATGAAGATCGAGGACAGCGCCGTGCCCACGAGGAGCAATCCGAGGCTGGAGGTCAACAACGCCGGCCCAAGACGTTCGATCCACGTTTCCGGCACGACGGCCACGACGCCAACGATCTCTCCGCCGACGACAATCGCGGACGCGTGATACGGATCGCCCTGCCAGCCGCGGGGAATGGAATGCACCGGCCTCTTCCGAAACTCTGCCAGAACGAACTCGACAAGGCGGTCGGACGCCAGCTTGCGGCCGGCGGTCAACACTTGGCCCGTGGTCACCACGGCAAACAACGATCGCGGCGGGCTCGGGTAGTGTTCTTTGAAGAATTGCTGGAGATCGCGGTGCGGCTCGGTCGAGATGGCCTGTCCCAGCGCCGAGCTGGCAGCTTGTGTGAGACTCTCGCCGACGGCCTCGGTTCGATTCAGCAGCGCGAACACGACGGCGGCCTGGAGCGTGAGCACGCCTGCGGTGCAGAGGATGAATCCGAGCGCAATCCGCCAATACAGGCTGCGATGGAGCGCACTAATCATCGGCGAACTTGTATCCGTCTCCCCAGACGGTGAGGATGTAACGCGGAGCTGCCGGATCGGGTTCGATCTTGAGACGGATACGGCGTACGAGCGTGTCGATGCTCCGTCCCGTGACGAACGCCTCGCCCTGCCAGATTTCCGCGAGGAGCCGCTCGCGCGTGAACACCTCACCGGGGTTGAACGCCAGCCGATACAGCAGGCGGAATTCGTGCGGCGTCATCGGGACGTCCACACCACGAACGCGAACGCTTCGACGAGCAGGGTCGAGCCGCACGCCCTTCATGGCGATCGGGCGGGCGGCCGCGAGCCGGTCCAGCGTGGTGCGGCGGATGCGACGCGTCAGCGCGCCGACTCTTGCGCTCAATTCCTTCATGCTGAACGGCTTGGTCAGATAATCGTCGGCGCCGTGATCGAAACCAGCGAGCTTGTCCCCCTCTTCGCGGCGGGCGGTGAGCATCAAAATGGGCGCCTCGCGATTGCGACCCTCGTTCCGGATTGCCCGGCACAGACTCAGGCCGTCGGTTCCGGGCAGCATGAGATCCAGCAGGATCACGTCGAAGGGTTGCCGGTTCACGAGGTCGAGCGCGTCACGTCCGTCGGCGACCGAGACGCATTCGTAGCCTTCGGACTCCAGATGCGAGCGCACGAGCTCCCGGATGTTCGGCTCGTCTTCGACGATCAGCAGCGCCATCGGAATCGGACTGTGATTGTCAGGATCTGTAACTCAACGGGTTGGATTTTCGCCGGCAGTAACAATCTTTTAACAATTGGGAACCGATTGCCGTTGCTGGCGTTAGTGTAAGGTTTGCCAACCGGGCCACGGAGGTCGCAATGCGGAGATTTGCCCGTCCGTTCTGCGTGACAGTCTTCGCGT
>QHWJ01000255.1 GCA_003222535.1 Acidobacteriota bacterium | reverse complement strand
CTGGGCTGCACGCCACGCGAACCGGTGCCGCTACTGCAGTCCGGCCACCTGCGCGGTGGCAACGTGCTGCTGGTGACAATTGACACGCTCCGCCGCGATCGGCTCGGCGCGTACGGCAATGGCCGAGGCCTCACACCGACGCTCGATCGCCTTGCCTCTTCGGGTGTCCGTTACACCCACGCGTACTCGCACGCGCCGATGACGCTGCCGGCGCATACCTCGATTCTCACCGGCCGCACGCCACGCACGCACGGCGTCCACGCAAATGGTTCGTTCCGTCTGGACGAAGGCATCCCCACTCTGGCGACCGTGCTGAAGCGTTCCGGCTACGGGACGGGCGCCTTCGTCGGCGCCTTCGTCCTCGATGCGCGTTTCGGGCTCAGCCGCGGGTTCGACGAGTACGATGACCGCTATCCACACGAGACGGACGCCGCGACGTTCAGAGTCACCGACCGCCGCGCCGCTGAGGTCGTGAAGGCGGCAGGCGACTGGATTCTTCGTCCCGACACCGGCTCCGATCCTCCGGCCTCGCCCTCCCCGCCTTCGCTCGCACGCGATCCAGCGAGCTCCGGCGGGCCCGTCCGACCAGCCTCCGCCAAGGCTACGGCGGTCCGCCGAAGCTTCAGCGAAGGCGGAAGCGCCGAAGGCGCGAAGGCGGGCGGCCCCTGGTTCGCATGGGTTCATCTGTTCGATCCGCACACACCGTACGACGCGCCCGCGGCATACCGCGCGGGGCGCTCGCCGTACGATGCCGAGGTCGCCTACACCGATGCGATGCTCGGACAATTGCTCGACCGGCTCGGCGCCGCCCACGCACTCGATCACACCGTGATCATCGCGACCGCCGACCACGGCGAATCGCTCGGCGATCATGGCGAGACGACGCACGGGCTGTTCGCGTACGACTCGACCCTGGCCGTGCCGTTGATTGTGAGCGGAGCGACTGTCGGTCGCGGCATCGTCGACGTGCCGGTGGCACACGACGACCTCCTCCCGACCATCCTGGAACTCGTCGGCGTCGCGGCGCCGGCGAACCTCGACGGCCAGTCGGTCGTCCGTCCGCCTGCCGCCGATCGCGCGCTGTATTTCGAAGCCCTCGAGGCGAACCTGACCCGCGCCTGGGCTCCGCTGACAGGGGTCGTGGCGGGCGATTGGAAGTACATCGACCTGCCTCTCCCCGAGATCTACGATCTCCGCACGGATCCCGGCGAAGAAAGAAACATCGTCGAGCGCGAGAATGTGCGTCGCGACACGTTGCAACGCGCGCTCGCCCGGCTCGTGGCGTCTGGGCGCGGGGTCGCCGCGCCGGCAGGCGTGGACGACGATGTGGCCGCACGACTGCGAGCGCTGGGGTACACGGCCGCCTCGCAGGCGCCTCCCAGGCAGACATACGGCGCGGCTGACGATCCCAAACGGCTGGTGGCGCTCAACGAGCGCTTCAACTGGGCACTCGAGGCGTTCAATGCCGGGCGGCCCGCCGAGGCACTGTCCGGGTTCCTCGCGCTGGTCCGCGAGCGTCCCGATTTCATCACGGCGCGGACGAGTGCGGCGACCGTGCTGATGACGGGCAATCGGGCGGCTGACGCCATCGCGCTTCTTCGCGACCGGCCGGCGTCTCAAGCGGCGGCCCCCGAGATCCTGGCGAAGCTTGGAGCGGCACTGCGAGGAGCGGGCGATCTCAAGGGCGCCGCGACGGCTCTCGAGCGCTCGCGCGCGGCCGGCAACCAGAACCCCGAGATCTTCAACGATCTCGGCGTCGCCTACGCGCAGCTGGGACGCGTGGGTGAGGCGCGCGCCATGTTTCACGAACTGCTCGGGCGCGACCCGAATGCGGCCGGCACCTGGAACAACCTGGGCCTCGTCGAATTGTCGGCGCACCAGCTCGACGCCGCGGCCGACGCGTTTCGGCACGCCGTCGCCGCCGATTCCTCCAACGGCGAGGCGTGGCAGGGCCTCGGCGCCGCGGCGGTGGGGCGTGACGCCGAAACGGCGATCGACGCCTGGCGGCACGCCGAGCGGTTGAGGCCACGCGACTACGACCTGCTGTTCAACCTCGGCATGGTGCTGGCCGACAGCGACCACCCCGCCGATGCCCTGCCGTACCTCACGCGCTTCCTGCGCGAAGCGCCCCGCGCCCGGTACGCGCCCGACATCCCGCGCGTCGAAGCGGCGATCGCGAAAGCACGCCGGTGAAAAAACGGCTGGCCGTCTTCGCCGTCCTGGCCGGTCTCGCCCTCGTCGCGGCCGGCGTCGGCGTGATGCGACGCCGCAGCGCGAAGGCGACGGAGGCGATCGACAGCGGCGCACTGCGCGGCGCGAACGTCCTGCTGGTTACCATCGACACCCTGCGCGCGGATCACGTGGGCGCCTACGGTGGCGCCGGAGGTCTGACGCCGACCATCGATCGGCTCGCCGCCGAGGGATTGCGCTTCGAAACGACCTACGCCCATGTGCCGCTGACGCTCCCCTCTCACGCGTCGCTGCTGACCGGCGCGTATCCATTCGTCAATGGCGTCCGCGACAACGGATCGTTTCGTTTCGACGGCCGTCATCCCACGCTCGCGGGCACGCTGAAGGCAGCCGGGTACCGCACTGGCGCGTTCGTCGCCGCTTTCGTGCTCGATGCGCGCTTCGGGTTGAACGCCGGGTTCGACGTCTACGACGACAAGTACGGGTCGCGGCCCGCCGGCGGAGGACTCTCGGTGCTGGAGCGGCCTGCGGACAAAGTGCTGGACGCCGCCATGAGCTGGATCACGAGGATCGGCGACCCCGCCGACGGCAATCGGCCATGGTTCGCATGGGCGCACCTCTACGATCCACATGAGCCTTACGACCCTCCAGAGCCGTTTCATACGCGGTACGCGCGGGATCCCTACTCAGGTGAGATCGCCTTCGCGGACGCACAACTCGGCGCGACGCTCGACCGCCTCGCGCGACAGGGATATCTGTCCCGCACGCTGGTCGTCGTGGCGGCCGATCACGGCGAGTCGCTCGGCGACCATCAGGAGCGAACGCACGGTCTCTTTGCCTACGAGGCGACGTTGCGCGTGCCGCTCGTCGTATGGGCGCCGCCCGCGGTCAAACCTGGCGTTTTCAAAGGAGCGGCGAGGCTCGTGGATGTGATGCCCACGATCCTCGATGTGATCGGCATCCCGGCGCCGGCGCCGAGCGGCCGGAGCCTGCGGCCGCTGGTCGGCGGCGACCCTCCGTTCGACGACCGCGGATCGTACTTCGAGGCGTTGAACGCGAACCTCACGAGGAACTGGGCGCCACTGGCGGGTCTGGTGTCGCGGGGATTCAAGCTGATCGACCTCCCGATTCCCGAGCTCTACGATCTGGGCGCCGATCCTGCCGAACGCACCAATTTGTACGCCCGCCGCCAGGACCTTGCGAAACCACTCGAGCTCCAGCTCGATGCGCTTCGAGCGGACGCCAGGGCGGCGACGCCGAGTCCGGTCGATCGCGACACGGTCCAGCGGCTCCGGTCGCTCGGGTATGTGGTCGCGCCGACTCCGCGGCCGGCCCGCAGCTTCACCGCGCGCGACGATCCGAAGACGCTCGTCACGCTGAACAACCGGCTGGACGAAGCGCTCGACGGCTTGAGGACGGGCGCGCCCGAGGCCGCGGAGCGCATCCTGAAAGAGCTCATCGCCGCCCGGCCCGACTTCACGGTCGCCTACGACCGGCTGGCGCAGCTCTATCGCGATACGGGCCGGATGCAGAGGGCCATCGCGACGCTCGAGGCGGCGTCGCGCGACGGCGTCGCCGACGCCACGTCACTAGCGGCGCTCGGCGGCTATCTGCAGGAGGCCGGCAACTTCGATCGATCCGTCGAGGTGCTGCAGGCGGCGTTGAAGCTGAATCCCAGCGAGATGGACGCCTACGAGAAGCTGGGAGTGACATACACACGAATGGGCCGATACGCGGATGCGCACGAGATGTTCGGTCACATGCTGTCGGTCGCGCCGAACTCCGCGACAACGTATAACAATCTCGGGTCGCTGTTGCTCACCGAGCGGCGATATGCGGATGCGGTCGAAAGCCTCACGCGCGCAATCGCGATCGATCCGGGGCTGGCCAACGCCTACAACGGCCTCGGCGTCGCGTACGCGCGACAGGGGCAGATGGATCGCGCGGTCGTCGAATGGCAGAAGGCGCTCGACCTGCGGCCCGATTTGACCGACGCGCGCGACAACCTCGAACGCGCCCGACGGTAGGAAGAGTTGCTAGTTGCTAGTCGCTAGTTGCTAGTCGCTAGTTGCTGGTCGCCAGGTGCTAGTTGCTAACATCTAGCAACCAGCAACCAGCAACTTCTGACTCTAGAACTCCAGCCGGAACCCCATCTGGAAGACGCGCGGGTCGAGCACGGCGATGACTCGCTTGAACGCCGGGCCGGTGTTCAGGTTGAAGTTCGTCACGGGATCCGCGTTCGTCACGTTGTAGATATCGAGCATCGCCGAGATCTTGGAGCGGCCGATCTTGACCCCCTTGTCGAGCCTGAAGTTCAGGAGGCCGACGTTGTCCGAACGGTTGTTGCTGAGAGGCTCGACGAAGAAGTCGGCGCCGAAATTCGACAGGTTCAGGCAGCTGCAGTCGGGAACGACGCGTGAATACGGGAAGCCGCTCTGATACCTGTAGTTCGCCGAGAATCCGACCTCGTACGGCAGCGTGTACCGGCCGAGGAACTGGACATGGTACGTCGAGGTCTTCTGCCGGTTCGGCACGGCCGGATTCGGCGTCAACTGGAAGTTGATGCCGATCGGGTCCGCGCTGAGCGGACTCGTGGACCGATCAAGGGGATTCGCCAACGCGGAACGGAAATCATCCCGCCACTGGTAGTCGGCGCTCGCCTGGACGAAAAAATTCGTCCTGAGGTGTTTGTTGTACGCGAACTCGACCGTGTCGTAGCGGTAGGTCCCGTCCGGGAAGTTGGAGTACAAACCGTCGGTCGAATCCGCCAGCGAATCAGGAACATCGAGAAGGTTGAAGGTCTCCCCGCCGATGGTCTGACGCGTCGGCACGGTCACCCTGCCGACCCACGCGGGAATCAGATTCGTAAGATAGAACGGTGCGGCGTCGTGGACGTTCTTGCGGACGTAGGTGACCCGCACCGAGGATTCCCCGGGCAGCTGTCCTTCGAACGAGCCGCTGATCTCCTCAGTGTACGTCGTCTTGAACTTCGGGTCGACCGGCGTCGAATCGGCGCCCGTGCGGAACCGCAACCCATTCAGCTCCGAGACGCCGTCGTACTTCTTGTTGCCGTTCCGGTCGACGAAGTTGAACTCGGCGACCGAGATGCCGCCCGGGTTGACGGCCGAGAACCCGTCGGCGAGGTTGTTGTAGTACCGGCCGTAGAAGGCTTTCAGCACCGTCCTGCCCTTGCCCGTCACGTCGTAGGTGAGACCCAGGCGAGGCGCGACGTTCGTGTTCGCGAAGAAGGTATGCGCCGCGACCGTCGTGGAGACGGGAAAGATCCGCGAGCCGTCCGGCAGCAGGTCGGTGATGAGCGGCTTCCGGATCGCATCACCGTAACCCATCCTCTGGTAATCCATGCGAACGCCGAGCGATATCGCCAGACGATTGTTCGGCGCCCAGCGATCCTGCGCGTACCCGCTGTAGTGCAAGTCGAGGTTCGGGCCGACCGTCCAGTCCGTGCCATAGGTGGCCGGATCGCCGGTGTCGATGAAGCGGATGCGATCGGGCGAGCCGCTCGCATCCGAGCCGGCATACGAGTAGCGGATGGGCCCCGACTTGCCGTTGTGGCCGTAGCGGTACGAATCGTTCAACGACTCGAACCCGAACTTGAAATCGTGGCTGCCGCCCTTCTCGGGCAGGTAATAGGTGAGCTGCGCCTTCACCTGCGGCTTCTTGCGAAATGTCGAGAACGCGATCCACCCCGCTCCGTCGACGGCGGTCGTGGTCCTGAACACTTCTGGCGGCCTCGTCGCGGGATCCACCTGCACGACCATCGGCCAGTCCAGCGTGAAATTGCCAACGTTGACATTGAAGAACGTCCGGTTGGAGATGACGCGCTGCCACTCACCTTTGTACATGCGCGACATGCTGTCCTGCGCGCGGACCGACTCGGGCGGCAGGAATATCGACAGGCCCCGCTTCGGCTTCTGCTTGCGCCCTTGCTGGAAGTAGCCGATGAACGTGTTGCTCTGGCCAGGCTTCGCCGTCACCTTGGCCGTTTCGTTGTCGAAGATGCCAAGATCGGTCGCGACCGATTGAGCGACGCCCGACACGGCCTTGTCGATCTTGAAGTGGTTGTACGCTCCGTAGAACCAGACCTTGTCCCTGGCGATCGGGCCGCCCAGATCGGCGTGCCCTTCCCAGAACAACAGGTTCGGGTTGTTGCACTGCGCCGTGCCGAGGCTGTTGTTCGGACACGTGAACCCGCGAGCCGCGATGTCCGACGCCGCGGCATTGCTGCCCACGAAGCTGCCCGGTTCGTACGTCAGGTGCTCGAGCCCTCTGAACTGGTTCCCGCCGCTCTTGATCGTGGTCACGATCGCGGCGCCGCCGGAGCTCATCTCGACGTCGCTGCCGAGCGCCCCGACCGACACCTCTTCGTTGGCAAAGTAGTCCTCGTAGAAGCCGGTGCCCCCGACGCCTTCGGTGTGGTCGACTCCGTCAGACACGACGCGCGCCTGATTCTGAATGCCGAAGACCTCGTAGCCCGACTGCTGGCTCTTGTGGCTGCCGCCGACGTCGAAGCCCAGCATCTGCACGCCGGGCGCTTCCGACAGCGCCGCCCACACGTCGGTGGAATTGGGTACGGCGATCAGCGCATCGCCCTTCAAGCTCGTGCCGATTTTCGTCGTGGAGACGTCGACGACCGGCGAATCCGCCGTGACGGTGACGTTCTCGGCAAGGCCGCCGATCTGCATCTGCGCATCGAGCGAGATCGTCTGGCCGAGGACGACGATGACGTTGTCGCGGTCGATCTTCCTGAAGCCTTGCAGCTCGAACGTCAGCTTGTACGTGCCTGACGGCATCCCCGGGAACAGGAACCTCCCGTCAGCCTCGGTGAGTGCGGTTCGAACGCCGATCTGGGCCGGCGATGTCGCCGTGACCGTCACGCCAGGCAGCACGGCGCCTTGTGCGTCCGTGACCGTGCCGGTGAGACGGCCCTGGCCGATTTGTGCGTATCCCGGCGACGCCATCAGCACGCAAGCAATTGCCACGATGACGAGCCACACCGCTCTCGATCTCATGGGACCCTCCTGGGAAATGGAGCAGAATAACGCCAAAGCGTATTTTGGACTAGCTTGACGGGCTG
Source organism: Acidobacteriota bacterium (assembly GCA_003222535.1). Classification (GTDB taxonomy): domain Bacteria; phylum Acidobacteriota; class Vicinamibacteria; order Vicinamibacterales; family CAVVIG01; genus QHWJ01. Next base: position 23,661 of record QHWJ01000255.1, on the reverse strand, counting down.
GATGTTAGTTGTAACCCGTTGTAAAGGAAAGGGACAAAATGCGCGTTCCCGGCTTAGAGATTTCTTTACTTGTCTCTGATACGACAAAACGGATCCAGCGGGCGCTGTGTCCGGAAACGGCCAGCCGTCGCGGAGCTGACCGACATCGCTGAGCTGCGTCACCATCACGCCCCGGTCATTCCGCGGTCGTGAAGGGTCCGGTTGTATGCCAAGCTTGTTGAACCGCTCGTGGTGAGCTCGTCGAACCGCTCGTGGTGAGCTCGTCGAACCGCTCGTGGTGAGCTCGTCGAACCACGAGCCAGACCGCTCGTCCTTCGACAGGCCTGTCCTGAGGGAGGCGAAGGGCTCAGGACGAGCGAGTGTGTTGAACCGTCAGAGACACGACAGGGCGCTACGGTGCTGCTGAGCGATTTACCGACCCCACAGGTCCTGATCGATCGCGTGCGCGCGCTGCGCAACATCGAGCGCGTGCAGCAGCTCGCTTCGTCCGCGGGACTTCGGCTGCGTCCACATGCCAAGACCCACAAGTCGCCCATCGTCGCCGCGTGGCAGATCGATCGCGGCGCCGTCGGCATCTGCTGCGCGAAGATCGGTGAAGCGGAGGTGTTCGTCGGCGCCGGCATCGACGACATCCGCCTGCCGTACCCGGTGAGCCCGTCGAACGCGCCGCGACTGATCGCGTTGATGGATCGCGCCTCGATCTCGATCATCGTCGACCATCTGGAAGTCGCGCGCGGGTGGTCGGAGGCGATGCGGCGCGCCGGCCGCGTGCTCGACGTGCTCATCAAAGTCGACGTCGGCTTCCACCGCTGCGGCATCGATCCGGAAGGCGACGCGCTCGGCTTCATCAAGGCGGTGTCCGTCATGCCGGGGCTGCGCCTGCGAGGGCTTCTCAGCCACGCCGGCCACGGATACCACGCGGCCTCGGAAGAGGACCTCGCGGGCGTCGCCGAGCGTGAGGCCGCGATTCTGACCGGGTTGCGCGAGCGGGCGGCAGGATCGGGGATCACGCTCGAAGAAATCTCCGTCGGCGCGACACCGACGCTGCGTTTCAGCGCACGACAAAAGGGGCTCACCGAATTGCGGCCGGGCAACTACGTGTACTTCGATCGCACGCAAGTGGCGCTCGGGGCGGCCACGCTCGACGACTGCGCGCTCACCGTCCTGGCGACCGTCGTCTCGAAGCCGGCGCGCGACCGGATCATCCTCGACTGCGGCAGCAAGACGCTGACCAGCGATCAGGCGCGCGGCATCACGAAAGCCGCCGGTTACGGCGCCGTCCTGGCCGGGGACACCGGCAACGGCGATTGGGCCCGCGAGATCGATGAGGCGCTCACCGTCGAACGGTTGTCAGAAGAGCATGCGACCGTCCGCGTGGCCGGCGGTACACGTCTCGAGCCCGGCGATCGCGTCCGTGTGCTGCCCAACCACTCCTGCGTCGTGTCTCACTCCGCGCTCCCGGCGTGCTGTGCGTTAACAGCCCGTGGTGAAAGTCTGGCGTCGCACCGAGACCGGCGAGGCGCCGGGGTCCCCAACGCGGCTGCCGCGTTGGGGGCCCCGCCCCGGTGGCAAGGCGCGACGACCGAGAACCGGGGCCCCCGCCGCGCGTGGTTTGCGCGGTGGGGTGGCAATACCGGGAGTATTTGAGGAAGGAGCAACGCAGCCAGCGGGGGGTCCCCAACGCGGCAGCCGCGTTGAGGTGGAGCGGGGATGCATCGCCGGTCGAATGCAGCCAGACTTTTACGACGGGCTGTTAACGTGATCCGATGGCTGACAAGGACAAACGCGAGATTGGCGACGCGCTCGGCCTGATCGAGACGCGCGGCCTCATCGGCATGATCGAAGCGACCGATGCGATGGTGAAAACCGCCAACGTGGTCTTCGTGGGGTGGCAGAAAGTCGATGCCGGGCTGGTCACGGCCATCGTGCGCGGCGATGTCGGGTCGGTGAAAGCGGCGACCGATGCGGGCGCCGCCGCCGCGCGGCGGGTTGGCGAGCTGGTCGGCGTCCACGTCATTCCGCGGCCCGCCGACGATCTCGAGAAGATCTTTCCAATCCGCTGATCGAATGCAGACTTCTGATTGCAGACTGCAGATTTATAAAGCCGGCCCCCAGGTTCGCCGGCAATCACCCAATCAATCTGAAATCATCAATCTGCAGTCTGCAATTTCTTCTTCTTCTTCGCTCGCGGGCGAAGCGACGAGCTCAGATTCTTCAGCAGGCCTTCGTTGCCGATGACGAGCAGCGGCTGCGCCGGCGTCTTCAACAGATTGAAGAACGCGCCGCCCGCCGTCCGCGCGTAGATCTCCCGGCCGTCCGTCAGCACCTGCACCGAGCCGCCGCCGCCCGTCGCGTCGAAGAGACGCTCCCCGAATTGCTCCTGCAGGATCCGGAGGATCTGGTGAAGCTGATGGATCGTGAATCCACGGCGCCTGAGATCGGCGAGGACCAGCAGCTCGAACAGCTCGATCGGTGTATACCGCCGCTCCGTGTAGCCGCCGGCGGCGGTCTTGTGTGACGGAATCGCCGGTGACAACAGACCACTCGCGTCCCACAGCTGCAGCTGGCGCGCCGTCAGGCCGGTGAGCGCCGCGACCTCGCGCGAGCCGTACGTCTTCTTCAATCGCATCGGGTAATCTGGTAATCGAGGAATCGGGTGATTGCTTGGGGCATTGTGTGCGCGGTCGTCCGGGTCGCGCAACGCTACGAGCCCGACGAGGGTTCCGGCCGGCGCGCGCGAATCTCGTCGAGCCGGACGCGTGCGGCCTCGAGCGCATCGAGCGACTCCTGCCCCAGCTCCATGGCGCCAGGCCCGGTCGGGCTCGCGACGGCGCTGCCGGCGACGGTGCGATGATATGCGCGCTCGGCGCACTGCAGTTCCTCGAGGGCGGCGGCATGCTCGCCCTGCCACTCGAGCCAACGCGTCAGACGGTCCAGGGCCTCGGCCTCGTTCGCGCCGCCGCACTCGATGCCAAACCGGTCGCCGGTGGCCTCGCGCTCCGCGTGCGCGAGCCACTGCCCGTCGCGCTCGGCGCACACCAGGCGATACCGTGCCGTGCCGATCGATACGTGTTTCACGTGATCCACGGTCCGGCTGAAGCCGGACACTACCGATACCACAGTCCGGCTAAAGCCAGACGCCACGTACGGACGGAGCGCCATGTACGTGGGGGCCGCCTTCAAGCGGAGCGTCCCACGCCGATACCCCGTCCGGCTGAAGCCGGACGCCACGTACGAAACCGGACGCCACGTACCCGGGGGGGGCCGCCATGCACGTGGGGTCCGCCTTCAGGCGGACCATCCCACACCGATTCCCCGGTCCGGCTGAAGCCGGACGCCACGTACGAAGCTGGACGCCACGTACGGAGGGCCGCCATGCACGTGGGGTCCGCCTTCAGGCGGACCGTCGCACGCGTCACAGATCGCCGAAGCGCGACGGGCTGACCGCGCTCAACATCGGATCGATCTTGTCCTCCAGCATGGCATCGGCCAGGAGCTGCGCGGTGAGCGGCGCGAGCAGCACGCCGTTACGGTAGTGTCCCGTCGCGTACATGAGGTTCGGCATCGCGCGCGAGGGGCCGATCACCGGTAGATCGTCGGGGGTCGCGGGCCGGAGGCCGACGCGCGCTCCGCGGAAGCCGGCCGTCCAGGCACGCGGCACGAGATCGCACGCCGCATCGAGCAAATCACGGACTCCCGCCACCGTCGTCCGCTCATCGAAGCCGGCCTCTTCCACCGTCGCCCCCACCAGCAGCGTTCCATCGTCCCATGGCACGAGGTAGCACCGGCTGCTCCAGGTGACCCGACGGAGCGGCGTCCCGGTCCAGGCCAGCCAGAGCAGCTGCCCGCGAACAGGCCGGACCGGGACCGGCTCCGTGATGCCGTCGATCGCCACTCCACCCGACCAGCAGCCGGCGGCAAGCACGACGGCGTTGCCAGTCAGCGATCCGCGATCGGTTTCGATCACGATGTCGCCGTCGCGTCCCGAGATGCGCCGCACGCGCCTCTGCTCGATGAGCTGCGCGCCATGACGCCGGGCGGCCGCGACGAGCGCGCGCGTCAGGTCGCCCGCGGCCACGAAGCCGTGCGCCTCGATCATGAGGCCGCCGATCGCGCCGTCGCCGAGCTGTGGCTCTTCGGCCCGCACGGCCGCGCGATCGAGAAGAATCGCGGGCACGTCGCGACGGGACAGCAGGTCGGCCTGCGCCCGGAGCGCCCGCATTTCGGCGTCGGTGGTCGCGACGTCGAGGGTGCCAGTGCGGTGGTAGGGAACCGCGACGCCGCCATCCGCCGACGCGCGGGCGACGAAGTCGTCGAACAGATCGAGGCTCCGGATCGTGAGGCCGAGGAGCGGACTCTCCTCACGCGCCTCGATGTAGGGCGCCAGCACGCCGGCCGACGCCTGCGTGGCGCCCATGCCGACGGGGCGTTCGTCGACGAGCTCGACCGAGGCTCCGCGCCGAGCGAGCTCATGCGCCACCGCACATCCGACGATGCCGGCGCCGATGACGATGATGTCGGAAGGACGGGCCATCGACGCCTTCAGCTTAACAGCAGCGCCGCGCAGATGAGCCGGACGGTTGTTTTGCTTGACGAGCCTTCGGCGACGCGTCGATACTCGCAGCCCCTCGGAGACTGTTCAGGAGGATCTATGACCGTCGCGGGATCTATGACCGTCGCGTCCGGGTCCGTGCTCACCCAGACACTTCTCGACCGTTGCCGCGAGCGGGCGCCGCGGTACGATCGCGACAACACGTTTTGCCAGGAAGACTTCGACGAGTTGAAGGCCGCCGGCTATCTGCTCATGGCGGTGCCGAAGGAGCTCGGCGGGCGGGGCATGTCGCTCGCGCAAGTGGCGCGCGAAACGCGCCTGCTCGCGCAGTACGCACCCGCGACGGCGTTGTGCATCAACATGCACAACTACTGGGTCGGCGACGCGGCCGACCTGTGGCGCGCGGGTGACAAGTCGTGCGAGTGGATCCTCCGCGACGCAGCGGCCGGCGAGGTGTTCGCGGCGGGCCACGCCGAGCACGGGAACGACATTCCGGGCCTGCTCTCCACGACGAAGGCCGAGCGCGTCGACGGCGGCTACAGGCTCACCGGCCGGAAGGCATTCGGCAGCCTCACGCCCGTGTGGACGCGGCTCGGCGGACACTCCATGGACACGAGCGTAGCGAACGCGCCGAAGATCGTCCACTTCTTCATGCCGCGCGATACGAAAGGCTACACGATCAAGGACACATGGGACGTGATGGGCATGCGCGCGACGCGCAGCGACGACACCGTGCTCGAAGGCGCGTTCGTCCCGGACAAGTACATCGCGCGCGTGATCCCGGCCGGCGTCGCCGGCGCCGACATGTTCGTCCTCGGGTTTTTCGCCTGGGCGCTGACCGCGTTCGCGAACGTCTACTACGGCCTCGCGCTCCGCATGCGCGAGCTCATCGTCGATCAGCTCAAGTCGAAGGGGTCGATCGCGCTGACGCGGCCGATGGCGTATCACCCCGAGATGCAGCACGGCGTCGCCGAGATCGCGATGGATCTCGAGGCGATGGGGCCGCATGTCGAAGCGATCGCGGGCGACTGGAGCGAAGGCCGCATCGGGCCCGACTGGTTCCTCCGGCTGGTCGCGATGAAGCATCGCACGGTCGAAGCCGCGTTCCGGATTGCCGATCGCGCGCTCGATTTGTCCGGCGGCTTCGGGATGTTCAAGAAGAGCGAGCTCGAGCGGTTGTTCCGCGATTGCCGCGCGGGCCGCTTCCATCCGGCGAATCCCGCGCTCACGCACGAGATCGTCGGCAAGATCTCGCTGGGGATCAACCCGGACGAACAACCACGGTGGGGATAAACGAATCTGGTAATCTGGTAATTGGGTAATCTGGTAATTGGATTGGATAATTGGATTGGATAATTGGATTGGTAATTGGATTGGGTAATTGGATTGGCGTAATTGGATTGGCGTAATTGGATGAGGCAATCGAACAATTCAATTACCCGATTACCAGATTATTAGATTACCAGATTCATCGTCGGAGCAGGGCGAACGCATGGTTCGTCCACTTGTTTTCGCGGAACCCGGGGATGCACCAGAGTTGGCAAAGCGGCTCGATGGCTCGGGCCGCTTTCGCCGTTCCCATATCGGCGCCGTCCCAGCCGAACTGATCGAGGATCCGCGCGACGAGGGCTTTCGCGTGCGCGTCGTTTCCGCAATAGAACATCGTCGGCTTCGCGGCGCCGGGGAACTGCGGGTTCACCATCAGCGCGCTGCCGACGCTGTTGAACGCCTTCACGAATCTCAAGCCGGGAAACGCCGACTGCAGACGCTCCATCAGCGAGTCGTTCGGTGACGTGAAGAACCTGACGACGCCGTCCTCGGGCGGATCGGGCGCAATCGGGTTCGTCGTGTCGATCACGAGCTTGCCGCTCAGATTTGCGGCAACCGCTTCGCGTACTGCCGCCTCCGCCGCGTCGCCTTTCACGGCCAGCACGACGCCTTCCGCCCATGCGGCCACTTCAGCGGGCGTCCCGGCCTGAATGCCCGAGCTCTTCGAAAAGTCCGCCAGCTTGTCTACCGTGCGGCTGGCGATTCGCGTCTCGTAGCCGTGCTTCTTGAGTCCCTGCGCGAGCGTCTGCCCGACCTGCCCCGATCCGATGACCCCGATTCGCATGCCGCCTCCCTTCCGTGCCGTGAGCCGAAAAACAGCAACTCTGACGCATTCCGAAGCGGAGAAGATCCCCCAAAAGAGTGGGTCGTGCGTCAATTGCTGTTCGGCTCGAAGTGAAGCCAGACCGCGTGGCTTCAGCGCTCAGGCGCCAGGGGATTCCGGCACGTGAGCCCCGCAAACCGCGCGAAATCGCGGTCGGTGGTAAAGAGCGTGGCCCCGTGCTCAATCGCGATGGCCGCGAGCGCGGCGCCCATCACGAGAGGACCGCGGCTCTGCCCCGACTGCACGAGTCCTTTCAGGATCTCCCAGTGGCGTTCACCTGGCTCGAGAATCCCTGCCGCGGGCTGCGCGAGCCACGACGACACGAGCTCTTCCGCTTCAGTTGTCGAGAGCGGCTGCTCGAAGACGCGCGGGTTCGTCGAGATTCGTAGAAACGCCCAGATCGTGAGCCACGCAAACCGCACGAGCTCGGTTCCCGACAGCACGGACTGAAACCACATCCGGCTCGCGTCGTGTTCCGTGGCGCGCGGATTGTGCGCGTAGAGCAGCAGATTGGCGTCGATCAGGATCACCGATGGAGCGGACCCTCAATCTCTTCGAGCAGCGCCGCGATGTTGTCCAGGCTGAGACCGGGGCGCAGCCGGCCCAGGTCGCGGACACGCACTTTGAACGGCTGACCGGGCGGTGAGGCCGGCGGGCGCGCGAGTCCGCGGCGCAGCGTGTCGTTCACGACGTCGCGGAAGGCGCGGCCGGACCTGCGCGCCAGCAACTTCAGCCGCGCGGCCACGTCCTCGTCGAGCGTCAGGGTCGTGCGCACATCATGATGCTACTGATCAAGCATCATGATGTCAACCCGGGCGACGTCGTAGACGCAGGCCATCGAAGAACCAGATTCACCGAGCCCGCTGCGAGGCCGTCCCTCGTGCTCCGGCCTGCTGCCTGCCGGCGTCCAAGTCGTTCCAGTTCATGATCGCGTTGAAGCCGAGCGTGTAGGTGCCCTGCGTCTGCCAGCGCCAGAACGGCCGGATGGCGAACATGACGACGTGCCCCTTGCCGAGCGGGTGATCAAGGGCGGCCACGCGGCTCACGAGGTGTTGGCCGTTCGCCAGCGTCCCGGACAGCAGCATATCGTTCGCGTTCGCCGAGAACCGCATCACGACGCGCGGGCGCGTGGCGTCGATCGTGATGCCGGACTGCTGTGCCAGCTGCCGCGTCTCGGCCACCTCGTCGGCCGGCGGGCGCTCGCCGCGGCCGGAGGGCGCCGCGTCGGTGTCCGCTTCGAACGGTTGAATGCGCAGCGGCACGGCGTTCGGCGTGACGTTCTGGCCGAAGCCGGCGTTGGGGTTCGTCCCCGGCGCGCCTCCCCGGCCGCCGCCGCCGAATCCGCCGGCGGCGACGTTCAGCACCGGCGCCTGGTTGAAGTACACCGGCAGGTCCGCGCTCTCGTAGCCGTAGCCGATCGGGCTCTTCATGTCGGTGATCCTCGCACGCAGGATCGATCCGCGCACGAAGAGCTGCGCCGGCTCCTCCACCGTCACCCCGGTCGTGATGCCGTACTCGGGAAAGATCGTCGCGGTCGAACCCTCGGTGACGAGCGTGCCGCCTTCCTGGACGAACCGGGCCAGCTCGACAAGACCCTCGACGCCCATCCCGCCGCGGATGTCGTCGCTCGAATCGACGTACGCCAGGTTCGGCGTGTCCGCCGTCTTCTTGTACGGCAGCGGCGAGTTGCCGGTCTTCGGCATGCCGTTCACCTGCGAGACGGCGCTGCCGCCGACGTGCGGGAAGATCAGCACGTCGTACTTTGATCGCAGGTTCCCCTCGCGCAGCTTCTGGTCCGCGAAGTACGTATAAGGCACGCCGAACGTGTCGAGCGCCGCGCGCCACCAGCCTTCGTCCTGCGTGCGCGTCCAGCTGTGGATGTAGCCGATGCGCGGGATATCGAGATCGTGAACCTTCACGTTCGGAGCCGACGCGACCGCCCACGCCGACAGACCGAGATCCTTCAGTATCGGCTCGAATGCCGCCCGGTCCGCGTCCGGCACGATGATCGAACCGGCGCGGAACGTGTGGCCGCCGAGCTCGAAATCCTCCTCCGCCGCCAGCATCTTCACGTCCCTGTTCCTGAACCGGAACGTGACGATGTTGTTATCGCCGGTGTGGTCGACGACGAGCACGCGGCCGGAACCTTCGATCCCGCCCGGCGCCTTCGCATTCGCCGTGAGCAGTGTCATCTGCTGATCGAGGATGCCCTTCTCCGTCACGGGCAGGATCTTGAGATCGCGCATGTACTGGAAGGTCCAGCCGGTGTCGTCGTAGGGCGACGGGTTCTGCGGCGCGTAGTTCTGGATCGAGAAGTACATGTCGGCGAGTGTCCGGAACGGCTGGTCGCCGCGGACGATGTAGTCGCCGGCCTTCACGTCGACCGATCCCGCCCTGAATGCCGAGCCCGCGCGCGACACCTCGAGACCCTGCGTGCGCAGATCGTTGACCGCCATCGCCGCATCGGCCTTGCGGCGCTGCGTCGCCGGAATCACCCACGCGTAGGTCGGACCGTTCCTGCCCTTGTCGACCGCGCGCCGGCTCTTCAGCCAGTAGTTCTCGAGATAGAGATCCTTGTTCTTCGCGACGTGGCTCAGCGAAAACAGCAGCGCCGACTGCTGGATGTTCGTGTTGTTGCGCGGCCCCCATTTGATCATCGGCAGCGGCGGATTCGGGCGGAACCATTCCCTGCTCGTCACCGTCGCGCCGGGACGCACCTCGTACGGATCCGGACCGTAGCTCTGAACTTCATAGAACCGGCCGATCGAGTTGTGGCTGTGGGCGATGAAGAACATGTAGTTCGGCACCCAGCCGTCGTAGAACCCGTAGGTCCACACGCCGGGGACGCCGCGTTTGGTCATCTCCATCACGTCGTTCTGCGCGAGCGTCCACCATTCGCTCACGACGATCGGATCGATGTCGTTGTTGTACGGGCCGGTGCCGGTCGACGAGTACAGATAGGTCTGGGCTTCGTGCAGATCGTGGATCACCGTCGGGTGCCACTCGAGTGTCTCCTTCGTGACGGCCTGCGTGAGCTTCAGGAACTGCCCCATCCCGTCGCGGTTGTTGTCGTGCTGCACGTACTTGCCCCAGTACATCAGCGGCAGCCGCGCGTCGCCCGGCGCCCGCTTCTTGTTGAAGTAGTAGGTGTCCACCTGCTTCTCGCGGCCGTCGACCTCGATGACCGGCGTGATCAGCGTGATGACGTTGTTGCGGATGTTCCGGATGAACGGCGTCTCCTCGACGATGAGCCGGTACGCGAGCTCGATCAACATCTCCGGACCGCCGGTCTCCGGCGAGTGCATCCCGCTGATCGCGTAGTAGATCGGCTTGGCGGTATGCAGGAGCTGCTGCGCGCGCGCGTCGGTCGTCTTCCGCGGATCGGTCAGCTCGCCCAGCATGTCGCGATAGCTGGCGAGCGACTTGATCGTGGCCTCGTCGGCGATCGCGAGCAGGACGATGTCGCGGCCTTCTTCCGTGGTGCCGACTTTCCAGTACCTCGCGCGTCCGGGCGCGGCCTTTGCGAGTGCTTCGTAATAGCGGGAGATGTCCTTCGCGTAGGTGAGCTCGCCCGGCGCGCCGACAGCGCGCCCGAGAAACTTCAGCGGCGACGGGACGGTGTCCGACGCCGGCAGGTGATCCACGAGCTCGGTGGTGATGCGCGGATCCTGCAGGTTCTCCCTGATCGTCCGAGTGTATTCCTCGTCGATCTTCTGCGGCGCGCCCTGCGCGTGTCGAAGGGGCGGCTTTCCCGCCTGCGCCGCGATCGGTGTCGAGACGTAGCTCGTGCCAGGGGCCAGCGCGATGAGCGCGCCACAGGCGGCGATGCGGATGTTCATTCGAACATCGTAATGCGGATTCCGCAATGCGGATTGCGGATTAATTGCGGATTTGGAATCCGCAATCCGCAATCCGCAATCCGCAATTCAGCGAAGCCGTCGAGGCTGCATCACCGCCGGGCATTCGGTGACAAACGACAGCGGGACGCCCGAGCCCGCCGTGCGGACCTGCGCGTAGCACAAGGCGGTTGGCTGCGTCGCATCGAAGCGGCGCGCACCATACGAAGGCGTGTTGGAGTGACGGCGTGACAAGCTGAATGATCGGCTGAAGGAGGGGACTCCGTATGGCACGGGAATCCCGCCGTATTCCCCGTATCCCGAGTATCCCGAGTATCCCGGGTATCCCGGGTATCCCGGCGAGCCCCAATTGAAGGTGTCGTAGTGCCCCGTGTTCGGCCGATCGGGCCCGTGTCCGACGATGACGAGCTCGGGGGCCGGCGCGAGCGCGGCCGCGATCGACGCGGTGTTGTAGGCGGCGTCGGCACGCGCCGCCTGCTCGCCTTCCTCCCGGCCGCTCTTCAGCATCGCGACAATTACAGCCTGGCTGAGACCGTCGCGCTGCAGCTTCACGATTTGTTCGGGCTCGATGGCGAAGATGGTTCGATCGCGATCGATCAGCGCGAGGATGACCGCATCGGTCACACCGGCCTGCGACAGCGCGACGACCTGATCGACGGTCACCGCGACTGCTGCGGTCGGCGCCAGCAGTGTGATCGCAACGACACCAGCCACGACGAGCCTCCCGAGCATCGCGCGCACGGCGTCTCGAGCTGCAACGTACCGGCCAGGCGAGCACGCCGTGAACATCGCGAGATCCTAAAGGAATCTACGGGTTAGCGGGGATCCGGCACTGGACTCGGTGCAGGACACCATTCATTCGGAAGGGACAGTCTACCACCTCAGCCGATCTGGTAAGCTTCATTTTCCTACGAACTTACGGAGTCAGTCGGCCCGGCGGCCGGGTACACCGCTTGCCTCTCATCCCGCCGAGCCCAAGGAGTTCCGAAATGCCTTCGAATCGACTAGCGTTTGCCGCACTCGCCATCGCCTGCATCGGGGCAGCGGCTGGTGGCGGCTACCTCGCGTCCAAGCAGAACGCGGTTCCCGCCCCGGCGTCGGCCCAGGTCCAGGCGCCGCTGCCGGAAGCACCCACACCCGTGACGACGGCCACGGCCCTGCCGGCCACGGCAACAGCTGAACGGCCGTCACAGGCCGTCCAGGAAACCGAAAGCGTGGTCGCCGACACGGCGTCGAGGACACCGGCCTCAACGGCGGGCTCCGTGTCGAGGACGACGGTGGCCAAACGGGCCGAGCCGCCGGCGCGCACCGGCGCAACACGGGAAGGTCGGCCGGTGGCGCGGCAGGAACAGCCGCCCGCTCTGACGAGCAGTTGGCCGAGCAGTGCAGCCACGCAGGCGCCGGCCGCGCCGCCGACTCCCACGCCGGCGGCCGCCGACAACACGACGCCGGCGCAGCGTCCCGAGGAACGCGCCGCGCAGGAGACGCCGCGCGCGTCCGAGCCACCGCAGAAGACGTTCGAAGAGCTGGTTGTCTCCTCCGATTCGGTGATCGGTCTGCAGACCGAGAATCGGATCTCGAGTGAAACAGCGCGAGTGGAAGATCGCGTCGAAGCGCGCGTGACCCGCGACGTGAAAGTGGGCGATCGCGTCGCCATTCCCGCCGGCTCCCGCGCGATCGGCTCGGTGATGCAGGTGGAACGGGGCGGCAAATTCAAGGAGCGCGCCCGCCTCGGCATCCGGTTCCACACGCTGGTGCTGGCCGACGGCACGCGGCTGCCGATTTCAACGGAAACGATCTATCGCGACGGCGAGGCCCCCGGCAATGGCAGCGCGGCCAAGGTCGGCGGCGCGGCAGTCGGCGGCGCGATCCTCGGCGCGATCCTCGGGGGCGCGAAGGGCGCGGCAATCGGTGGCACGGCCGGTGCGGGCGCCGGGACCGCGGCCGTCATGGCCGGCGATCGCAGCGCGGCGACGCTTCCGGCCGGCACGTCGATGACCGTGCGCATCCTCTCGCCCGTGACGGTGACCACGGAAAAATAACGCGTGGTCGGGTAGGTCGAGTGGTCGGGTAGGTCGCTTAGGTCGGATAGGTCGCGTAAGGGGCAGGCGGATCAGACCGCCTGCCTTTTTTCTTGTTGTCCACGTCAGTTAATATAGGTAATATCACTACATGGAAAGCACTCTTTCTGCGGCCGACGCCAACCGCAACTTCTCGAAGCTGCTCCGCGACGTTCGCGAGGGCGGGAGCTGCGTGATTACCAGCCATGGCAGACCTGTCGCGAGGCTCATCGCGGTCGAGGCCCGCGACCATGTGCGCGCGGCCGCGAAACGCGTGTTGCTCGAGCGGCTCCGCACCCAGCGCGCGACGCCTCCCATTGGACCCTGGACACGGGACGAATTGTACGAGCAGTAGACTCAATGTGAACGCGACGCTAGAGTCCTCGGTTCTTGGTCCTTCGTGCTTCGTCCGTCCAGGGTCCTTAGTCCGTCCAAGGTCCTTCGGGCCTTTGGTGCGCGAACCGAGGACTGCGGACCAAGGCCGGACCGCGGACTAGGAACGGACCAAGCACCAAGAACAAAGGACCAAGGACGCTAGTGGTCACCCTCGCTCTCGACACGAACGTGCTCGCGTACGCCGAGAACACGAACGGTCCGGCGATGAAGAAAGCGGCGCTCGACTTGATGGCGAAGCTGCCGCCGGAATCCACACTGATTCCGGTACAGGCGCTCGGAGAGTTGTTCGCGGTGCTCGTCAGAAAAGCGGGGCGCTCGCGCATGCATGCCAGGGATGCGGTGCTCAGCTGGGGCGATTCATTCCCTGTGATCGAAACCTCCTCGTCGGTGATCTTGACGGCCGCGGAGCTGTCGGTCCGGCATCAACTCGGTTGGTGGGACGCGGTGATTCTTTCCGCGGCGGCCGACGCCGGTTGCCGGTTGCTGCTCTCTGAAGATCTGCAGGAAGGTTTCACGTGGGGCGGCGTGACGGTCACGAATCCCTTCGCGGCCACGCGCCACCCGCTGCTCGACGCGTTGAGTCGCAGCGCGACTTAGGGACCCGCCGCCTGATTTAATCTACTTAGAGCCACACCACGAAAAGCACGAAAAAGATCAAGTCTGTTTCGTGTCTTTCGTGGTTTCGGTCTTTCGCGGTTACCGCCTGCCCGTCCCAGCGTTCCTGCCTCTCCTGCCTGGCTGTCCATCAAGGTGGTCTGAACCAATCGGCTGATCCATCTATTCCTGCGGTTGTGGCGAAAACGGCGGCGGCCTGAACTATGATGGGGCCTTTCCCCGAAGGAGCCTCGAGATGCTGTTAAGAATCTCGCTCGTCCTCGTCGTCGCGGCCCTGTTCGGCCGGCCCGCTGGCGGGCAGCAGATCACGAAACCCGCGGTGCCCGGAGCGGCCAACTTCGCCAGGCTCGAAACAACCGTCGCGTGCGGCGGCGCGACGACGCCGGAAGCGGTGCCCGAGATCAAGAAGATGGGCTTCGCGTCGATCATCAACCTTCGCCTGCCCACCGAAGCGGGCGCCAACGTGGATGGCGAGGCTGCCGCGGCGAAAACCGCGGGGATCAAGTTCTACAGCATCCCGTTCAGCGGCCAGTCGCCGGATCCCGCCGTCGCGGACAAGTTCCTCGCGACGATTACGGCCCCGGGCAACGAGCCCGCATACATTCACTGCGCCGCCGGCAACCGCGCCGGCGCCATGTGGATGATCAAGCGGCTCGCGGTCGATCACTGGGACACCGAGCGAGCGTACACCGAAGCCGCGGCGCTCGGGCTCACCAGCCCCGCGCTGAAACAGTTTGCGATCGACTACGCGCAATCACATAAGCGGTAGCGGGACGCGCGCATCGCAGTCCGTGTGCAAGTCGATCGTTGTCTAGGCTCTAGTGGATGACCTGACACGCCTCCCAGGCGAGGCGTCCTTCGCTGCCGGCACGCTCACGTCGAGCGGCGCCGCCGTCGGGGGACGCTTTGCGCCGGGTACGGTCTTCGCCGGCCGCTTCCGCATTGTCGCGCTCCTGGGGCGCGGCGGCATGGGCGAGGTCTACAGGGCCGACGACCTCAAGCTCGGACAAACCGTCGCGCTCAAGCTTCTCCCCGATCACCTCGTTCACGATTCCGCGCGCCTTGCGCAGTTCCACAACGAAGTCCGCGTCGCGCGCACGATCTCCCATCGCAACGTCTGCCGCACCTACGACATCGGCGACGCCGGCGGCCGCCCGTTTCTGACGATGGAGTACGTGGACGGCGAGGATCTGGCGTCGCTGCTGCGCCGCATCGGGCGCTTCCCGGAGGAAAAGGCGGTCGAGGTCGCCCGGCAGATCTGCGCGGGAGTGGCGGCTGCGCACGAACGCGGCGTCCTGCACCGTGACTTGAAGCCGGCCAACGTGATGATCGATGGCGAGGGTCACGTCCGGCTCACCGATTTCGGCCTCGCGGCGGTTGCCGGCAACGTGGACAACATCCGCTCGGGCACACCGGCGTACATGGCGCCGGAGCAGCTGGCCGGGCGCGAGGTCACACAGCGCAGCGACATCTATGCGCTCGGCCTCGTGCTGTTCGAGCTGTTCACCGGCAGGCGGGTGTTCGAGGCGAACACACTCGACGAGCTGATCAAGCTGCACGAATCCGGGCCGGGATCGGGAATCACGCCTTCCTCGGTCGTGCGCGACCTCGACCCGGCGATCGAGCGCGCAATCCAGCGCTGCCTCGAGCGCGAGCCGGCGAAGCGCCCGCCATCCGCGCTCGCGGTATCGGCGGCGCTGCCCGGCGGCGATCAGCTCGCCGCGGCGCTTGCGGCGGGCGAAACACCATCGCCGGAGATGGTCGCTGCGGCCGGCGAGCAGAGCGCGGTGCGGCCCGCAATCGGCGTCGCGCTCGTCGCATTCACGGTTGCCATGCTCGGTGCGCTGACGATGCTCTCCGACCGTTTTTCGGTGGTGCACCAGATTCCAATGCCGCGGTCGTCCGATTCGCTGAAAGACCGCGCGCAAGAGATCGTCGAGCGCGCCGGTTATCGCGAGCCGCCCGTCGACACCGAATACGGCTGGGACGTGGGTTCTGAATACCTGACCTATGCGCGGTCCACATGGAACCGCGACCAGACACTGGCGGCGTTGGCGAGCGGACGCACGCGAACGGCGCTGTTCTGGTACCGCACGAGCCCCGCGACGCTCGTTCCCTCGGCGAGCAACAACCGGCCTACACAAGAGGATCCGCCGTTCGTGGTCAGCGACATGCGGCTCGTACGCCTCGATGCCCACGGGCGGCTCGTCGAGTTTCATTCGATTCCACCGCAGGTGGAAGACCCGGCGGCGACCGGCGCGGCGCCCGATTGGGCGCAGCTGTTCGAAGCGGCCGCGCTGACGCCGGCTGCGTTTCACGATGTGGAGCCGCTGTGGACGCCGCACGGACTGGCCGACGCGCGGCGGGCCTGGGAAGGACCGTTGCCCGATGTGCCGAACGTCACGGTCCGCATCGAAGCGGCCGCTTATCGCGGGCGCCCGATTTTCTTCACCGTGCTGCCGCCGTGGACGAGGCCAGGACGGATGGTGCAGGCGCCGCGCTCAGCCATCGGCCGCGTGTTGACGGCGTTCTCCGTCGTCATTGCGTTTGCGATTCTGGCCGTCGCGGCGCTGCTGGCCCGGCGCCACTTGAGGACCGGGCGAGGCGACTCGCAGGGAGCATTCCGTACGGCGGCCGTGACGTTTGTGACGCTGGCCGCCGGTTTTCTGCTGGGGACCCGCCTGTTTTCCGATCCCGGTGTGGCGTACGAACGGCTCGGCGTCCTGATGTCGGTGGCGTTGTATGTGGCGGCGAACATCTGGATCTTCTACATCGCGCTCGAGCCGTACGTGCGGCGGTTCTGGCCGCAACTTCTGATCGGCTGGACACGGCTGCTGTCGGGCCGCGTGCGCGATCCGCTCGTCGGGCGCGACGTGCTCGCCGGCGTCGCGGCGGGAACGGTGGTCGCGTTCCTGATCGCGTTGCGCGAGCTGGTGCCCCGGGTCTTCGGGTGGCCGCCCGCCACGCCCGCTTTGCCGAGCGCGCTGGTCCTGCTTGGCGCGCGCTACGGCCTTTCGCTGACGCTGCAGACAATCCGGCGGGCGCTCGTCGACGCGATGCAGCTCGTGTGCGTCGTCGTTTTCCTCAAGATCATCGTCAAGCGCACGTGGCTCGTGCTGCTGCTGGGCACGTTCGCCATCCTGCCGATCGCGATGAGCGGCACATTTGCTGCGGAGCACCTGCCGATCGAGCTGACGATCGCCGGGCTCGGGATCGGGCTCATGTTCGCGGTCCTGCTGCGCTACGGGCTGCTGGCGCTGGTCGTGACGTTCTACACGTTCCTCCTGATTGAAGCGTTTCCGCTGACGACCGATCTCACGCGGCCGTACGCCGGGGCGTCCATCGTCCTGCTGCTCGGCATCGCCGCGCTCTCGGTGTTCGGCTTCTATGCCTCGCGCGGGGATGAGCTGCTGTTCGGGCGGACGCTCCTCGATTGACGCTCGGCTGAAGCCTCCGCGCGACGTGATGACGATCCGACTGCCGCTCGGCTGACCGCCTTCGTGCTACGTGATCACCATCCGACGCGGCCGTTCCCGACGACGTTACGCTCGAGTTTCGGTCGTCCGCGGTTGGCGAAGGGCTGCTGTTCAACCTCGCGTAATGGTTGCGTTATCCCATTCGGGCACGTCGCTTGCCCCTCCGAGGCAATGCCGCCGGGCGGATCTCCCGGCGCATTTCAAGGAGTAGAGACGCAATGCCACGTGGACTGAAGAGACTCATCCTGACGGGGACAATCGCGCTGGTGCTCGCGCCGATTCAAGCCCGGGCGGACGGGTTCGTTTCGCCCTGGGTCGGTTCGGCCTTCGGCAGCAGCATCGACAACGGTCGCACGACCTTCGGCGTCAACGCGGGGTCGATGGGGCCTGCTGCGGACGCAGATCGACGGCGGGACGATCGCGCAGGTGTCGTCGTCGAACAACATGCTCGGCTGGAACGTCGGCGCGGGCCTGATGTGCTCCTTCAACGACCACCTGGGTCTCCGCGGGGATGCGCGATATCTGCGGGGCTTCGAGGACACCAACACGGGCGTCACGAGCATCGATCTGAACGGTAACAACCAACTTCATTTCTGGCGCGCCTCCTTCGGCGTCGTTTTCCGCTGATAAGCCGTCGACGTGTAAATCTAAAGTCTGAAGTACACCTCGTACTTCAGACTTCCCAGTTCAGACTTCCTACTTCAGACTTTCTATCCTCCACACCTCTCTCCATCTCTCGCCCCCGTCGTCGGTGACGAGAGCGACGATGCCGTGTGGCGGAAAATCGGCGCCGGCTTCTCCGTCGGGCACCAGCAGTGCGAGCAGTCGCGGGAAGTGCGGAAAATGGCCTGCAATGAGGATGTCGCGCGTTTCGAGGCGAAGCCGATCGCGGATCCACTGCGGCGGGTCGTCCGGCTGCAGATCGCGTGTGGCTGAGAGCTCCGCGAGCGCATTGCAGGCGCGCCAGAGCTCCTCGGCGGTCTGCTTCGCGCGCAGCTTTCCGCTGTGCCAGACAACCTGTGGCCGCGCGCCGTTCGCTGCAGCCTGCGTGGCGACGCGTTTGACGGCCGCACGTCCCGCCGCCGACAGCGGGCGGCTCGGATCGATCTCAGGGCCGACGGCTTCTCCGTGATGGGCAAGGTACAAGAACACAGCTCATCATCCCTGAATCGGGTAATCGGGTTATCTGGTAATCGGGTAATTGCATTGCTCGATTGCCCGAAGGCGATTTCCCGATTGCCCGAAGGCGATTTGCTCGATTACCCAATGCAATCGCCCGGTTACCCAATCCAATTACTCGATTACCCGATTACTCGATTCACGTTGCGCCACACTTGTATCGTCAATGATCGAATCCAGTCAACCTGAACGACCGTCTCCCGCAGGCGTCGGCGGCTGGCTGCTTCTGCTGTGCAGGCTGCTGGTTGTTTTTCACCCGCTGAGCCTGGCGGTCGCGGCGTCGGGGGCGCTGAGCGCGTTGTCTGTTCGCGGCACTCCGGTCGCGATCATTCTTGTCGTTCGACTGCTGGTGGTCGCGCTCGGCGTGGCCGCCGGACTTGCGCTTCAGGGCCGCCGGCCCGGTTCAGTCGTCCTGACAAAGGTGGCGCTCGTGATCTCGGCCGCCACCGACGTGTTTGTTTACACGACGCCGTACTTTCCGAACAACAGGGCACCAGGCGACACGCCGCTCTTCGTGTTGGCGTCGGTCGCGTACCACACAGCCTGGTTGATGTACCTCGCCCGCTCGAGACGCGTCCGCAACACGTTCTGGTAGCCGCGAACCGGTTTCACAATCGGAGGGCGAGGCTTTCAGCGTCGCCGAATGGCGACCCTGAAGGGATCGCCCTACACTTTTGGCAACCCTGAAAGGGTCGCCCTGCACGTTTTGAAACCGGTCCGGGTGCATAATCAGGCGCATGAACAAGTGCCTGCTCATCGGCCTCGGCCTGGCCGCCGCGGTCAACGTCGCGGCGCAACAGCACGCGCCGCAGAACGAGTCGATCCGGCAGCAGGACCTGCGAGCCGACCTCTTCTTCGTCGCGGGCGATTCGATGCGCGGACGTCTGACCGATACGGAAGAGAATCGCGCGACGGCCGATTTCATCCGCTCGCGGTTCGAGCGCATGGGGCTGAAGCCGGCCGGCCCGGACAACTCCTACTTTCAGCCGTACCACCTGATGGTCGCCACGCTCGGTGAGGGGAACGGGCTCGACGTGACGGCGGGCGACGGGGGCCAGAGCGGCGGCGCGGCGCGCCATCTGCGCGCGGGCCAGGAGCTCTATCCGCTTCGCTTCAGCGCGAGCGGCCGTGCGTCCGGGGCGGTGATGTTCGCCGGGTTCGGCATAAGCGCGCCGCATCTGCAGTACGACGACTTCAACGCCAATCTGAAGGGGCAGATCGTGCTCGTGCTCGATCACGAGCCGGGCGAGCGCGATCCGAACAGCCCGTTCGACGGCCTCGTCTCGTCCGAGTCCTCGACGGCGTGGCGCAAGGCGCTGGCGGCGCAGGAGAGGGGCGCGGCCGCGGTGCTGTTCGTCAGCGACGTGCACAATCACCCCGGCGCGGCGAACTTCGAAGGGGCGGCGCGGACCTACTGGCCGGAAAAGCCGCCGCGCATCCTGAATTACACGCTGGCCGCCTGGGCCGATCGCATTCGCATTCCGGTCGCGCAGATCTCGCCGGCGCTGGCGAGCTCGCTCGTCGCCGGCACCAACAGGACGCTCGACGAGCTGTCGCGGTCGGCCGAGACGGCGCGCGGCTTCACGCCCATCGCGCTGCCCGGCGCGCGCGTCGAGCTTCACACGGCCGTCGACCGTCACATCGTGCCGGACCGCAACGTCGTCGCACTCGTCGAGGGGAGCGACCCGAAGCTGAAGGACGAGTGGGTAATCGTCTCCGCTCACTACGACCATAACGGCGCGGACACCACGCAGATCTTCAACGGCGCGGACGACAACGGCTCGGGGACGGTCGCGCTGATCGAGATCGCCGAAGCGTACGCGCTCGCGGCGAAGGAGGGCCGCCGGCCGAAGCGCAGCGTGCTGTTCGCGGCGTGGAACTCCGAAGAGCGCGGCCTGCTCGGCGCGTGGGCCTACACCGAGCAACCGCTCGCGCCGTTGAGCACGATAGCCGCGGTGCTGAACATGGACATGATCGGGCGGAACGAGGAGATCCCGCCCGGCGGTGGTCAGCGATTCGCCGGGCTGGAGGTTCAGACCGCCGAGTCGAATGCCAACGCGCTGAACCTCATGGCGTTCTCGAAGGTGCCCGATATCACCGCGGCCGTCGAAAGGGCGAATGCCGGCATCGGCCTCGATCTGAAAAAGCGCTACGACAACAACAGCTCGAACCTCGTGCGGCGCAGCGACCAGTGGCCGTTCCTGCAGCGCGGCGTCCCGGCGATGGGATTCATCACGGGGCTGCACCCGGACTATCACACACAGTACGACCGGCCCGAGAAGATCAACTACGTGAAGATGGAAAAGATCGCGCGGCTCGTGCACCAGGTGAGCTGGGACATCGCGAACGCGGACGCGCGGCCGAAGCCGCCAGCGTCACGGGCGATCACGCAACATTGATCACAAAAAGGCAACCACGAAAACACGAAGACGACGAAGAACACGAAGAAGACGACGGTTTAACGCGGAGACCGCAAAGCACGCAAAGATCGCGCGACCGGTCCGCAAGGCGGGCCTCGCACGCACGGTCTTGTTCGTGTCCTTCGCGGGTTTTCGTGTTTTCGTGGTTTAAGGTCTCTGCCTCTGCGGGTTTTGCGGGCTCTGCGTTGAAAACGTGGACACGAATGCAGCGTGACGTGTGAGGTGCCGAATGAAGGTCCTCGTCGCGACGGTGATGCTCACGCTGGCCGCTTCTGTTGCCGACGCGCGTGTCGTGCGCCTGCGCATCGAGCGGCGCGAGCAGGTCCTGAAGGGCCGGCCCTTCGGCGCGGCGGGTCCGTACGAAAAGTTGATCGGCAGGGTCGACTTCGGCCTCGACCCGAGCCTTCCACGCAATGGCGACATCGTCGATCTGAGGCTCGCCCCGCGGAACGCACGCGGCGAGGTCGAGTCGAGCGCCGATTTCTACATGCTGAAGCCGGTCGACCCGCGCCGCGGCAACGGACGATTGTTCTACGAGGTCGGCAACCGCGGCGGAAAGGCGATGCTCGCAACCTTCCAGCGGGCCACCGGCTCGGCCGATCCAACCACCGACGCCGAATACGGCGACGGCGCGTTGATGCGTCAGGGATTCACGCTGCTCTGGATGGGATGGCAGTGGGACGTGCCCGAGCGCCCCGGCACGATGCGGATGGAGATGCCCATCGCGACAGAGGACGGCCGCCGCATCACCGGCCTCGTCCGCGGCAATTTCATTCTCAACGGGCGCGTGGACACGGCGTCGGTCGCGGATCGCAACCACAAGGCGTATCCGGTCCTCGATGCCGACAGCGCCGAGAACGTGATGACGGTGCGCGACGATCCGGTCGCGAGGGGTCAGGTGATTCCACGATCGCGGTGGCGCTTCGTCGACGGCGGAACCGTGGCGCTCGACGGCGGCTTCGAGCCCGGGCGCATCTACGACGTCGTCTATCGCAGCGCGGATCCACGCGTCGTCGGGTGCGGGCTGGCGGGCACGCGCGATCTGGTCAGCTTCCTGAAGTACGACACGTCGCCCGGGAATCCGACGCCGGGTATCCACAGCGCGCTCGGCTGGGGCGTGTCGCAGAGCGGCCGGTTCCTGCGACACTTCCTCTATCAGGGCTTCAACGAAGACGAGCAGGGACGGCGTGTGTTCGACGGCGTTTTCGACCAGGTCGGCGGCGCCGGCCGCGGGTCGTTCAACCACCGCTTCGGCCAGGCGTCACGGGACGCGCTCCAGCACTTCAACATCCTGTTTCCCGTCGATCTGTTCCCCTTCACCGACGGACCGTCGACGGATCCTGAAACCGGCGTGGTGGACAGCCTGCTCGGACGCGCGGAGCGCACCGGCACCGCGCCGAAGACCTTCCACCTGCTGACGAACTCGGAGTACTTCAACCGCGCCGGCTCGCTCGTTCACACGGACGCGACCGGCACGAAGGACGCCGGGCTTCCGTCGAGCACGCGCATCTACATGATCGCGTCGGCGCCGCACGGTCCGGGTCCGTTTCCACCGGGATCGAATGTCGGGGGCGGCATGGTCGGCCGCGCGGCACTCAACCCGCTCGACTACTCGCCCGCCGTTCGCGCGCTCTTCCGCGCGCTCGATCGCTGGGTGACCGACGATGTGGCGCCGCCGCCGAGCGCGTATCCGCGGATCGCCGACGGCACGCTGACATCACCCGATCGCGCCGGGTGGCCCGCCGTGCCCGGGTTCGCCCTCCCGCGGCAGCCGTTGCGCGCGTTCCATCTGAATTTCGGTCCAGACTGGTCGAAGGGGATCGTCAGCGTCGAGCCGCCGGAGATCGGCAAGCCGTTCGTCGTCAGCGTGCCGGCCGTGGACGCCGACGGAAACGTGCGGGCCGGCATCCGGCTCCCGGACATCGCCGTGCCGCTCGCGACGCAGGCCGGCTGGAACTATCGCGACGCGTCCATCGGCGCGCCCGATCGGCTCGCCGGGGAAATCGGCTCCTATATTCCGTTTGCGCGCACGAAAGCCGAACGCGAAAAGACGAGCGACCCGCGGTTGTCGATCGAGGAGCGCTACAGGAGCCTCGACGAATACGTCGGAAAGTTCGCCGCCGTCACGCTCGATCTTGTCCAGCACGGCTACCTGCTGCAGGAAGATGTGGCGGATCTACTGAAACACGCCGTCGAGCAACGAAAACCACGAAAACCACGGAAAAGAAGACGCTTCGTGGGTTGCCGGTCGCCGAGGCGCTCGCCATCGCGCGGCAGATCGCGGACGCGCTCGACGCGGCGCACGTCAAATCGCGATTTGAGGCCCGGCGGCGTGACGCCGACGCGGGACGGCCCGGTCACGGTGCTCGACTTCGGGATGGCCAGGGCGAGCGAACCGCCAGGCGCGGCAAGGAGGCGCTCGACCGTACAGAATGGAATACGGGGAGGCGTTGCACATGGGCACTGTTCACACGCGATGCAGCATTGCGAACCCGAACCGGCGCACCAAATCGGCGGCCATCCCGAAGATCCTCGTGGACACCGGCCGCGGATACACCTGGGTTCCCGCGCCGACGCTCGAGCGTCTCTCCATTGGTCGGGAGAAAAAGGACTGCGCTTCGTGATGGCCAACGGCGTGATGATCACCCGCAGTGTCGGGTTCGCCATCATGGTCGCAGCCCTCGGCGTTGTTTCGGGGCGGGTCGAGGGTCAGTCTTCGACCGGCCCGGACGTCGTGGCCGAAGCGGTCGCCCATCTGTCGGGCCGCGAGATCGTGTTCCGGGACGCCGGCGGCAGCGGCGTGCCGATCGTGTTTCTGCATGCGGGAACTGGCAGCAGCATTGTCTGGCAGCATCAGATCGCCGCAGTTCGCGCAGCAGGCTACCGCTTTGTCGCCTACGACCGGCTGGGGTCCGGCCGCTCGGTTCTCGATCCGCGGGCCGAGCCTGGCTCGG
>QHWJ01000254.1:52397-54735 GCA_003222535.1 Acidobacteriota bacterium | reverse complement strand
CACGCGATGCAGCATTGAGGTACCGCGTGCGACCGGCCCGCGAAGCGGGCCTCGCTGACGAAAAAAGCCGGCGCAATCACAAACCCTGGCCTCGAATGTTTGTGTTGCGGCGGCTTTTTCCGTCAGCGCGACGGCCGGCTACGCCGGCCGCTGGTCGCACGCGCTGCTTTCGTGTGTTTCGTGGCCTTCGTGTTCTTCGTGGTGAAGTTTTTGGCTCTGCGGTCTCTGCGTTCAACGTGATTCGCTACGGCTGTTGTGAACTCCTGGTGCCGGTCGCCAGACTGCCGCAGTCGAGCAATGTCGATTTGTACGGCGTGCCCTTGCCGGCTGTGACGAGCGCGTCCGCCGCCCGGTCGACCTGCTCGATGAGGAAGGCGTGGAAGCGCGCCGCACGCTCGAGCCCTTCCGCCGGCACCGCTTCGTACACGTCGCCGGACGAGTGATAAAACGTGCCCGACTGGATCATCTGCGTCATCGGGACGCCGAGCGTGCGGTATCCGCCGAGATCGCCCGGCACGCCGGCGCCCGCCGATTGATAAGTCGCGACCCCGTAGCAGCGCGGCGCGCGCGACCAGAGATCGATCAGGAACGGCGACTCGTTGGTGACGCCAACAGCTTTGGCGCTTTCGGTCACGCTCGTTTCCCAGACCATGCCGGTGTTGTTCACCGCCCGTGTTTTGCCCCGTACGACATCGAGATACGCCACGTGCTCCAGATTGAGGACCAGCAACGTGTCGTCCTTCAGCTCCGGATGCGCCGCGACGAGCGACGCCGGACCGTTGCCCGGGCCGTGGTGGCCGCCGCTCGCGACGAACATCAGCGTGTGCCTGGGCTGCGGCTGCCGCGCAAGATATCTGGCCAGCCCCACGAGCACGGCCAGCCCGCTCGCGTTGTCATCGCCGCCCTGGAAATAGCCGTCCGCGTGCGCGTTGAGGATGATTCGCTTGCCGGACTGGCCCGGGATGATCGCCACACCGTTCGCGGACGTCAGCCCGCTCTTCTCGTCGGATGAGAGGCCCACGTTGATTTTCAGCCGATCCAGCACACCCGCGCCGGCCGCCTTGCCGATCACCTGCTCCAGGAACCAGCCGTCCTGACCGCCAACCATGAAGCATGGCGCCTTGCCGCAGGCGAAGCGGGTGTCGAAGTACAACGCGTTGCCCGGGCCTTCGACCGCGTTGATGACGCCGACAGCGCCCCGGTCGACCATCCTGCCAGCGACGCCCTGCTCGGCCGATCCGAACAGCGACGGCTCGGGACGGATGTGGACGACCGCGATCTTCCCCTTGACGTCGCGTCCGGCGAGATCCGCATCGGTACCACGTCCGGCGAAGACGACGGGCGCCGTGAGGCTGCCTCCGGGGATCGTCGCACCACCGGGCTGAGGAAACGCGGACTGGAGCGTCACGGTCTGCGTGCCGGAGCCAAACGCCGGATCGCCACGACCTGCAGCTGCCAGGACCGCGGCACCCACATCGTCGTCGGCACGGCGTAGCGTTCAACTTTCGCGTCCCTCAGACCCGCGGCTTTGAACTCGTTCACCGTCCACTCGATGACGTGCATGAACGCAGGCGTCGCCGCGCGCCGGCCCCACACCTTGTCGCCGGCATCGAGGCTCTCGAGCGAGAAGCCGACGATTCTCCTGTGATCCTTCTTCAACGCCGCGCCGTCGAGCAGTTCGTCGCCGCGTCCGGGGCGGTGCGCGAAATCGACCGGCACCGGCGCAAACACGTCGTCGTACTTCATGACCGGTTTCCGCGGATCGCTCGCGCCCGGAGGAACGGGCGTGCCGAACCAGGCGCCGTCATCGGCCGCAATCGGCATCGCAGCGGCGGCAAGAGTGAGCAGGAACAGGATCAATCCGTTGCGCATGTACAGCTCCCCGGCGAACCTTACTCGATCTCGCCGGCCTTGAATTGCGCGTGGCGATCTCACACACTATGACCATCTCGCGAAGATCTCAGGCCTTCACACGCGACGGATCGAGGTCACCTGAGCTCTCGAGTGCCCCATCAATCTCGTCAATGATTCGACGCGCCGCCTCACGCGGGTCGGGGTCCTTCAGAATCGGCCGACCAACCACGAGATAGTCGGCGCCGAGCCGGATGGCCTCCGCGGGCGTGGTGTGCCGCTTGTGGTCGTCGGTCGACGCGCCCGCAGGCCTGATTCCCGGACTGACGATGATCGCCGGCCGAGGAAAGGCCTGCCTGCAGATCTGAATCGCCCGACCCGAAGCGATCATTCCATCGCAGCCCGCTTGAATGGCCGCGTGAGCCCGCTTCAGGATGAAGGTGTCCAGGTCCGTTTCGCCGGCTGCGACAGCCTCGAGATCAGTTGC
>QHWJ01000254.1:0-52377 GCA_003222535.1 Acidobacteriota bacterium | reverse complement strand
TTCGCTCAACGTCAACAGCGTCACGTTCATCGTGACACAGAAATCCACGACAGCAGAGACGGTATTCGCAATATCACCCGGAATCTTGAGATCGACGAACACCCGCTTCTGCCGAAGCGACTGCAACAGCGTCGGAAGGCCACCGGTGATGAACAACTGCAACCCGACCTTGAAGAACGAAACATTGTCGAGCTGTTCGACAGTCCTCAATGCCTCGTCAACCGTCGGCACATCCAGTGCGACAATGAGGCGATCTTCAGCCGTCAGTGGTGGCACGAGTCCTCCGCGTGAATTGGTTGGCGAGTTTAGTACGTTCGAGATCGGAGTGCAACAAGGGAACGCGCCTCAACAAGAGCCGGGACGGGAACCACAAACTAAGTGAGCCGCCTGATTCGTCGCCAATGGCGGCGCAGACGCCGTACGGCCGGGAAGACGGTGGTCACCGTCGATGCGATTCCACCGATACTGAGCGCAATCACGATGATGTCCCAGGTGGGCCGGTGGTAGTACAGGAACGGGAAATCAAGACTATGCAGCCCGTGGTACAGCCATCGCTCGGTTCGGCTCACGCGCTCTTCCTTCTGAACGACCACACCACGATCTGGATCGAAGTACAGCGACGTGTCGGCGGCATCGCCGTACCGGACCCGAAGTACCGGGAGTGGCAGCCGCGCATCGCGATCGTAGTAGTACGAGTCGTACCGATCGAGCCAGATCGCCTCGCGAACGGCAGCATGCGGCATCGCCGCGCTCGCCGCGGCGACCATCGCCTGGTCCTCGAATCGCCTCAAGGCCCCGCGTTCGGGCGCCGCCACGGAAACGATCAGGTGATCGGTTGTCGAACCGGATGCACGGAACACGGCCGCGTCGCTGCCCGCCAACTGGCGATCGTCCACCGGGGCCGGCGGGCCGTAGGCCAGAAGGTACGGGTCGCCGCGAAATTGAACGACTTCCACCTCTTTGACCGCAAGTGACGATGAAAAAACGTGAAAACCCGCGCGCAGTCGATCGAGTGTCAGCAGGTCCACTCGTAATGGACCGCCCGCCACGGCTTCACGTTGCGCCCGCGTCGGAGAGTTGCCGGGACTCCAGTCCCACGGGTCCATCGACAACAGGCCGCTGAAAATCCAGGTGAATGTCGTCAACCCGAAGAGGAGACCCGCGTAATGATGCCATTTCATCATGCCTGCGTAGGGCGAGTGCGACTGGACGCGCTTCAGTCGATAGCGCGCAATCGGCGAGTACCGCCAGACACCCCACACCAAGCCTGAGAGGCACATGACGCAGCCGGCGATGGAGAGCCAGATGATCATCTGGGCCCACCACGAGGCGTGACGCCGGAGCGGTGTGAAATAGATCCAGTGCGGAATGGCGCCGGCGTAGGCCCACCGGCGCTCGCTTCGCGTCGTTTTCATGATCGGCTCGCCCGTTCGATCGGAAATGTAGACTTCTGTGTCCGCCCGGTCGCCCAGCGCGACCCGATGCAGGGGCAACGACGCGCGATTCTGAAGGGTCCACTGATCCGGCTCCGTCAGATGCTCGACGTACCAGGGGGCAGACGCCTGTTCGGACGCGAACTCCCGGGCGATCCCGACAGCCTGATCGGGACTGAGGCTCTCCAGGGTCTCGCCGGTATCACCGAAGATGGCGGTTCGTTTGCCGCCGGCAACGAATCGATAGACCGGCCGGTCGCGGAGCATGCCGATGCTCACGCGATCGGGCGCGCGGCGTGTCGCCAATGCGGCTTCGGCAAGCCCCACGCGCAACGTGCTCACGTCCAGAGGTCGCGACCGGACCAGGCGGTCCGCGGACGTCAGCTCCGGCATGCGCGCGTACATCATGACGATGCCCGACGCAAACCAGACCACGAAAAACACGCAGCCGACGATGCCGAGCCACCGGTGCGTGTAAATGACTGCCCGGCGCCAGTCGAGAAAGAGCAGCGAGTCCGCGGTCCTCACGGTCGCTGCTGCGGAGGTGCGTGGGAGGCGGAGAAATCGATGGCCCTCACCGATTCCGGCAGAACGAGATCCTGGATTCCTGCGTTGCCGGGCTTTTCGTTTCCGGTGTACGTGAAATCAACGGTCGTGGCCGCACCGGCCCTGACACGCACGGTTTGCACGAGCGGTCCGTAGCGTTCCTGCCAGGCCTGGATCCTGTGGGTACCGGTGGGAACGTTCGCGATTTCGAACTGGCCTGTTCCACCGCTCACCGCGAAATACGGGTGATTGACGACGCCGACATACGCGGTCATCCAACTGTGTATGTCGCACTTCACCCGCACCATGACTTCTTCATCCTTCAGGTGAAACTGCTGGACCATCCCGGCTCTGGGCTCGCTGATGTTGAACCCGTTGCCGTGCGCCGACAGGCCGTGCACGTTGTGCAGCAGGTCGTCGCTGTTCCGGACCTGCAGCGTCTGGCCTGCCCGCACCCCGACGACGCGAGGCGCGTAGATGCATCCGCGCTGATCGAGGGTAACCGGTTCGGCCGGCGCCGGCGCCGGCTGAAATGATCCTTGTACCGTGACGAATACGTTGGCCAGGCTGCCGTCCAGGCCTGCGGCGACAAACTCCTGAACCGTTCGCTTTCCGCTGTTGATGCTGGCGCACATCGGATCCATGCCCATTCGGATGACAGGGTTGCCGGGCAGCTTGCCGGTCAGCCGGATGTGCCCCTTGATCGTTCCGCGTCCGGAGGCCTGTGCCGCCGCTGCTCGGCCATGCCCGTGGGATGTCAGGCTGACGGCAAGCACACACCCCGCGAGCGAAAGAAGAATCCTGCTCATCGGCATGGCATTGTTACTGCCTCCCGGCGGCGGCCGCCTGCTTTGACGGCGGATACCAGTACCTCAGATGGCAGTTCTCGCACGCCGTGTCGATCCTGCCTCCAGCGTCGAACAGGCCTTCCCCGTTCTTCGCATCGATCGCTTTCAATGCCGGCACGGCGGCATCGTGAAGGCCGCGTGCGAAATTGGTCCAGGCCTGTCTGTCGCCGTTGATCAGCGTTTCGATCTCTTCGGGGCCAAGTTCGACTTTCGAGTCCTCCGCCCTTTCGCCTGGTCTTGCCACATGGCGGCCGGGAATCAGCAGAAGGTTGGTCGCTTCGATCAGCTGGACCGCACTGCGTCGAACGGTGAGCCATTCTTCCTCGGTGCGAGGCCGCTTTTCTTCGATGCCCGCAGCGCTGACGATCGTGACGACCGAGTCCCAGAGCACGTCGGCCGAGGGATCGACGATCGAATCCATGATGTCCTTCACAGTCGCCGTCGGGCGGTACTCCGCCGGTGGTTCTCGATCCTTGCAGGCGGCAACGAGAACGAGCGAGATCCCGGCGCCACACACCCAAGCTGACCGTCGCATCGGATCGCCTTTCGTGAGTCGATTGATTTTCGTCGATCGCAGGCGGCCGGCAACTGAAGACTTTCTGAATCCCTGGTCAGGAAGCGTTATGTCGACAAGCACGCGCGGTCGCTCCCAGGCTGAGCTATCGTATCGGTCAGAATCCGGCGGCCGAACTGTCGGTGCACGGACAGGAAAAGGTGGCTCGTCGAGCGGCCGGCCATTCAGATAACATCACCACTCACAGGAGCTGAACCATGAGATTCTCGCCGGCCGTCCTTGCAGGAATCCTGTTGTGCGGTGCCGTGGGCGCGGCCCAGCAGCCTCCCACCGCGGGCCCAGCCCTCGACCCGAAAACCCTGGAAGGCGCGCTGGCGGCCAAACCCCAAGGCGCCGAGGCTGAACGTCTGGCCGATCGTGTCCGGAGCAACTTCGGAGGCCGGGACGCACTGTTGCGAGGCGCAGCGCCGAAGATAGACGAATTGAGCGTGGCCTGGGCGCTGGAGCTCGCCGAGCCGTCGCCACCCAACGCGGGGGCTCCCAGGGTCGCTCGCGACACCGGCAACACCAGCTATCCGATGGTGCAGGTCGGAACGACCGGGGTCTATGCCCTTGTCAGAACACTTTCGCATGGAACGGCTTACACATGGCACTACGAGGCCGGCAATCGCCGCCTTGGCGGATCGCAGCTCGAAGTGTGGGAAACGCATCCCGACAGCCGCGAGCATCCCGGCGTGCCGAAGGGCATCGTCACACAGATGCCGCCGTGGGAGAGCAGGATTTTCAACGGCACGAAGCGCGACTGGTGGATGTACGTGCCGGCGCAATATCGTCCGGAGAATCCCGCGGCCGTCATGGTCTTTCAGGACGGCAACGGGCCGAGAACCTGGGCGCCGACTGTCTTCGACAATCTGATCGCAAAGCGAGACATGCCGGTCACCGTCGGCGTGTTCATCGAGCCGGGCGGAACGAAGGCGCCGAGGGACAATCGCAGCTTCGAGTACGACACGCTGTCGGATCAGTACGCGCGGTTCCTGCTGGAAGAGATTCTTCCCGAGGTGGAAAAAACGGTGAGGCTGCGCCACGACGCGGCAAGCCGGGCGATCGCCGGCCAGAGCAGCGGCGGCATCTGCGCGTTCACCGTGGCGTGGGAACGCCCGGGCGCGTTCAGCAAAGTGATCTCGTGGACCGGCAGCTTCACGAACATCGCCGCAGGCGACAACCTCCGGAGCGGCGGGCACAACTACGAAGCGCTGGTTCGACGGGTGCCGAAGAAACCGATTCGCGTGATCCTCCAGGATGGATCCAACGATCTCGACAATACTGCCGGAAGCTGGTGGCTCGCGAACCAGACGCTCGCACGATCGCTGGAGTATGCCGGCTACGACTCCCGGTACGACTGGGGATCCGGCTTCCATAACTATCTGCACGGCCGCGCGATTTTTCCCGATTCACTGCGGTGGTTGTGGCGCGACTATCCGCGCGAATCGCGTACTGAATAACTTCTGCGTTGATCGTCGTTATTGAACGGCCCTGTCGGTGACCTCGAGCGCGCGATCGATGATCGCGAACGCGTCGCGCAGCTGCGCTTCGGTGATGCACAGCGGCGGGTTCGTGAAGAACGTGTTCCAGCGCACGAAGGTGTAGAGCCCTTCCTCCCGGAAGAACCGCCCGAGCGCGGCCATCTCCTCCGACGTGCCGTTGAACGGCGCGAGCGGCACCTTCCTGGCGCGATCGCGGACGAGCTCCACCAGACCGAAGAGGCCGATCGAACGCGCCGCGCCGACCGACGGATGCCGGCGCGCCAGGCCGGCCATCAGCTCCGCCATGATCGCGCCCATCGCGCGGGCGTTCTCGATCAGCTTGTCGTCCTCGTACACCTTGATCGCGGCGAGCGCCGCGGCGCATGCCAGCGGATGGCTGTTGTAGGTGAGCCCGCCGTAGAACACCTTGTCCTTGAACTGATCCGCGATCGTCCGCCGCATGCCGACGGCGCCAAGCTGCACGTACGCGGCGGTCAGGCCCTTCGCCATCGTGATGATGTCGGGCACGACGTTCCAGTGATCGACCGCGAACCATTCGCCGGTCCGCCCGAAGCCGGCCATCACTTCGTCGCAGATCATCAGGATGCCGTGCTTCGTGCACAGCTCGCGCACCCCCTGCATGTAGCCATCGGGCGGCACCAGCACGCCGTTGGTGCCCGTCACCGTTTCGAGGATGAACGCCGCGATCGTCTGCGGTCCCTCGAGCTGGATCACTTCGTCCAGCATCGCCAGCGACTCCTCGGCCGAGTCCCAGCCGCGCGCGATGCCGTGGTAGGGATCGAGCACGTGCACGACGCCGGGAATGCCCGGCTCCGCGGCCCAACGGCGCGGATCGCCGGTCAGTGTGATGCTGCCCGCCGTGGCGCCGTGGTACGAGCGGTACCGCGCCAGGATCTTGTGACGGCCGGTCGTCATCCGCGCGAGCTTGATCGCGTTCTCGTTCGCCTCGGCGCCGCCATTCGTGAAGAAGAAGACGTCGATGTCGCCGGGCGTGATCTCCGCGAGCCTGGCGCCCAGCCGCGCTCGCGGCTCCGTCGCCATGAACGGGTTGGCGTACGCCAGCACCGCCGCCTGCTCCTGAATCGCGCGGATCACGCGCTCGTCGCCATGGCCGATGTTCACGCACATCAGCTGGCTGTTGAAGTCGATGAAGCGCTTGCCTTCGGGCGTCCAGAAGTAGATGCCCTTCGCGCGGGCCACGGGGATCGGATCGACTTTCGACTGAGCGGTCCACTCGAAGAGCGTGTGCTTCTTCGACAGCGCGATCATCTCTTCGCCGGTCATTGTTTTCGGTGCGATTTCGGTCGCCATCTCACAGCCTTCTTTCACAACGACGTTGGAGGTCGTTCACTCTTCTTAACCACGAAAACACGAAAATTAACCACGAAAACACGAAAAAAGCGAAGAACACGAAAAAAACATTTATGTACTCTTCTTCGTGATCTTCTTCGTTTCTTCGTGCTTTCGTGGTTGCATTTGTTCTTGGGGCGGTTACATTTGTCGCTTCGCGGTTGCAGTTATTTCTTCAGCATCGCATCGCGCTTGGCCTGGAACTCATTGCCCGGCTTCCACTCGGGAAACTTGTCGGCCTGCGCCACGCGGTAGCCCACCGCGAACAGGACGGTCAGGTCCTCGCGTGTGCCCGTCAGGTCCCAATCGGGCAAGACGACGTCGAGCGGAGTGTGATAGCGCTTCTCGTTCCACTCGGCGCGCACCTGCCTGGCGTAATCCGTCGGCTTGCCGATGTAATCGACGCCGCTGTCCGGGTTGAGCGCCGGGACGCCCTGCTTCGCGAAGTTGAAGTGGTCCGACCGGTAATAGAACCCCTTCTCGGGCTCCGCATCGCCGTGCACGACGCGCCCCTGCTCGCCGGCCGCGTCTCGAGCGTAGTCGTCGAGATCCGACGCCCCATAGCCGATGAGCGTCAGATCCCTGGTCCGCCCGTGCACGTTCCAGCTGTCCATGTTGATGTCGGCGAGCGTCTTCGCCAGCGGGTAGACCGGCGTCATCGAGTAGTACTGCGACCCGAGCAACCCCTGCTCCTCGGCCGTCACCGCGAGAAACAGAATGGACCGCCGCGGCGGCGCCGGCAGTCTGGTGAACGCCCGCGCCACCTCAACCAGCGCCGCGCAACCGAGCCCATCGTCCTCGGCACCGTGAAAGATCCCATCGGCGGTCTTCCCGAAGTGATCCCAGTGCGCGGTGTACACGATGTACTCGTCCTTCAGGTTCGGATCGGATCCGTCGAGCTTCGCGAGCACGTTGCGCGAATCGATGGTGCGCAGCGTGTTCCTGATCGTCATCGACGCCGTGGCGCCGAGCGGAACCGGCTTGAACTCGCGCGTCGCCGCCTGTTTCTTCAGCGCCTCGAAGTCCTGACCCGACGACTGCAGCAGCTTCTTCGCCTGGTCCAGCGTGATCCAGCCCTCGATCGCCGCGCGGCCCATGTTCTTGTCCGGCGTCACGAGATCGAACTGCTCGCCGGTCTTGCCCTGGACGACGTTGAAGCCGTAGCCCGCGGGCCCGGTCTCGTGAACGATGAGCACGCCGGCGGCGCCCTTCTCGGCGCCGATCTCGTACTTGTAGGTCCAGCGGCCGTAGTAGGTCATCGCCTTGCCGCCGAACGTCTTCGCGTCGAGCTCGTCGGGGTTTGCCGGATCGGGCACCGGCGGGTCGTTCACGAGCACGACGAGCGTCTTGCCCTTCACGTCCACGCCCTTGTAGTCGTCCCAGTCGAACTCGGGCGCGACGACTCCGTAGCCGACGAAGATCATCTCCGAGTTGTCGAGGCTCGCAGACGAAGCAACATGCTTCGTCCAGGCCACGACATCGTCTTTCCACTTGAGGGTTTGATGCAGCGAGCCCTTCTTGAAGACGAGCGGCGCCGGCGCCGGCGTGATGCCGACCAGCGGCACCTTCTGCATGTACGTGCCGTCGGTGTTGCCTGGCTTCAGCCCGAGCTTCGTGAACTGATCGGCGAGGTAGGCGACCGAGAGATCCTCGCCTTTCGTGCCCGGAGCGCGGCCTTCGAAGGCGTCCGACGACAACATCTTCGTGTGCGCCAGCAGCGCGTCGATGTCGATCGGCGTGAGCTGGCCGATCGGAGTGTGCTGGGCAGCCGGCGGCGGGGCCCCGCCTGGGATGCCGCAGGACACCGCGCCGATGCCGGCGGAACCGGAACAGGCCGCAGCTGCGAGACACAGGAAGGCGATGCAGCGCGACGCGCGGTTGGAGCGCGAATCCGCGACACCGTAGCGCGAAGGCTTTAGCCGAGCGTTCACTTTCATGGCTTTTCAGTCTATCTCCTCGGAGCGTGCCCGCTCCACCCCAACGCGGCTGCCGCGTTGGGGACCCCGGGGCTGGCTGCGTTGCTCGTCGCTTACATACTTCCGGTATGCGCGCTCCTCGCGCCTTGCCATCCGGGCGCCGCGCTCCGGGACTTATGCAACGAATCACTGTTACGGGACACTAGCGCCCATCAGGTCGAGCGTCGACACCGCGATCACCTTCGTGGCGTTCACGAGGTCGTCGATCCGGCAGTATTCGTCGGGCTGATGCGCCAGCTCGAGCTCGCCCGGACCGTAGGCGATGCAGTGCGGGATCCCGGCGATCCGCGTCACGTGCTTGTGATCGTAGGTGCCGGGGCTGGCGACGAGCTCTGCCGGGCGGCCCAGAACGCGGCGAATCGCGCGGTCCACTGCGGCGACGACGGGCGAATCGTCCGGCGTCTTCACCGGATGCACCACCATCAGATCGCGTACGTGGAATCGGACGCCCGCCGCACCGGTGTCAGCCGCCACGCGCGCGACGAGCTCCGCGATCTCGTTCTTCGTGGCGTCGAATCCTTCTTCGATGAGGAACCGCCGATCGAACACCGCGCGGCACAGGTCGGCCACGCATGGCGTCTGAATCCCGCCCACCGGCTGGCCGCCGTCGATGCCGTTCACGTTGATCGTCGCCTGGCGCGCCCTCGGCGGCACCACCGGCACGGCGGTGCGCCGCGAGGCGAGCGCCGGCATCAGGATCTCGCGCACCGACTGGAGCAGCCGGCCCATGCCGTCGATCGCGCTGACGCCGAGAAACGGCATGCTGCCGTGGCCGATCCGGCCGCGCGCGGTCACCTCGAACCAGTACACGCCGCGATGCCCGATGCAGATCCGATCGACGTTCAGCGGCTCGGGAATGATCACGTAGTCTGTCCGGCCCTTCGCGATGCGCCCCGATTCCGCCAGGTGTGCGACGCCGGCAAACCCGCCGCTCTCCTCGTCCACGGTTCCGCTGATTTCGACGGTCCCGGGCAAGGTGACGCCGGCGCGCTCGATCGCCTCGGCCGCGAACACCGCTGCGGCGATGCCAGCCTTCATGTCGCACACGCCGCGCCCGAAAATCTTTCCGTCGCGCACCAGCCCACCGAACGGATCCACCGTCCATCCGTCGCCCGCCGGAACGACGTCGATGTGGCCGTTCAGGTGGACGACGGGGCCGGGTCCCCCGCGGCGCGAGCCGATGACGTTCACGCGCGGATGCCGTGTGGTGTGCTCGGCGCGGCCCTCGGCGGCGATGTACTCGACGCCGAACGCGCGGCGCTCGAGATACCCGCCGAGGAAGCGCGCGCAGGCGTCGTATGCCTCCCCAGGCGGGTTCACCGTCGGAATGCGCACGAGGTCGGCCGTGAGGTCGACGATCTCATCGGCGGCGCGATCCACCTCCGAAAGAATGCGCTCGATGGCCTGCATGGACGATCGGTGTCTACAATATCGCAATGATGAAGCCTGGCATGCGGGTCTGGATCGCGTTGTCGGCCGCTCTCGTCGGTCTCGCCGCCGTCCCGGCGGACCTGAAGGTCCACACGACTCCGGCAGAACTGAAGATCTACCCTACGCCTGGCCACGACTGGAGGGCGAGCCTTTCAGGCGAGCCGGTCCGCTCGGCTGACCAGCCTCCGCCAAGGCTTCGGCGGTCCACCGTAGCTTCAGCGAAGGCGGAAAGCCTCCCGCCTCCGCTCGCGCGGAGTTCGGGCGAGCAACGGCGTGGCTCGCCGAAGCGCCTTTGGCGCGAAGGCGGCGCGCTCCAGACGATGGGAGGTGTCGTCGTGCAGGCATCAAGGCCTGCCTCGGCGCAGAACGCGACGCTGACGGCCGTGCCCGGCATCAAGGTCGGCCACCACACCCTCACCGCGCGGCCGACCGGCTGCACGGTCGTGCTGATCGAAGGCGGCGCGACCGCCGGCGTCGACGTGCGCGGCGCAGCGCCGGCGACGCGCGACACCGATCTGCTGAATCCGACGAAGATGGCCGAGCAAATCCACGGCATCGCCCTCTCTGGCGGCAGCCTGTTCGGCCTCTCCAGCGGAGACGGCGTTCTGCGGTATCTGGAGGAGAAGAACGCCGGCATTGCGTACGGCGACAGGCGTATACCGATCGTGCCCGGCGCATCCATCTTCGACCTCAGGGTGGGCGATCCGACGATACGGCCGACCGCCGACTGCGGCTATCGGGCAGCACGAGCGGCAACGGCGGCGCCCGTCGTCGAAGGGAGCGTCGGGGCGGGCGCGGGCGCGACGCTCGGCAAGCTTGGCGGCATCGAGCGCGCGATGAAGAGCGGCGTCGGCAGCGCGGCGATCAGGATGCCCGACGGATTGATCGTCGCGGCGCTCGTGGTGGTGAACCCGCTCGGCGATGTGATCGATCCCGCCACGGGAAAGGTGGTGTCGGGCGTCCGCGAGACGCGAGGCAACGGCTTCGCCGACGCGCGCGTCGTGATTCGATCCGGTGCGCCACGGGCGGATGGCGGCGGCGCCAACTCGACCATCGGTGTCGTCGCGACCAACGCGCGGCTCACGAAAGCACAGGCGTCCTATCTCGCACAACTGACCGACGACGGCTACGCGCGCGCCATCTGGCCGATCCACACCATCGTCGACGGCGACACCGTGTTCGCGATAGCGACGGGCAGCAAGCCGGGCGATCCCGATCTCATCACGCTCGGCGCGCTCGCAGCCGACGTGATGGCGGCCGCCGTCATCCGCGCCGCGACGCAGGCGACCGGGCTGCCGAATCTTCCCGCCGTCCGGGATCTGAGGTGATGACAGCCCACCGATGTGGCAGTACGGTTACTTCGATCGGGTGCTGCGGCGGGATGAGGCGACGCTGAACGTGGTCGCGTACATACTGGACAACCCGGTGAGGGCGGGACTGTGCCGTGATTCCCGCGACTGCGCGTTCGTGGGTTCGACGCTCTATTCCGTCGCTGACTTGCACGATGCCATCGCGTCGCGGCCGGTAACATGGCGACCCTGAAAGGGTCGCCCTACAGGGGTCGCCCTTACGGTATCGTAGGCTCATGAAACGCTCCGCTCGGCTGAAAGCCTCGCGCTGCGCCGTGCCGACTGTGCTTGCCCTCACGTGCGTCCCGCCTCTGTCGATCGGGTTCGCGGCTCAGGCACCTGCGCATGCGAAGGTCGGGCTCACCGCGGTCGAAGGCATCAAGGTCGGCCACCATACGCTCACCGAGCGACCCACCGGATGCACGGCGATCCTCGTGGACGGCGACGCCGTCGGCGGCGTCTCGCAGCGCGGCGGCGCGCCCGGCACGCGCGAAACCGACCTGCTCGACCCGCTGAACATGGTGGACAAGGTCAACGCGGTCGTCCTCGCGGGCGGCAGCGCGTTCGGCCTCGAGGCCGCCACGGGCGCCGTGCGGTGGCTCGAGGAGCACAACATCGGCTGGCCCGCCGGCCCCTCGAAGGTCCCCATCGTGCCGGCCGCAATCCTGTTCGACCTCGGCGTCGGAGGAAATCCGACGATCCGTCCGACAGCCGACTGCGGTTACAAGGCGGCGGAAGCGGCGACGACCGGCGCGGTGCCGGAAGGCTCCGTCGGCGCAGGCGCCGGCGCGACGGTCGGCAAGTTGGGCGGCGCGGGCCGCTCGACCAAATCGGGGATCGGCACCGCGTCCATCACGCTTCCCAACGGACTCGTCGTGGCCGCGCTCGTCGCGGTGAATGCCGTCGGCGACATCGTCGATCCCGCCACCGGAAAAATCGTGGCGGGCGTCCGCAATCCCGACAACACGTTCGCCGACGCGCGGAAAATCCTGCGGTCGGGCGCCAGCGCACAGCCGCCGCGGGCGGGAGAGAACACGACGATCGGCCTCGTCGCCACCAACGCGAAGCTCACCAAATCGCAGGCGACCCGCATGGCGCTGATGGCAGACGACGGCTACGCGCGAGCGATCAGCCCTGCGCATACCAACGGCGACGGCGACACGATCTTTTCGCTCGCAACCGGCCGCTGGAATGGGACGGCCGACATCACCGTCATCGGCGCCCTCGCCGCCGAAGCGATGGCGGACGCGGTCGTCCGCGCGGCGACCGAGGCCACCGGCGTCGCCGGCATTCCGGCCGCGCGCGACCTGAGAAAGTAGCGCGCGTGCCGCACCAGCGACCGCGCGCATGACGCTTCAGCTCGCGCTGCTCCTCGGTTATTCGGCGCTGCTCGTCGGCCTCGGTTTGTTGATCGGCCGCCGCGTCTCCGGGACGAAGGACTTTTTCGTCGCGGGACGGCGGCTGGGTCCGGGCCTGATCTTCTCCACCATGCTCGCGGCGAACGTCGGCGGCACATCAACGGTCGGCGCCACGGGCCTCGGCTACCGCGACGGCCTGTCCGCATGGTGGTGGGTCGGATCGGCCGCCATGGGATCGATCGTGCTGGCGCTGTGGATCGGCCCCCGCATCCGCCGCATCGCCGAGCGGCACGAGCTGAAGACGGTCGGCGACTTCCTCGAGC
The DNA here is from genome assembly GCA_003222535.1 of Acidobacteriota bacterium. Taxonomy (GTDB): domain Bacteria; phylum Acidobacteriota; class Vicinamibacteria; order Vicinamibacterales; family CAVVIG01; genus QHWJ01. The sequence continues at coordinate 39,705 of QHWJ01000254.1, read as the reverse complement.
TGCGCTACGGCCGCAACGTCCGGGCGATCACGTCGCTCCTGCTCTGGATGGGATCGCTCGCGGTCCCCGCGGCCCAGCTCATCGCGATCTCGACGATCCTCAACGTGGTCACCGGCCTGCCGAGATATGCGGGCTGTCTCGTCGGCGGCGGCGTCGTGATCGTGTACTTCACCGCCGGCGGGCTGCTGACCTCGGCATGGGTGAACATGGTGCAGCTCGCCGTGAAGCTCGCGGGCTTCGCGATCGCGCTGCCGCTCGCGCTCCACGCGGTCGGTGGATGGATCACGGTCGCCCGGGTACCGGTGGCCAACGTGTCGTATTGGAACCCGTGGCACGGCGGCGACTCGGGCTGGATGTATCTCGCTCTGCTCGCTCCCGCGTTCATCGTGTCGCCAGGGCTGCTGCAGAAGATCTACGGTGCGCGCGACGACCACGCCGTGCGTCTTGGCGTCGGCCTGAACGCGATCGGCCTGCTGCTCTACGCCGGCGTGCCGGTGCTGATGGGCATGATCGCGCGGGTGCGCTTTCCGTCGCTGCCGAATCACGAGCTGGCTCTGCCGATGGTGCTGATGCACGGCGTTCCGCCGATTGTCGGCGGCCTCGGCCTCGCCGCGGTCTTCTCCGCTGAAATCAGCGCGGCCGACGCGGGGCTCTTCATGCTGACCACGTCGCTGGCGCAGGATCTCTACAAACGCTTCCTGAATCCCGCGGCTGACGATCGCCGCGTCCTCGCCGTCACGCGCGGCGCTGCGATCGGCTGCGGCACGGTTGCGGTGGCGCTGGCCATCGTGTCGCCGACGATCATCGGCGTCATCGGCGTCTTCTACGGACTGCTCGGCGTCTCGCTATTCGTCCCGATCCTCGCCGGCCTTTACATCCGCCGGGCGGGCACGCCGGAGGCGGCGGCGTCCATCGCGTGCGGCGTGTCGACCATGGTCGCGGTGCACTTCGGCACGGGCGGCCGCGGCGTCTTCGGCCTCCCGCCGGCGGTCGCAGGCGTCACCGCGGCGTCGCTCGGATTTCTGGTCGTGTTCATTTCCAGGAGCCCGTCCGAGTGATGCCGAAAGGGCTCCCAATCGGCGCGCTGCGCGCGCAGTTGTACCGTGAATACTGCGGTTTTTGCCGGCAACGCCGGCCTGCCGGGAGCGTGTACCGATTTCTGGAACACGCTCCTCGCTCGAGGACGTATGAGCCAGAACGGACTGTTTGATCTGAGCGGCAGGACCGCCGCAATCATCGGCGGAGGATCCGGCATCGGCGAGGCGGTGGCGCTCGGCGCCGCGAGGCAGGGCGCCGCCGTGATCGTGCTCGACCTGAACGGGGAGGCGGCGCGGGCGGTCGCGGCCCGCATCGGCGGCCAGGCCGGCGCTTCAGCGCTCGACGTCCGCGGACGCTCCGCCGTCAGGGACGCGCTCGACCGCATCGCGCGCGATCGCGGCCGCCTCGACATCGTCGTCTGCACGGCGGGCATCAACGTGCGCAAGCCGATCCTGAAATACTCCGAGGACGAATTCGATGGCGTGGTCGCGGTCAATCTCAAAGGCAGCTTCAACGTGCTGCAGGCCGCCGGCCGCCTGATGACGGCGCAGCGCGGCGGCAGCATCGTCATCTTCTCGTCGATCCGGTCGCAGGTCGTCGAGCCCGGGCAATCGGTGTACGCGATGACCAAGGCGGGCATCGTGCAGCTGGTGCGCGCCGGCGCGGCCGAATTCGGCCCGTTCGGCGTGCGCGTGAACGCCATCGGTCCCGGTGTCGTCGAGACGCCGCTCACGGCCCCCATCCAGGCGAACGCGGAGTGGTACGCTGCGTATGCCGACAAGAGCGCGCTGAAACGATGGGCGCGCGTCGACGAGATGGTCGGGCCGACGCTGTTTCTCGTGTCGGACGCCGCGAGCTATGTGACCGGCACCATTCTTTTCGCCGATGGCGGATGGACCGCGGCCGACGGCCGCTTCACGCCGCCCGGCATGTAGCAGAGACGACGATGAACGCAAAGGCCGCGAAGCCCGCAAAGAACAATCAGCTCCTTTTTGCGGATGAAGCGAGAAGGCTTGGCCGAGCGTAACAGGAGACCCATGGCGATCAGGCAGACGCACACCATCGGGGTCATCGCCGGCGACGGCATCGGCAGGGAAGTCATCCCAGCCGGCGTGGCCGCGATCGAGAAGGCGACGCGCGGCGGCGCCGTGTCGGTGTCGTTCACCGAGCTGCCGTGGGGCTGCGAGTACTACCTCCAGCATCAGCGGATGATGGACGAGGACGGCTTCGATCGTCTGTCGACGTTCGACGCGATCTACCTCGGCGCGCTCGGGGCCCCGGCCGTCTCCGACGGCGTCTCCGCGGGCCTCATCCTGGCGATCCGACAGCGGTTCGATCAGTACGTCAACCTGCGGCCGATGCGCCTCCTGCCGGGGCTGAGCTCGCCGCTCGCCAACCGCGGCCCCGGGGACATCGACATGGTGTGCGTGCGCGAGAATTCCGAAGGCGAGTATTCCGGCGCGGGCGGTCGCATCCATCGCGGCACGCCGCACGAGGTGGCGCAGCAAACCGCCGTGTTCACGCGGCACGGGATCGAGCGCATTCTGCGTTACGGCTTCGAGCTCGCCGCGAAACGGCCGCGGACAACGCTCGCCAGCGCCACGAAGTCGAACGCGCTCACGCATTCGATGGTGATGTGGGACGACATCGCCGAGCTCGTGCGGAAGGACTATCCGGGCGTCGAGTATCGAAAGTACCATGTCGACGCGCTGGCCGCACGCATGGTCACGCATCCGCAGACGCTGGACGTGATCGTGGCCTCGAATCTGTTCGGCGACATCCTGACCGACATCGGGTCGGCGATTTCCGGCAGCCTCGGCATCGCGCCTGGCGCGAACATCAATCCGGGCCGGCAGTATCCGTCGATGTTCGAGCCGATTCACGGATCCGCGCCGGACATCGCGGGCAGGGGGATCGCCAATCCCATCGGCGCCATCTGGGCCGGCGCCCTGATGCTCGACCACCTGGGCCATCGCGAGCTCCACGACCGCGTGGTCGGCGCGATCGAGCGGGTCGTCTCTGGAGGAGAGATCCGCACGCCGGATCTCGGCGGGACGGCCACAACGAAGCAGCTGGCCGATGCAATCGTCAACGAGATCTGATTTCAACAGAACACGTTAGTCATGTTTACCGATGGGGTGACCGAGGCACGCAGCGCGGACGATGAGGAGTTCGGTGAACATCGATTGATGGCGTGCCTGAGTACGGATGCCGTGTCCGCGCCGAAGGCCCTGCTGAACCGCGTCTTCGCCAAGGTGCGCGAGTTCTACCAGGAGGCGGATCAGAGCGATGACATTATGGTGACCGTCACCCGCTTTTGCCGATGACACGCATGAATGAATATCTCGTTCGGCCTCAAGTCTGTCGGCTCGTGATTGCACTGGCAATCGCGTTCGGAGTACGAGGAGACAACTGAGGGGACGGAGGTAACGGTTTTAACACAGGTACTTGTTTACCGCCCTTCAGCCCTCCGCGCTCATGCGTTCCCTGAGGGCGGTAAACAAATACTAATTCGGCCCTAAACAAAGAGCTTTAGTCTTTATGCACGGCAGGATCGGCCTGTCGTATCCCGTTTACAGCGCCTTTGAAGGGAGCATCCGCCTCGTTCTGGATCACGCTGGCGATCCACTTAGGATTCGCTCCGCCCTGGCATGTTGCCCAGCGCATGAGAGGTTCGTCCCCAATCCTCAGCATGCCGCTGTGGTTGTTCCTGTCAGCGTCTTCTACCGGGTCGTCGTAGGTAAAGCCGAGCGACTTGCGCAATAACAGGATATCGTTCGGCTCGCCGGTCAGAAAGAGCCAGCCTGGTCCTGCACCGTGTTCCTCGGCAAAGCGCTTGAGGTCCTCAGGGCGGTCCTCCTCAGGACTCAAGCTGATGGAATAAAAGAAAATGTCGTGACCGACACGGTCGTGCAGAATTCTCTGCACTTCCACTAAGTGGTGGGTGACCATCGGGCAGACATCTTTGCAGCGCGTGTACATGAACTGGATGACCACTCGCTTGTCCTTGACCAGATCGTCGTAGAAGTGGACTTTCTGACCGTCCATGGTGACCAGTTCGACATTAGGCAGATGGCGCTGGCGGATCAATTCGCGCGGCGGGATGTTCTGGAAGAGGTACCGCTGCTTCGTCACCTTGTCATCACCTAACAAAGCCGTTGTCCCAGCAACTGTAGTTACTCCGGCAGCCGCCAGCACGTTCCTTCTCGTCATCGTTGCCATGATCGTTTCTCCTTTCTCCGTTGGCCTTTCTGCTGCATGGAATGGCGGCTGGTTCAAGGATTCGGGTTGTCATCGATGACGCCAGGCTGCACCTCAAACGCGAGCATCATGGCGTGATCTTCGTGCACGACGTTATGGCAGTGCATGGGATAGTCCCCGGCGAAATCGCGGAAGCGGAAGAACAGCAGGTTCGTCTCGTCTTGCTGGAGCCGGGTCACATCCTTCCGCGACACCTCCACATTCGGCACTCCGGGGAACTGGGTACTGATACCAGCACCGCCGCCATCGAATGGACAGTCGCCGCGGCTGAAGGAGCTAACGGCGCCGCTCAAGCTGCTGTGGTGTCCTCCGTTATTCGACCTGCTCAGGATCCGGTGCTCTTCGTCATGGATGTGGATGGGATGCTGCCAATCGCTTCGCGGGTTGATAATGTTCCAGTTTTCGGCGGTGTTCTGCTCCACCGTGAAGCGCATCTCGGTGCAGGCCGCGAACCTGTCGTTGATGACCCATTGGCCATTGCTTCGGTCGAAGACGAAGTTCCGCGTGACCCGCGGCGTGATGACGCTGGGCAGCTGGTAGAACTGGGGATGCGTCGCGGGATTAACGCTGCCGTCCGCTACCGCACTGCCGATCCGGAACTCCAGACAATAGATGCCCTGCCCTCCAGGAAAGATGTTGCAGGTCGGCCCTTGGCCATCCGTTTGTTCCAAACGGTTCTCCAGGCGAACGGTGGTGTGGGCGCCTATCAGCGTCTTGACCTGGTTGAAGTCGATGATGATGTCATAGCGCTCCGCCACGCCTACTCTGAAGCTGGTCACCTGCAGCGGAGTGGGCAGCAGGTTTCCGTCATTGGCGATGACCCAGAACGGGATCACCGTGCCCGGGCTCAGCGGATCGGTGAGGAAGAGCTCGTAGAAGCGTGAGGGCCCGGCATTCAGCACCCGGAAGCGGTAGCGGCGTTTGTTCACGCTCAAGAACGGTTGAATGACGCCGTTGACCAACTGCACGTCACCAATCAAGCCTTTGAAATTGAAGGTGTCGAAGCAGATCAGGCCTGTCGTCGAATCCAGCAACTTGTCGTTCAACATGAGGGGGATGTCGAATTGAGGATAGCTTGGCAGATGGAAGCCGGTGCCTTCATCGCCGGTGTCGAACTGGTTGAACATGAATTGGAAGCCCACCAAGCCCTTGTACGTGTTCTCGGCGGTGTGTTCGATGCGGTGATCGTGATACCACAAGGTGCTCAGGGACTCCCTTACGTCGCCGTTCGGCTGAAAGTCAAAGGCAAATCCTGCCTGCTGCGCGGCGTGGTAGTAATCAAAGTACTGCCCACGGAAGAACCAGCGACAGGGCCCGCCGTCGCTCTCCGGAGCAGAGTGGAAGTTGTGCAGGTGGGTAGACATCTCCGGGACGCCGAAGCCACCGTTCTGGTCCTGCGTTGGCAGCTCGTTGAACCGGCGAACCACCCACGGTTGCTGATAGCGGGTGACAATGGTCGGTCCGGGAAAGACCGCCACGTCGCTGGCAGCCGATCCGCCCTGGTTGAATCCCCAGATGGTCTGTGCCGGAATTTTCGTATCTGAGGTGATCCTGAAGTTGGTGTTGGCTCTCATGCGCTGCACGAAGTACCGTTGGGGCGGGTACTGATTGAAGAACTGGAAGCAATCCGACCCGGGCACCAATGCGCCGTTGAACTGGCCGCGGCCTTCGAACGGAAGACCGGTTGCGGGATTGATCGCGTTGTTGGGGCATATCGAAGGCGCTGGAGCCAATCCCGGATCACTCAGTGTACGTGCCGGTAACTGCGGAGGGATAGGCAGCGGGTCGACAAAAACCTGGGCCGGCTGCGGGCTGCATCCGAGATCGCAGCCGCGGAAACAACCGAAGCTCGTGGTCTGAGCGTGGGTCAAGCCGCCTTTCGGGATCAGAACACCTGCGCTGGTCATCAGACCCATTTTAATGAGGTCGCGCCGCGTCAATCCCGCTTTCACCAGTTCCAGTCTGTTGGCGAGCGCACGCTGAACATCGAGGCGATTTGCCATCTCTGACCTCCTTTCGCCGGAACGGCGACAGCTGCCACGTGACTCGCGGAATCGAGACAGACTCGGAGTCAGATACATGAGGCGTGACTCCACGCGAGCCCGTACGATGTCCACTGCCGTGTCGATCGATCTTTTTGAGATCCCTAAGATTAAGCGGACCGACGAATCCGCCAGTCAGAACGTCTGGTGACGCGGGCGCACGTCACCTGACTGCGGCGCCGTGTGCAACCCAGGTACCGTTACAAAGGCGGGCGTTCGCAGGCGCCGACGGTGGGAACCGAATGGCCGTTGACGCCGACGATCGAGCGGATCGGGCCTGTCTCCCAAGCCATTCGATCAGTTCCATCACGGTGGACGTTACGAGCAGTGTGGCTGCGCGACCAGAACTATGGTGCCGGCGCCATATCGCCACGGCAACAGGCGTTAGCGTTAGCAGCCCGTGGTGAAAGTCCAGCGTCGCACCGAGACAGGCGAGGCGCCCGGCCGGCAAGGCGCGACGACCGAGAATGTCGGGAATATTTGAGGGAGGAGCAACGTAGCCAGCCGGGATGCATCGCCCGTCGAATGCAGCTGGACTTTCACCACGGGCTGTTAGGGGAAGATCAATCAGGAAGCGCGCGCAATCACCGCGATCCTAATCTTAGGGGCGAGCCATTCCGATGTCTCTGATCTGCGCCGCGGATATACCGTACCGCTTCATCTTGACATGCAGCGTCTTGTAATCCGTTCGGAGCAGCCGCGCGGCCTCGCTCTTGTTCCCGTTCGTCAGTTGCAGCACGCGGCGGATGGCCTGCTGTTCTGCGTCCGCTGCTGCCGTCTCGGCGATCGTCCTCAGCGACGGGCCAACCGGTACCGCGTTTCCCAAAGCAGGGCGAACGCCTATGCTGTGTGTTGTCTCGGCCGTCGTTGGGGACACGCCTGCGTCAAAGCAGGACAAGTGTTCCGGCTCAATCGCATCAGGAGCGAGGAGGACGGCGCGACGGATCACACTCCGCAGCTCGCGGACGTTACCCGGCCAACCGTAATGCTGAAGAACCTGCGCTGCCGCTCCCGAGATCTCGCCACAGGGGCAGCCGAACTCCATGCTCGCTTCCGCGACAAAATCCTTGGCCAGGTGCAGGATGTCGTCTCGGGCCCTGAGCGGAGGCAGGGTGATCACGAATTCGTTCAAGCGGTAATACAGATCCTGCCGCAACCGCCCCGCCTGAACCTCCCGGTCAAGCGCGACGTTCGACGCGGCGATAATCCGGGCCTCCAGTCGAATCAGCCGCTTACTACCGAGCGGCTGCAGCTGTCGCTCTTGCAAGACACGCAGCAGCTTCGACTGCGTGGCGAGCGGAACGTTCGCAATCTCGTCGAGAAACAGGGTTCCGCTCGATGCGGTCTGGAACCTTCCCTCCCTTCGCTGATGGGCCCCCGTGAATGCACCTTTCTCATGTCCGAAGAGCTCCGACTCGATCAGACTGTCCGGAATCGCGCCGCAGTCAACGGCCACGAACGGTTTGCTGCGGCGGGCACTAAGGTGATGAATCGCCCGAGCGGCGAGCTCCTTGCCTGTGCCGGTCTCGCCTTCGATCACGACTGTGAGCGGAGAGTCCGCCACGCGCTTGATTTGCTGGACGACGTTCTCCAGTTGATCACTCGGGCCGATCAACCATTTCAAAGGGCTCTCGAGCACACTGTGGATTTGGTGTAGTTCGCGCGTGCGCTCCTCAACTATCCGCTCCAACTGGTCGGTCCGGCGTTCCAGTGCCCGGTCGTGCTCTTTAGCCCGGCGCCTCAGTTCGCCTGTTTGAATCGCCCGGCGCAACGAGGCGACGAAGTACTCTCGATCGATCGGCTTCTGGACATAGTCGAAGGCCCCTCCGCGGAGGGCATCAATCGCCAACGCCTGCTCGCCGTGGCCCGTGATCAGCAGCGTCGGCGTCTCGGGCCGACGGGCCCGAATTTCCGACAGCAGCGTGAGACCATCCATCCCCGGCATCTTGATGTCGGTGACGATCGCGTCGTAGTCCCAGACGGCGATTTGGTCAAGGGCCGCCGCCGCCGAGCTCGTGGTATCCACCTCGAGCCCGCTGAATCGAAGGCGGAGGGCTTCGGGAAGCGCCCGCAGCAGGGCCAGGTCATCGTCGACTATCAGTACGCGAGCGGCTGTGGCGGCCCGTCTCTCGCGGCCGGCGCACGGGGTAACGACACTCGTCGCCTCTGCAACGGTTTCGTGTTCGCCGGTGCAGCGCTCCCGGTCCACGCGGTCGCTTTGCCCCCGATTCAGCTCGTACACGTGCTGGCGCACAGCCCGCGTTGCAAGGCGGTAGTCACAGTGGCCCGCACGCGGGGAGGCGGACATGCCGACGGATGCTTGCGATGTCGTCATGGCATGGACATGTCCTCTGTCTCGGCCGTCGCGAGGGGCAGCTGAATGAGAAATGTGGCACCGTGACCCGGTTGACTCTTGACCGAGATGGTGCCCCCGTGCTCCTTTATGATCCCATAGGTGATGGACAGACCGAGACCGGTGCCTTTCCCGACTTCCTTGGTCGTGAAGAACGGATCGAAGATTCGTCCTTCGAGTCCGGGTGGAATCCCGTAGCCGCTATCGGCAAACGCGATCTCCACGCGAGTGGCGGCGAGCGAACCCGTAATCCAAATCGCCTTGCGTGGCGACTCGGCCACCGCATCGCGTGCGTTGGTCAGCAGGTTGATGAACACCTGCTCGAGCTGGATCGCATTCCCTAAGACGCGTGGATTCTCGGAGCCCAAATCCAGTACGACCTCCACGTTGCGCAGCCGCAGCTGCTCCTGCATGAGGGACAGCGCCCGCTCGATCACCTCGCGTAACAGAACCGACTCGCGGATGGCCGGGGCCGCTCGTCCGAACGTGCGGAGATGCGAGATGATCTCCGTGGCTTTCTGGATCTGCTGGGTCGCCTGGCACAGCTCGCGCAGGATCCGTCGCTTATCCGTCACGCCAAGCTCGACGATGTCAATCGCGTTGCCGACGAACAACGCCACGTTGTTGAGGGGGTTGTTCAGCTCGTGCGCAACGCCGGAGGTGAGCTCGCCAAGTGTGGCGAGCTTTGCTGCTTGAACGAGCTGTTCCCGTTTGTCGCGTAGCTCCTGTTCCCGCTGTTGTATCGCGGCCGTCGTGGCGCGCAGATCCCCCATGATGTGAATCATCGCCTTGCGGCTGGCTTCCAGACGCAGCTTGTCCCGGTGCGAGTCCTGCAGGATGTGAAGGAGAGCACGCCGCGAGTTGTCGAGGCGCTCGCTCTGTCGCGCCAGTCGCCGGCGATCCTGCTCGTAATCGCCCAGGATGTGGAGCATCGCCTTCCGCAGGTCGGCGAGTCGCTTGTTCGAGGCATTCAAGTCGCCCATGATGTCGAGCATCGCGCGGCGCTGCTCGTCGCGTTTTCGGAGGGGCTGCTCCAGCACCTCTACGTGCGCGCGAAGCTGGCCCTCAGTGGCCGGCACCGCCGGTTTGGTGGTCTCCACAAACTGATGATCCGGCATGACCACATGAGGCATCGCGACTCAGATCCTCCCGACCGCCAATCTCGCCACTTCTTTCCGGAGAGTCTCGAGCTCCTTCTCGAGCGCGATCATCTTCAGTTCGCGGCCAACAACCACCTCCTCGAATTTCTCGAGATCCAGGATCTTCTCCTGCAGCTCGCTCTTCGACTTCTCGAGGTCGCGAACCACCTGCTCGTACTCCCGCATGTCGCGCAGAATGCCGATGGCACCAATCACATTACCTTCTCCGTCGCGCAGGGCGGAGGCGTTGAGTGCGGTCGGAATCACCTCGCCGCTCGCACTCCGCGGGTTGAGCCGGGCGTTGCGCGTGACCCCCCGCTCTACGACCTCCCGGAGGGCGGCGAGAAACGCCCGCGTCTCCTCCGGGGAAATGATCCCCGAGAGCGACTGCTCGATGAGCTCGTCGGGGCGAAAGCCGAGGAGAGCAAAGGCGGCATCGTTGGCTTGAAGGATTTTGCCTTCAAGGTCGGAGACGAACACGGTGTCGGGTGCATTTCTTATCAGGCTCTCCGCGTACGCCCGCGCCTTGTCCAACTCCCGCGTGTCGCGCAGGATGCCGATGACGCCGATCACACGGCCGTCCAGACCGCGCGGCGCGGAAGCATTCAGGCTAGCAGGGATCACGTCACCGCTCGCACTGCGAAGGTTCAGAACCACGTTGCGCATTGCACCCCGTTCGACCACTTGGCGCAGCGCGGCGGTGAACTCCCGCGTCTCCTCGGAGCTGATGAAGCGCGCCAACGACTGCTCGAGCACCTCATCCTGGCGGAGGCCGAGCAGTCGTGATAGGGCGTCGTTGGCCTGCAAGATCTTGCCTTCGAGGTCGGAGACAAACACTGGATCCGGGGCGTTGGCGATGACGATATCGGCATCCAGCGAGCCTTGCCAACTGATGGCGCCGCCACGAACCTCAGGCGATCGGGTTTGGGCACTGACCTTCGCGCGTGTGACCATTTTGCGCCCCTCACGCGCAGCCGCGTGATTGAAAGGACCTGCACGTAATGGAAATCGAGCATCCCTTGGGGACTAGAGTACCATGGCGAACCCACATTTTCCGTGACGTCTCTCGGCAAGAGGACACGAACACCACCTATCGATAGTCAGACGACATTCGTATGACGTCGTCGCGCGGCAACATGTGCCGGAGCGCGGCGGCGTGCTTGCGGCGGAACGTCGCCCACCGGAACATCTCCGCACACAATTGCTGATCCTCAAATACTTGCAACTGAATGCGACGTTCGGCTGGTCGCTGTCGAACTTGGTCGCGCTCTTGCGGATGAATCTGTTCGCATACCGCGACCTGTGGGCCTAGCTAGCTCAATGAGCCGTTCACCGCGCCCCCCGCTGCGCTCACCTGAGCCGACACAGGGGTTGGTCAGCGAATCGCTAATTTGGACAAGAGTGAGACGACATAGTTGATCTGTTATGCCTTTGTTGGCAAGTTGTTCGAGCAGGACCGTGTGGGTTCCGGAACTTGTGGCACTGCGATTCCGGAAATTCTGGCCGGTTGATCTGATGCCTCAGGAGCGGTCGGGTCGTCAAGTCCCAGGTGCTTGGTCCGCATAGATGGCCCGTCGAGCGTGAGGACACGGCCGCGCTCAAGGATTCGATCGACGATCGCGTGCGCCAGGTCCTCGTCGTGCAGCACGCTGCCCCATGCCGTGAGCGCCTTATTCGTCGTGAAGATCATCGCGCGTTTCTTCCGGTGACGCTCGTTGACGACATAGAAGAGCATGTTCGCGGCATCGGTCCCGTACGTGAGGTAGCCTACCTCATCGCAGATGAGGACGCTGGGATGCCCGTAGCTCGCGAGGGTCTCGGCCAGTCGGCCGCTGCGAAATGACGCCGACAAATCATCAATCAATTCGGCGGCGGTCACGGACCGCGCGTCGAAGCCGTTCTGGATCGCCCGATAGGCGATGGCGACGGCGAGATGCGTTTTGCCGCGTCCTGGTTTTCCAGCCAGAATCAAACAGCGCCCCCCGGTCACAAACTCCGACGCGAGTGCCGACCCCAGAAGCGAGAGTCAGACAGTCGACATCAATCGTCTTGTGGTCAACGCCCATCGGGCGATCTCGGGCGTGCAGTCATGAAAGAGGAAGCACATCGCGATCTCGTCGGATGCCGTTGGGTCTTTACCCACCCAGTCAGGGTTCATCATGTCGGGTTCGGCTCGAAACTGGTCGATCGAGAAAAACGGACCAGCAATTCTCCGTTACTTCGTTTCTCTGTGTGATCCCGTACCCTCCGTACCCTCCGTCCCTATTCCACAGGCGGCAGCTCGATGCTGAAGATCTCGCTATTGACGTTGTGGAGCTTCATGGTCAGCGTCCGCGTGCGATGATCGATCCGACCGCTGCCGAAGAATTGAAACGGCTCGCTTGGAGGCCGGTTCGGCTTCAAGCCCGGCGGAATGCCCAGGAATTTCACCTCGGGACCAAAGGTCCGATCCATCTCGTTCGGGCCGAAGGTGCCGGCGTGCAGCGGCCCCGCCACGAACTCCCAGAACGGATCGAACTCGGTGAAGCGCGCGCGCGCCGGGCTGTAATAGTGCGCGGCGGCGTAGTGGACGTCCGCGGTGATCCACACGACGTTGCGGATTCGTCGATCGCGGATGAACCGCAACACACGTGCAATCTCCAGCTCGCGGCCGAGCGGCGGACCGTCGTCTTTGTTTGCCACCGCCTCGAAGGCACCGCCGGCGTCCGGCACGACGAGGCCGAGCGGCACGTCAGCGCTGCCTGTCGATTCGTGGAGTTGGCGCCACGGTACGAGCGCATGTCGAGCGCGAAGATTTCGAGCATGGGACCGTGGCGCCACGCCCGGTAGATGCGCTCGCTCTCGATCGGGTTGATGCGCAGGGGCAGGTACTCGAGGAACGCCCGCTTCGCGCGCGCCGCCAGCAGGGCCACGCTTTTCACGTCGTAGCGCGGGTCGCTCTCGAGGCGCTGCGTAGGAAACCAGTTGTCGCGGACCTCGTGATCGTCCCACAACGCGACCTGCGACACGTCGGCGTTGAAGCGCCGCATGTGCTCGTCCTGCAGATTGTAGCGGTGGCATCCCCGATAGTCGTCGAGCGTCTGCGCCACTCTCGACTTCGCCTCGGTGACCACGTTGCGCCAGATCGACCCCTCGTCCAGCACCACTTCCGACTCGAGCGGCTGGTCCGCGTAGATCGTGTCGCCGAGGTGGATGAACACGTCGGGCTGCGCGCGCCGCATCGCGTCGTACAGCCGGATGCCGCCGCGCGCCGGATCGATGCCCCAGCCCTGCCCGACGCAGTCCCCTGAAAAGGCAAACGTGACGTCGCGCGCGCCGGAACCTCCCGGCGTGCGCGCCGCGGCCGGCGTTTGAAAGGCGCCGCCCACGGGCACGCTGAAGCGGCGCAGATCGGTCAGATCCTGAAACAGCACGCGATACGAGATGCGCTGCCCCGCCGGCAGGCCTGTGAGGTTCACGCGCGCGGTGAAGTCGGTGTCTTCGAGCGCCGAGGGACCAACGACGCGGCGGGTGTTCGCGAAGGAGGGCGTGGTTGAGTATTCGACGATCAGCCGCGCCGGACGATCGCTGCGGCTCCAGACGATCGCCTGGCCGGCGGTGACGTCGCCGGTCGCGACGCCGCACGGGACGCCGGGCCGCTCCCCGTCGCGCGTGATGATGGCCGGCGCGCGATCCTGGCGCGCGGCCGCGATCGCCGCCGCGGCCAGCGTGAGAAAGTTGCGCCGGTCCATCTTCCTCAGTGGAGCGCTGAGCAAGAACAAATGCAACCACGAAAACACGAAGGCCCACGAAAAACACGAAAAAGAAAGGTCTGTACTTGCGGGGATGCAGACAGCCGAGCGGTGCGGCTCGCCTGATCCATCAGGTGCGGAGTCATCACCTGCGTGCGACTAGAATGTGTACTTGACGCCGATCTGAACGATGCGTCCATCTTCAGCCGACGTGATCGCCCCGAACGTCGCGGAGCCCAGCGTGTTGCCCGGCTGGCCGAAGCGTTCCTGGTTGAACACGTTGAATGCCTCGACTCGCAGCTGCATCTGCTGCGAGCCGGCGACCGCGAAGTTCTTGAACAGCGACAGGTCGGTCCGCTTGAAGCCGGGCCCGCGCACCGTGTTCCTGGCCTCGTTCCCGACCTGCCCGGCGTTCGCCGCGAGCGTGAGCCGCTCGAAGCACGCGGTATTGAACCACTGAGTCGTCGTGCGCGCCCCGCCGGCGTTCGGATCGCACGTCGCGTTCGGACGGTTCGTCATCGAGGTCAGCGAGACGTTGGTCGGCTCGATGACGGTCAGCGGAAAGCCGGTCTGCCCCTGGAGGATGCCGTTCACCTGCCAGCCACCGAGCGCGAGACGCGTCGCGGCGCCTCGATTGTCGAGGCGCGGCAGCTCGTACCCGAAACTGACCACGGCGCGATGCCGCACGTCGAACAGCGCGTCTCCCTTCTCGCGCGCGAGCGCCGCGTCAATCGACGCCTGGTCGCCGATCGTCACAGGGAGCATCGGCCGCGGCTCTCCGCCGATGTTCAAGCCCGAGACGTGATCGACCGCGTGGCCCAGCGTGTATGACGCGAGCAGGTTCAGCCCGCGCCACGCGCGCATCCGCGCGCTGGTCTGCAGCGAGTCGTACCAGGACTTCGCCTCCGAGAACGTGGGGCGCACGAGGCTGAACGCGGGGAACAGGCGCGGTCCGATTGCGGGAGTGGGCGACAGCACCGCGATCGTGGGATTGACCTCCATGAAGATCGGCATGTGCGTGCCACGTGATCCGACGTAGCCGATTTCGAGGCCCCACGAGCCGCCCACCTGTTGCTGCACCGTCAGGTTGTACTGCTGCACCATCGGGGTCGCGAAGTCCTCTCCCCAGCCGATGAAGATGAGGCCCGCCGGGAAGCCGGGCGTACCGGTGACGCCCCGCAGCGGGTCGGCGAACGGTGGCGCGGACACCTGCAGAGGAAAGTTCACCTCGGTCAGCGGCTGGAAGGGCGGCGCAAGCGTGCCGTTCTGAAAAAAGTCTCCCTGGCCGGGCAGCGTGTCGTAGAAGATGCCCCACGCGGCCCGCACGGCAGTCCGGCCGTCGCCGCGCGGATCCCACACCGAGGCGAGCCGCGGCGCGAAGTTGTTCCTGTCGGTCGGATACGTCCCGCGCGGAACGCCAGAGTCGCCCGGGTAGACAAGGCCCCTGGGCGCGTTCGGGAACACGGTGGACTGCTGGCCCGGGTGGAACGCGTTGAGATGATCCTGACTCTCGGCGAAGGGCTGGTTCACTTCGTACCTGACGCCGTAGTTCAGCGTCACGCGTGAGATCCGGAATTCGTCCTGGCCGTAGATCGCGTAGACCCACGACGAGCCATCGAGATTGGGATCACCGGCGGCCTGGCGGAACTGCTGCGGAAAGCCGAGCAGGAAGTCGGCCGCCGCGTTTCCGCTGTATTGCGTCCCCGCGAAGGTGAAATCGCCGTTCGGGCGGTTGATGAACGACACCTTGATCCGATCGCGCCGCAGTTCGGCGCCGAACTTCATCGAGTGCGTCCCCGACAGCCAGGTCAGGTCGTCGGTGAGCCCGAACACGTCGTTCACCCGCGTCGCGAAGGGCTGCTGCGCATCGCCGGTGGAGAAGAAGCCGGTCAGGCTGATGAACGGGAGGCCGGCCGCAGCGGCGTTGCTCGGGTTGATGTTGAAGCCGAGATCCTTGAGGTTGAGCCCGCTCGTCACCGTCGGCTTCGCGCTGATGCGGTTGGTCGACGCGCGCGCCACGTTGATCATCGTCGGCTTCAGCATCCACGTGTCCGACCCCATGACGTCCTGCAGCGTCGCGATCGAGGTATTTCCAGCCGGCGAGAAGTTCGACCCTTGGAGCGGGTTGACGTTGCGGGTATGACCGATCATGTAGCGGCCCAGCAGGCTGTGCTTCTCGTTCAGCTGATAGTCGACGCGCGTCCCGAACTGCTGGCGGCTGTCCTCGACATTGGGCGATCGGACCACGCGATTGAGGGTGGTGTTCGGCAGCGGGATGTATCGATCGAGGATCTTCATCGATATCGGGCTGATGCGATCGGACGGGATGACGTTGCCGGGAAACGGCTGCCCCGTGAGCGGATCGCGGATCACCGCGCCACCCGAAAAGTCGCCCGCGCGCTCGGCCCGAGACAGCACCGTTCGCGTGTCCGTCGCGCCCTGCTTGTTCCTGAAGCCCTCGAAGTAGCTGAACACGAACAGGCGGTTCCTCACGAGCGGTCCGCCGAGCGCGCCGCCGAACTGGTTCTGCTTCAGCGCCGGCTTCGCCGTGGCGAAGAAATTCCTGGACTGCAGCCTGTCGTCCCGGTTGAACTCCCACGCGCCGCCGTGCCGGATGTTGGTGCCCGACCTGGTCGCGACGTTCACGACCGAGCCGGCGTTACGCCCGTACTCCGCGTCATAGGCGTGCGTGAGAATCTTGAATTCCTGGATGGCGTCGGGCGGCGGCCGCAGCACGAAGCCGGTGTTGAACGAATCGTTGTTCGACGCGCCGTCGAGCAGGAAGTTGTTCGACTGGTTGCGCTGGCCGTTGACGTTGAAGCCGCCGGTCACGTTGCCGAACCCGCCCGGTGTCGCGTTGCCGTCCTGACCGCCGAGCCCCGCCGGGGGCGCCACGACGCCGGGAATGAGCGTGCCGAGCTGCGTGAAGTTCCGGCCGTTCAGTGGAAGATCGACCACCTTCTGCCGATCGATGACGACACCCAGCGTGGCGTTGGTCGTTTCGACGAGCGGCGACTGGCCCGACACATCCACCTGCTGCTCGATCTGACCGACCTGCAGCACGACATCCCCGCGTACGGTTTCGTTGACGACGACCGTGATGTTGTCGCGGACCGTCGTGCGGAATCCGGGGAGCGTCGCCCTCACCTGATAGACGCCCGGATTGACCAGCGGGATGGTGAAGAAGCCGTCGGCACCCGTGACGGCCGTGCGTACCTGACTGGTGTCGCGGTTCGTGACGTCGATCGTGACGCCGGGAAGAACCCCACCCGACGCGTCGGTGGCGATGCCGGTCATGGCGCCTGTCGCCTGGGCTGATGCGGGCGACGGAACGAGGAACAGGCATGCGATGAGCATCGCCGCCCCCGCTGCGACGGCCGGCTTCAACCACGGACCGGTCACGACGCGAGTGATCATGAGATCCTCCGCAGAGAACGACGCCCATCGTAAGGCAGCGCCGCCCGCCGGGCAAGACGCGCAGGAGCCACATTTCATCCCGCACGGCTCACCGATACCTTCGTGGCCCTCGTCATCGTTCGCGACTTCGTGATAAACCGTCACTGCCAATGAACATCAACGACGCGCATTGCCATTTTTTCTCGACGCCGTTTTTCGGCGCGCTCGGCGGCGACGCGGCGCTGGCGAAGCTGGGGTGGGACGCGCCGGGCACCGCCGAATCGCTCGCCGACCGCTGGGTGGACGAGCTCGATCGCCACCAGGTGGCGCGCGCGGCGCTGATCGCGAGCGTGCCAGGCGACGCGGCGTCGGTCGAGGCGGCCGTCAGCGTCCATCGCGACCGGTTCGTCGGCTTCTTCATGGTGGACCCGACGCAACCCGACGCAGCCGTCCGCGCATCGGCGTCGATCGAGCGGGGCGGCCTGCGCGCGATCTGTCTCTTCCCCGCCATGCACCGCTTTTCGATTCACGACGCGCGCGTGACGCGCCTCTTCGACGTCGCCGCCGCGAACCCCGGGACGGCGATGTTCGTGCACTGTGGCATGCTGTCGGTGGGCGTGCGCAAGAAGCTCGGGCTGCCCAGTCCGTTCGACATCCGGTTCGGCAACCCCCTGGACCTGCACGCGGTCGCGCTCAGCTACCCGCAGCTGCCGATCATCATCCCGCACTTCGGCGCCGGTCTCTTTCGCGAAGCGCTGATGGTCGCCGACTTATGTCCGAACGTGCTCCTCGACACGTCGAGCTCGAACGATTCGCCGTTCTTTCCGCGGGGGTGGGTCAGCGACGTGTACGAGCAGCAGTCCTCTGCGCTGGACGAGATCGGCGCCAGCACGGAGGTGAGGGAGAAGATTTTCGGAGGGAACTTCGATCTGATCTTTCGGATCTGACCTTTCGGATCTGACCTTTCGGATCTGACCTTTCGGAAATGAAGGACACAAAGGTTACAAAGGACACAAAGGGCCGACACACCTGATAGGCGTAGTAAGGCCGCCTGCTGTCTGGTTGAACTAAACCGCTGATCGCGGTAGGAAAGGCCGCTCGTGCGTGCGCGGTGATCCTGCCAGCCTCCTGACGGCTCCCCAGCAACCTCCTTCATTCGCCTCCATCCCGTTCTTTCCCTGACACATCACAGAATCCCCGCTGACGAACGCCAAGACAGACGTTCGAAGCCGTGAGGTGTGTCATGACGGAGCTGCGCCGACGGATGGACGACGACATGCTCGCGCGGGGGGTTGCCGACCGGACGCGCGAATCGTACCTGTGGGCGGTGACGGGGCTCGCGCGATTTTATCGCCGCTCGCCGGATCGGATCACGGACGGGGAGATTCAAGCGTATGTGGTGCATCTGCTGCGCGACCGACAGCTCTCGTGGAGCACGTGCAACATCGTGGTGAGCGGACTGCGGTTCTTCTATCACATCACGTTGAAGCGAGACCGCACCCGCTGGATCCGCGGGCGCGCGACGTTTCTGTTTCCAGTGAAGGCGCTCTCGGTCGTCTTCCGCTCAAAGTATCTCGCGGGGCTGCGACGCGCCTTCACTGACGGCCAGCTGACCTTCGCCGCGGGCACGGCCCCGCTTGCCGATGCGGGCCGATTCGCCGCGCTCCTCGCGCAGCTCCGGGCCACACCGTGGGTCGTGTATGCGAAGCGGCCCTTTGGCGGGCCGGCGCAGGCGCTCAAGTACCTCGGGCGGTATACGCACCGGATCGCGATCTCCAACGCCCGCCTCGTCAGTCTCGTCGACGGCGTCGTCCGGTTCCGCTGGAAGGATTACGCGGATGGAGGACGCCCGGAAGGTCATGGCGCTTGGCGTCGACGAATTTCTGCGGCGCTTCCTGGTCCACGTGCTTCCGCGCGGCTTGGTGCGCATCCGCCGTCCCTGCATCGTGGCCGTGCGGATCAAACCTTCTTCGATAGGCGTAATACGGCCCTTCCCTTTGGTAGGCGTAGTACCGCCCTTCCCTTTGTGTCCTTTGTTCCCTCTGTGTCCTTTGTTCCCTCTGTGTCCTTTGTGGGGCGCGAGTCAGTGCGCGACCGTTCGAAGATGTTCGCGCAGGAGATCGCGCCCGAAGTCGCCATCGAAGTCGCGCCACACCGAGTGGATGTGGTTGGCGTCGTTCTGGGTGTTGTCGTACTCGACGAGGAACGTCGGCCCCTGAATCCGGTAATAGTGCTTCTTGCCGCGCTCGGTCTCGCCGGCCCACGCGAACCCGATCTTCTCGACGCCGGCCTTGCGCAGGCGCGCCTGGCGATCCGCGGCGATGTCGGGGGCCATGTAGCCGGTGTAGACGTCGATCAGCTTCATCAGCAGATCGCGCTGCGTGGCGTTCATCCCCTCGGCCGGGAGACCTGACGGCGACAGCGGGCTGATGTCGACCTTCGCCATCGTCAGCATGTCGTTCGGCGCCTTCGCGTCGAGGATCGCCTTCGTGCGCTGCGAGGCGTCGAGCGACTGCAGGAGCGCGCGCGCGGCGTCCTCTTCGGGGCCGAGGATCCGCAGCCCCTTCTTCGGACCTTCGCGCACTTCCGCGGGGTTGCTGCCGAAGAACGACGGCGTCGACGCGACGAGCGTGCCGTTCACCACGGTGAAGTGCAGCGAGACGTGATGGCCTTCGACGCGCCAGCCCCACGTGTCCCGCGCGGACGGCGTGCCGAAGATGGAGAAGAAGTACCCCACCGGATTGCGAACGAGCGGCGCACTTCGGGGTTGGGCCTCGACCGAGCGCCCGGCGGCCTCGAGCGCGCCCAGCACCGTTTCGAGATCCATGATCGACGTCGCGGTCAGGTATCCGCGCTGGCTCAGCCCGGCCTTGAGCAGCTCCTGCGCGAGCTTCCGCTGCGACTCATTCATCGACTGAACGAGCAGCCCTTTGCGCGGAAACGTCTCGGTCGGGATGAAGTGCCAGTGGAGCCGTTCGTCCGAGTCGAACGCGAACGACGCCTGCTGGCGCTGGTCGGGCGTCAGCGCGTTCACGAATCGGGTCGCGGCGGTCGCCATCGCGGACGAGGAGCGTTCGGCGGCGACCATCGAGCCGACTGCCAGGGCGGCGACGAGCGCCGCGGCCAGGCACAAGCGGGAGGAAATGGGTTGAGTCATCCGCGGATTCTAGCTTGACCGCGATGTGTTCCGGTAGGACGATCATCGACTCACGCTGATGCGAAACGGCCGTTTTTGTTCGATAATCTTCGCCGCCGCAGGGATGAGCTTCCTTGCCCGACCGGCGCCGGCCCGGCCGGCCCCGCTCGACACGGTCCTCGAGCGCGCCGGCGCGTATGTCGCGGAGTTCCAGCGTCAGCTCTCCGGCATCGTCGCCGAGGAGCGTTACGTTCAGGAGGTCAAGGCGTTCGCGCGCCGATCCGGTTGTCCCGCAACTGCCACGTACACGGCAATCCTGCGCTGCCAGGGTCAGCTCACCACGCCGATCCGGCTCGAGCTGAAATCGGATCTGCTGCTGGTGCAGTCAGCGGCAAGCAGGAAATGGGTGCAGTTCCGCGATGTCTTCGAAGCGGACGGCGTGTCCGTCCGGGATCGCCCTGAACGATTGACCAGGCTGTTTCTCAACGAATCGGCCGCCTCGCGCGATCAGGTCGGGGCGATTCTCAAGGAGAGCGCGCGGTACAACATCGGCGACATCCAGCGCAACATCAACACGCCGGTGTTCGCCCTGCAGATTCTCGAACGATCGAACCAGCCGCGGTTCAAGTTCAAACGAACGAACGATCGCGTGCCCGACGGCGTGAAGAAAGAGCCTGCCGTGTCCGCAGCGTTTCGAACGTCGATCGAAGTGTGGGCCATCGAGTACGAGGAGAAGCAGCGGGGCACCCTCATCCGAACGACCGATTACCGGGATCTTCCGTCGCGCGGCCGCTTCTGGATCGAGCCGGACACCGGCCGCGTGCTGATCAGCGAGCTGGTGGCGCGGAACCGGGCGGTCCACGGGACCGTTGACGTAAGCTACCAGTCGGAGCCGCTCCTCGGCCTGCTGGTGCCGATCGAAATGCGCGAGCGGTACGACGACCAGCGCGGCGTCCGCATCGAGGCGGTCGCGACGTACGGCCGATTCCGGCAGTTCCAGGTGAACACGAGCGAGACATTCCTCATCAAAAGGTGAATCTATGCCCGCGCGACCGACATGGAAGGGTTATCTCAAAATCAGCCTCGTGAACATCCCGATCAAAGTGTTCCCGGCGACGGACGCCGGCGCGACGCTGAGCTTCAATCAGCTTCACGGCGAGTGCCAGACGCGGATCCAGCAGAAGCGCTGGTGCCCGCACTGCGAGCGCGAGGTGCCGAACACCGACATCGTCAAGGGTTATGAGTTCGAGAAGGGACGCTACGTCATCGTCGACGAGGAGGACGTCGAGAAGGTGCGCGTCGAATCGACGCGCGTCATCAACCTCGAGAAGTTCACCGACGATACGGCCATCGATCCGATTTACCTCGAGCGGCCGTACTATCTTGCGCCCGATGGCCCCGTTGCGCGCGAGGCGTTCGCCGTCATCCGCGAAGGGATGAAGGGCAAGGCCGGCATCGGCAAGGTCGCGCTGTACGGGCGTGAGTACCTCGTGAAGGTGCAGCCGCGCGAGCAGGGGCTCGTCATGTACACGCTGCGGCACGCCAGCGAGATCCGCAGCATGAAGGCGATCGACGAGCTGACGGACATGCCCGCCACCGTGAAGCCCGAGGAAGTGAAGCTGGCGCGCCAGGTGATCGGCACGTTCGAAGGGGACGTGGACTTCCAGTCGTACCGCGACGACTACCAGGTGGGGCTGCGCGAGATCATCGACGCGAAGATCGAGGGCCGCGAGATCGTCGCGCAGGAGATCGAAGCGCCGCCGAAGGTCGTCAATCTGATGGATGCGCTGCGCAAGAGTCTGGATACGATCAGCTCGACGAAGAAGAAGAGCGCGGCAGCGGTCGCACGAATGCCCGCGCCGCAGAAGAAACGAGCGGGAGCCAGGGGCTAGGGACTGGGGGCCGTGCGACACTTTCAGGGTCGCCGTGTCACAGACGACCGCGACGCGATGCCGTCGAGCATGTCGGCTGCCGAATAACTGATGTTGGAGATACCTGGTCACGCCAAGCTCCTCTCGGCGCGATGGCTGATTCCGCTGGTCATTGCAACGTTCAGCGCGCCGGCGGCGGTGCCGGCTGCGCAAACCGCAGCCGGTAAATTGAAGCTCGAGACCGGCAAACAGATCTACGACGGCGGGTGCTGCCCCACCGCAACGCCGGAGCCGGACGTGCAGTGGCGTGCCATCATCACGAATGGCGGTCCGGCCCGGGCCTTCTCCCAGATCATGCCGTCGTTCAAGGACCTGCTGACCCAGGCCCAAATCAGCAAAGTCATCGACCACCTTCGCAGTCTGTGTGTCGAGAAGGCCTGGCCACGGGGCAATTTGAACCTCCCGCGCCCGTTGATCACGGAGAAGGCGTTTCCGGAAAACGAGACGGTGATCACAGGGTCGATCACCGCCCACGGAACGCCGGGAGTCGCCACGTCGGTCATTTACGAGAGGCGCATCGGTCCGTCGGCCATGATGGAAGCCGTCATCCCGTTCGACTTCACGCACAATCGCGGCACCTGGGGCGCGGCGTTCGGCGACCTCGCGCTCGGCTACAAGCAGAAGCTCTTCGACAGTCTCCAGAAGGGCTCGATTTTCAGCGTGGGTGGCGAGCTGAGCGCTCCTACTGGAAACACGTCTCTCGGGACCGGCGGGGAATCCACGGTGTTCGAAGCGTTCGCGGCGTACGGGCAGCTTCTCCCGGCCGGCAGCTTTCTGCAGGTGCATACGGGAGTCGAACTGCCTGCGCACCCTGACGATCTTTCAAGGGCCTACTTTCTGCGAACAGCCATCGGCAAGACGTTCAGCACGGAAGGCGGACTCGGCCGCAGATGGTCGCCGATGGTGGAGATCATCGCCGACCGGGATCTCGTCGGCGGCACGGCAACGAATTGGGACATCGTGCCGGGAATCCAAATCCCGCTGAGCAAGCGCATGCACATTCTTGGCAATATCGGCTTCCGCGTTCCCGCGAGCAACACGGCGAACCGGGCGAAACAAATGGTGTTCTACATGCTGTGGGATTGGGTGGACGGCGGTCTGCTTGAAGGCTGGTAGCAGGAGGGCATCCGGCATGTTCAGAACGCCGGGTCCCGTTCTTGTGCTGGTTGTGGCAATCGCCGCGATCCCGGCTCCGCCGGCGCGGTCGCAGCAGAGCCCTCCGCAGGAGAAGACCGCTCGACATCTTCTAAAGCCGCGTTCCGACGAAATGAGGCAAGTTTTTGTCGGCGAGGCCAGCAAAGGCTACGGCTCGCACTTTCAGACGTCGGATCAATGCTTCGCCTGCCACAACGGAATCACCACTCCCACCGGAGAGGACATCTCGATCGGTATCAACTGGCGAACCAGCATGATGGCCAATGCCGGCCGCGATCCGTATTGGATGGCGGGCGTACGGCGGGAAACCGTCGATCACCCCGCCGCTTCCAGGCTCATCCAGGACGAGTGCTCCATCTGCCACATGCCGATGATGCGATACGAAGCCAGGCTGGCCGGCGGCGCAGGGGAAACCTTCGCGCACCTTCCGCCCGACCCGGCCAGGCTAGGCGACCGGCTGGCGGACGATGGGGTCTCCTGCTCGGTCTGTCATCAGATCACGGAGCAGAATCTCGGCAGGCGGGAAAGCTTCGTCGGGGGCTTCAAGATCGATGAGAAAGCGGCGCCGGGCGAACGCCGCATCTATGGTCCGTTCGAGACCGACAAGGGCCACACCACGATCATGAAGTCGTCGTCGACGTTCCAGCCGGTGGAAGGCAAACAGGTTCGCTCCTCGGAACTGTGCGCCACGTGCCACACGCTCCTCACGCAGGCACTGGACCAGCAGGGCAGGGTGATCGGCGAATTGCCGGAGCAGGTACCGTATCAGGAATGGCTCCACAGCGACTACAAGGGGACGCGGAGCTGCCAGTCCTGTCACATGCCGGTGGTGAAGGAGGACGTGCCGATCACGTCGGTGTTTGGCGAGCCCCGCGCGGGCTTCTCCCGGCATACGTTCGTCGGCGGCAATTTTTTCATGCAGCGGCTGTTGAACCGTTTTCGCAACGACCTGTCCGTCACGGCGCAACCTCAGGAAATGGATGCCGCAGCGAACCGCACGATCGCACATCTGCAGTCGGAAGCGGCCAGGGTGGAAGTGCAGAGCCTGGACATTGTCGGCGCCCGCCTGGTAGCCGGCATTTCAGTGGAGAACCTGGGCGGCCATAAACTGCCGACCGCGTATCCTTCGCGCCGCGCGTGGCTGCACGTGACGGTGCGCGACCGCAACGGGAAAACAGTGTTCGAGTCCGGTGCGCTCGATCCCGACGGCGCCATCCGGGGCAACGACAACGACGCGGACGGCAGCCGCTTCGAGCCGCACTACACCGAGATCACACGGCCGGACCAGGTGCAGATTTACGAGACCGTCATGTTCGGCGCGGACGAAGCCGTGACCACAGGGCTGCTGACGGCGTTGCGTTACGTGAAGGACAACCGCCTCCTGCCGCACGGATTCGACAAGCGGACCGCGGACAAGGACGTCGCGGTGCACGGAGAGGCGGAACAGGATGCGGATTTTGCGGGCGGAGGCGACCAGATCCGGTACTCGATTGCGGTGGAAGACGCACAAGGTCCGTTTCGAGTGGAAGCCGAGCTGTGGTATCAGCCGATCGCCTATCGCTGGGCGATGAATCTCAAGAAGTACGACGCGATGGAGCCCAGGCGGTTCGTCGGCTACTACGAGGAGATGGCATCCGGCTCCGGCGTGATGCTGGCGCACGCGGCCGCGGTGAAATAGCGGCGGCGTTGAGGCACCGCTAAAGCGGTGCCCTACGAACTCGTGTATTTCGTGCGTTTCGTGGTGAAACGGTCCCCTACGCGCGCGCGAAATCGATGAAGCCCCGGTCGACGTCGACATGGACCAGCCGCACGCGCAGGCGATCCCCGACATCCAGCCCGCTCCCTCCGCGCACAAGCTTCCCATCGATCGGTGGCGTCGCCACGCGGACGAAGGTGCCCTTGTCCGATGCGCCGGTAACGGACGCTTCGAACGGTTCGCCGACGTGCGACTCGACCACCATGGCGGCGGCCGACTTCCGGACCTGCCGCTCGACTTTATTGGCCGCGTCCTCCTGCCGCGTGCAGTGCGTCGCCAGCGTTTCGAGCTCGCCGATCGTGTACGGTGCCGGGTGGCCCGCCAACACGGCTTTGATGAGCCGCTCGGTCACCAGATCCGGATACCGCCGGTTCGGTGCCGTCGAATGCGAATAATCCCTGACCGCCAGGCCGAAATGTCCGGGCGGTTCCCCGCCCGGCGGATCGACGACGTACTCGCCGCGGCCGAGCAGACGGATCACGGTGAGCGACAGATCCGGGAACGTGGCGGGATCGGACTGTTTGCGGCGCGCCAGGAACGCGGCCAGAGCCTTCGAGTCGGCGGCGGCCGGCAGGTCGTCGCCTGCCTGCCGCGCCACGGCTCGAATCCGATCCCAGCGCTCGGGTGATTTCACGACACGGCGGAGCGATGGAAAGCCGTGCCCATCCAGAAAGCGGGCGGTGACGGCGTTGGCCGCGATCATCAGGTTTTCGATCAGCGACTTCGCGCGGCTCGGCCCCTGCGCGCGGACTTCGCACAGCGTGTCGCCGTCGAACACGCTCTGCACTTCGATCGTTTCGAAGTCGAGCGCACCGTGTTCATGGCGGACCCGGTTGAGCGCCTGCGCGACGCGATCCTGAATGCGAAGCTGTTCGTCGATGCCGGGGACCGCGGCCGCCGCCGGCAGCGGGCCGCTTCCGTCCAGCCACGCGCCGACGGCGTGGTACGCCAGCTTCGCGTGATTGCGGACGGTCGCGCCGTACACATCCGACGATTTCAGCGTGCCGTCAGGCGAGACGACGAGCTCGGCGACGACCGCCAGGCGATCCTGCTGATCGTTCAGCGATGTGAGGTCCGTCGACAGTCTCTCGGGCAGCATCGGAAAGATGACCGCCGGCGTGTAGATCGACGTCGTGTTCCGCCCGGCATGCCGATCGACCGGCGACCCTTTCGGCACGGCCGCACCGACGTCCGCGATCGCCACGAGCACCTTGACGTCGCCACCGGGCAATGGTTCGGCGACCGACACCTGATCGAGATCGCGAGAGTCGTCGTTGTCGATCGAGCACCACAGCCGCGCGCGCAGATCCCGGATCGGCTCCCCGGTGGTGCGCGGCGCGCCCTTCAGCGCGGCTACCTCGGCCAGCGCCTCCGATGGAAACTCGGGATCGAGGCCACGCTCCCGCATGGCGCGGACCGCAATCGCGCGCAGCTGCGCGCGGTGGGATTGAGGCGAATCGGTTTCAGCCATATGTGCATTCGTCCGCTACCCCCGTATCTCCCGGATCGACGCCGCGAGATCCTCGATGAGCGCGTCGATCCGGGACTGGTGCGTGCGGAAGTTCAGCACGCAGACACGGCCGAGGAACCTGCCGTGCGTCGTGCAGCCGGTCACCATCACACGGCCGCGCCGCGTGGTCTGCTCCATCAATGCACGCGTCGCCGCGTCTTCATCGGCGGGCGTCGCGCCGGGCCAGGTGAGGTGGAAGGCAAACAGCGACAGCTCCGGCGGCGCATCGATGACGATGCCGGGCAGCGCCGCGACGCGGCGCGCCGCCTCCAGCGTCAGGACACGCTTCTCGGCGATCGCCGCGCGAAATGCCGCGGTCCCGAACAGCTTCACCGACAGCCACACGCGCAGACCGGGGAAGCCCCGGGACAGCTCCGGCCCGTGCTGGCTCGGATCGTAATAATCCTCCGGATGCGGCACCTGCGGCAGATACGCGGCCGTCGCTTCGTGCGCCGCGCGCAGCGCGGCGCCGTCGCGCACGAGCAGCGCCCCGGTTCCGTACGGCAGGAACATGCCTTTGTGCGGATCGAGCGTCAGCGAATCGGCACGCGGCAGCCCGCGAAGCGGGTCCCGCATGTTTTCGCAGAGATAGAAGAACGCGCCGTAGGCGCCGTCGATGTGATGCCACATCTCTTCGCGGTCGCACACGTCGGCGATCCGATCCAGCGGATCGACGGCGCCCGTGTTCGTCGTGCCCGCGCTCGACACGACTGCGAAGGGCGTGAGACCGGATCGCCGATCGGCGGCGATCGCCTCGCCGAGCGCGCCGACGCGCAGCCGGAATCCTTCGTCGGACTCGATCGCCCGCACCCGATCCGGCATGACGCCGGCGAGCTTCGCCGACTTCAACACGGAGTGATGCGCCTGGTCGGACGTGTAGAGCACGCCTCGACGGATCTCGGCGCCGAGATGCCGCTCCCGCGCACAGACGATGGCGTTGAACGTGGCCATCGAGCCGCCGCTGGTGAACAGGCCGCGCGCCTGCGGGGGAAAATCCATCCAGTCGCGCAGCCAGTCGAGCGCGTTGGCCTCGAGCTGCACGAGCGCGGGTGCAGCCTGCCACACGCCGGTGTAGCGATTGATCGTGTTGGCGATGAAGTCGGCGAGGGCGGCCGGATAAACGCCGCCGCCTGGAATATACGCGAGGTACCCGGGCCCCGACGCGGTGAACGAGCGCGGAATCCAGTCACGGAACAGGGAATCCAGGAGCGGCTCGAGCGCCGTGGCCTGCTCCGGCGCGGGCTCGCGGAGCGCGCGACAGAGCTCCGCGGCGTCGACGTCGCCGCAGCTCGGTTGACGATCGAGCGACGTGATGTGATCGATGCATCGGCCGACGACCTCGTCGGCCATCGCCCGCATGCGACCGGCGGAAAACTCGAGATCTACTGGAGCCAATCCCGCACTCGATAATACGCGCCGACGAGCGGCAGGAACCACGGGTTGCCGGAATACATCGCAATCGCGGGAAAGCGATCGTCGAACAACGGGTGATCGATCGGCTCGCCGGCGATCCGGCGCGCGATCTGCTCTCCGAGATACGTCGCCATCGCGATGCCGTGACCGCAGTAGCCACCGGCGTAGTACAGACCGTCGAGCTTCCCCGCGCGCGGCACCTGATCGCGGGTAAACGCGACGTTGCCGCCCCACGCGTAGTCGATGCGTTCCGCGGCGAGCTCGGGAAAAATCAGTGTCATCCCGTCTCGAAGAACGGCGGTGGCACGGCGGATCGTCCCGGGAGTCGGCCGCCCGAACTGGGCGCGCCCGCCGAAAAGCAGCCGCCCATCCGGCGTCACGCGGAAGTAATACAGGAAGTGCTTGGAATCGAACGCCATCCGCCGCCGCGGCAGGAGCGCCGCCGCCAGGCTGGCGTCGAGCGTCACGGTCGCGATGATGTAGCTGCCGATCGGCACGAAGCGGCGCTGCAGCGCCGGCGCCGCACCGTTCGTGTACCCGTTGGTCGCGACCAGCACGTCCCGGGTCTCCACAACGCCGCCCGTTGTCTCGACCAGCCAGCCGCCGGATCGCTGCCGCATTCGATCGACGCCGACGCCGGTGATGATCCGGGCGCCGCTGCGCGCGGCGGCCGCGGCAAGCCCGTGCACATACTGCGCGGGGTTCAATCCGCCGCTCCGCTCGTCGACCAGGACCCCGTGATAGGCGTCGGTGCCGATCTCCGCCCGCTGTTCCGCGCGCGGCACGAGATGGACGCGGTGGTCGAAGACGCGGGCAAGCAGCGCCTGCTCTGTTCGAAACGCCTCGAAATGCGCCGGCTTCCATGCGGCCTGGATGTGGCCCGTCCGCGCGTACTCGCAGTCGATCCGCTCCTCGGCAATCAACGCTTCGATCCGGACAATCGACTCGGCGGCCGCCTCGAAGAGTTGCCGCGCGCGCCGCTCACCGAACCGCGCGACGAGCGTGGCGGGCTCGAGCCTGAGGCCGGTCAGCACCTGACCGCCGTTGCGTGAGCTCGCCCCCCACCCGATACGCTCGCGCTCGACGACGAGCACCGTGGCGCCGGCGCGCGCAAGCTGCCGGGCCGCCGCGAGCCCCGTATAACCCGCGCCGACGATGACAACATCGGCGCGGCTCGGAAGTTCCGCTCTTCCAACTTCTGACTTCTGATTTCTGACTTCTGACTTCTGACTTCCCGCGCGCAGCGCGGGCACGGTGTCCCACCAGTAGGGATACTCGTTCACGGTCGAGTGTTCCGCAGCGGGACGGACGCGGACGCCAGGATCGTGCGGCCGCGCAGCTCTTGTACGAAGGCGACCACCTTCACCTGATCGCGCTGCCAGTCCGCGGCAAGAGGGATGTCCGCGCGTGCCGACGAGACGCCGTCGGAGGAAGCCTGTCCGATCACCGCCAGGTACCGCACCACGGCGGCATGCGCCAGCGTGCGTCCATGGTTTTCACCGCGCTTCACATCCGAGCGCAGATGATCTTCGGTGACCGCGACGACGATGTCGGCGCGATCGCCGCGGCCGAGGCGCGGAATGTCGCTCACCGTGACTTGCAGCGCGACGCTCTTAGCTACTTGTAGGGCGACGCTTTTAGCGTCGCCGGCAGCTTCTCGGCGACCCTGCCGCCTTCGCGCCTCCGGCGCTTCCGCCTTCGCTGAAGCTTCGGCGGACCGCCGTAGCCTTGGCGGAGGCTGGTCGGCGAGCCTCGCCGGAGCTCGCTGATCTTGAGAGCCAGCGAAGGCGGGAAAGGGTCGCCCCACATCGGGAACGAAGCGTCGCGCTCCATCGGAATCCATGTCGATGCGCACGACTCCATGCGGCGATGTCAACGCACGCTCGATTGCGCGTCGTGCGGCGGTCGTGTCGCTGCCCACGAGCTCCGCGCGGCCGTCGACCACCATCTGCGGGGTGTAGATGCTTTCGGTCCTGAAGCGCGCCTGATAGAGCTGCTGCCGCCCGGTCAGCGCGGCCGACGAGAACCGATCCTTCCAGCCAAGGCGATCCCAGTAGTCGACGTGCTCGCCGAGGCCGACGATTTCGGCGCCACCGATCGGCTGCGTCCGGATCAGCTGGCCGAGCACCGTGTCGGCCGGCGGACAGTCCGAACAACCTTCGGAAGTGAACAGCTCGACGAGGATGGGCATCGGCGCCGCGGCGTGGCTGTCGTGCGAGGCGAAAGCCGGGACGAGAAGCACGATGGCGACGACGATTCCCGGGGCGAGCAGCAGGGATGAGGTGCGTCGCATGGTCACGTCATTGTAGACCCGACCTACCCGACCTACCCGACCTACTCGACCTACCCGACCTGCCCGACCTACGCCGACCTATCCGACTTACGCGACCTGCCCTATGTGACACTCATCTCGTCTCCGCGGCGCATCACCCACCAGATGATTGCGCCGAACGCGGACGCGACCGCCAGAAACGTGACACCGAACAGCCAGAGCGTGCGATAAAGAATGGACTGCGGGTCCATGCGCGCTTCGAGCATCAGCGGCACGCCGCGGAGGCGCTCCGACAGCGGCTGCTCCCACGTCAGAATGTTCCCGCGACCCTCGACGGCGCGCGTGTTGTGGTCCCGGATCTTGCTGGGGAGGTGGAGGCGGAAGGCCACCGGCTCGCGTCCGTTCCAGCCGACGTGACCCACATCCCTGGCGGCGGCACCGTCAATCGACTGCCGATAAACGAAGACGTTGCCGTCGCGCTGGAACCGGTACACCGACCATGCGAACGGCGCAGCCTCGCCGAGCTTCCGGATGTCGTCGACGTCGAGCTGCACGTGCACGTACCGTCGATTGTTGCGCCGGAACGGGCTCACGCGCGTCACGCGGGTGCCGGCGCTCGAGTAGTACCTGCGGACGGCGGCGGTGTCGACGCGGGCGTTCGGGCCGGCATCGAACGACGTGCCGCGCAGCGCGTTCAACGCCGCCAGCGAGCTGTTGACGTAGACCGTCGCCGTCCCGTCCAGTGAGAGGTACACCTCTTCTTCGTACTCGTACTGCCGGAACAGATTGGTGCCGCCGCACGACCCGCTCGCCGCGATAAACGCGACGAGGAGCGGAACGCAAACCACGCGACGCGCGCATCCTTCGACGAGCCTGCCCTGAGCGAGACGCTCACCCTTCGACCGGCTCAGGGTGAGCGGCGAGTCGAAGGGCTCAGGATGAGCGCGCATGGTGAGCCTGTCGAGCCCGCTCATGGTGAGCCCGTTGAACCCGCTCATGGTGAGCCCGTTGAACCCGCTCTTGGTGAGCCCGTCGAACCCGCTCATGGTGAGCCTGTCGAACCATGCGGTCCTGGCGTTCAAGCGTCGTACTCGCGCGCGAATCCGCATAATCGCGAATGATATAGTAAAAATTTGTGCTCTATCTGATCGACGGCAGCTCGCAGATGTACCGCGCCTATCACGCGCCGGTCCGCACGATCGACGGCGGACTGCTTCGCAACGCGCAAGGCACGCCGACCAATGCCGTGTACATCTTCGTCACGATGCTCCGCAAGCTCCTCAACGAGCACAGGCCGGAGCACATCGCGGCGTCCTTCGATTTGCCGGGCCGGACGTTCCGCGACGACCTCGTCGCCGACTACAAAGCCAACCGCGCGCCGATGCCGGACGAGCTCGCCGAGCAGATCCCGATGGTGCACGCGGCGTGCGAGGCATTGGGCGTGCCCATCCTCACGTCCGAGCGCTACGAAGCCGACGATGTGATCGGGACGCTGGCGGAGAAAGCGGCCGCGGCCGGCTTCGAGGTGGCGATCGTCACGGGAGACAAGGATTTCTATCAACTCGTCCGCGACCGCATCCGCGTCTTCAATCCGAGGGAAGAGGGCACGTGGTACGACGCGGAGGGCGTCAAGGAGAAGTTCGGCGTCGCCCCCGATCTCGTCGTGGACGTGCTGGCGCTGATGGGCGACACGATCGACAACATCAAGGGCGTGCCGGGCATCGGCGAAAAGGGGGCGCGCGAGCTGATCGCCGCGTACGGATCGCTCGAGAATCTCCTCGCGCACGCCCCGGAAGTGAAACACAAGCGTTATCGCGAAGGCCTCCTCGCGAATGCCGAGCAGGCGCGCCGGAGCCGCGAGCTCGCGCGCATCCGCACCGATGTGCCGGTGGACCTCGACCCGCCGGCGTTGCAGTACCGCGGCGGGTCCCGCGAGCGAAGCTTCCAGATCTTCAACGAGCTCGGTTTCCGGACGATCGCCAAGGAGTACGCGCCCACGGCCGGCTCCATCGCCAAAACCTACCGCGTCGTCACTACGGCGGAGGAGGTGCGGCAGCTGGTGGATCGCCTGCGGGCCGCCGGACGGTTCGCGCTCCGCGTCCTGCCGGACCGCCCGACCGCCATGCGCGCGTCGATTGTCGGCCTGGCGTTCTCGACCG
This sequence comes from Acidobacteriota bacterium, assembly GCA_003222535.1. GTDB lineage: Bacteria > Acidobacteriota > Vicinamibacteria > Vicinamibacterales > CAVVIG01 > QHWJ01. The sequence goes on along the minus strand of QHWJ01000254.1, from coordinate 7,413 downwards.
CGCCGCGCGAAGCCGACTATGTGCCGGTGGGCCACCAGGCGCTCGGCGACACCTCCAGCATGCCGCTCGACGTGGCGCTCGACGTGCTTCGCCCGCTGCTCGAAGACGAGACCGTCCGGAAAGAGGGTCACGATCTGAAATTCGACGCGATCGTCCTGGCGCGCCACGGGGTGACGCTCCGGGGGCTCGACACCGATACGATGCTGGCGAGCTATCTGGTGGACGCGACGCGCTCCGAGCACCGCCTCGAGGATCTCGCGCTCGAGCACACGAGCTACAAGGCGCTGACCGAGGAGGACGTCTGCGGGCGGGGCGTCAAGGCGCTGTCGCTCGCCGACCTGCCGGTCGAGGCGGCCGTCGACTACGCGGGCGAGCGCGCCGATCTGGCCGGTCAGCTCGCGCCGATCTTCCGCGGGCTGCTCGTGAAGGAGCAGTTGAACGACGTCTACGAGACCCTCGAGCTGCCGCTGGTCCCGGTCCTGATAGCTGTCGAACGCGCCGGCATCCGCGTGGACGGCGGTGCGATGGCCGGGCTCTCTCTGAAGGTCGAGCAGGACCTCGCGCAGCGCACCGCGAGGATTTTCGAGATGGCCGGCGGCGAGTTCAACATCAACTCGCCGAAACAGCTCGCGGAAATCCTGTTCGACAAGCTGCAGCTGCCGGTGCTGAAGCGGACCGGGACCTCACGCGCGCCGTCGACCGCGGTCGAGGTGCTGGAGGAGCTCGCGCTCGGCCACGATCTGCCCCGGCAGATTCTCGAGTGGCGCGGGTTGATGAAGCTGAAAGGCACCTACATCGACGCGTTGCCGCAGCTCGTGAACCCGGACACCGGCCGGGTCCACACCTGCTTCAATCAGGCGGTCGCCTCCACGGGCCGCCTGAGCAGCAGCGACCCGAACCTGCAGAACATCCCGATCCGGACTTCCCTGGGCCGCGAGATCCGCCGGGCGTTCATCGCCGACCCGGGGAACGTGCTCGTCTCGGCGGACTACTCGCAAATCGAGTTCCGCGTGCTGGCGCACCTCGCCGGGGACGAGCTGCTCATCGATGCCTTTCAGCGGGGCGCCGATTTCCACGAGCAGACTGCGCTCAAGATCTTCGGCGCGAATACCGGACGCGATCCGCACGAACTGCGCAGCAAGGCGAAGATGGTGAACTACGCGCTGCTGTACGGCAAGACCGCCTTCACGCTGTCGAAGGACATCGGCGTCACGCCGCAGGCGGCGCAGGAATTCATCGACGCGTACTTCGCGGGCTTTCCGCGCGTGCGGGCGTTCCTCGATCGGACGCTCGAAGAAGCGCGGGCGACGGGGATCGTGAAGACGCTCTTCGGACGCCGCCGGCTCGTGTCAGAGCTGACAAGCCGCGACTTTCAGCGGCGGTCGGCCGCCGAGCGCGTCGCCGTCAACCTGCCGATTCAGGGCACGGCCGCCGATATCCTGAAGAAGGCGATGATCGGCGTCCACGCCGCGCTCGCGCCATACCCCGACGCGCGGATGATCCTCACCGTGCACGACGAGCTGCTGTTCGAGGTGCCGAAGGCACGCGCCGCGGAAGTCGCCGAAATCGTGCGCGACGGCATGCAGTCGGCCGTAGTGCTGAAGGTGCCGATCACCGTCGACATCGGCATTGGCGAGAACTGGAAGGACGCGAAGGCCTGATCGATTACAGGAACATCGCACCGGCCACGATGCCTGCGACAATCACTCCGACCGAGAGCAACGCGATCATGCGGAAGCGCCCTAGCGAGCCCCCGAGAAGCATCATGCACGGCAGGCTGATGGCGGGCAGCACGACCAGCAGAGCGGCCGCCGGGCCGTCGATCCCCGACTGAATCAATTGGAGCGCCATCGGGATTTCGGACCAGGTTGAAATCATGAAGAACGTGCCGCCGAACGCAGCCAGCGCGACGCTCGGGAGGTTATTGCCGAATGCCGGCGGGAGCGCCTGAAAGATCCCGGCGGCGACGACGCTCCATACCCAAAGCGTGGGCACGAGCACCAGCGCGATCCGACCGCTGGCGTGCAACCAGGCGCCCAACAGCTGCGATGGCGTCTCGAGGGTCTCCGGACGACTGCCTGCAATCCAGTCGCGGTCGAACAGGGAGAGGTAGCTTCCTCCGATGCGCTGCAGCCGGCCGCTGACCGGTCCTGTCCCCGCGATCACGACCCGCGGATGATCCCACCCGTCCGCGATTCGCGCGACCAGGTAGGTGACCCCGACCGTCACGAAGAGCCCGGCAACGATGCGCGTGACGGCGAATGGCGCCGGCAGAAGAGCGAGGGCCAGCACCACTGTCGTGACGTTCAGCATCGGCGCGCCGATGACGAACGAGAGCAGGAAGTTCGTGGAGGCGCCTCGTCGCGCAAATGACGGCGCCATGACCGACGAGCAGCACGAGCAGAACGGCTGCGGTAACGCGAACATCGCCCCGAACAACGTGCCGGTGAAGCCTCCTCGCGTGCAGTACAGCTTCAGATACATGGGCAGAATCGACAGCGTCAGACCGGAAATGAGAATCCCGAGCATGGTCGCGTGCCAGACGTTGAGCAGATAGCTGGTCGCCTGGGCAATCGGCCTCCGCCATCCGACGACGCCGAAGGCCTGCAGCCAGTCGGCATTGACGCGACCCGCGGCGATCGAGCGCGCCGCCGGCACGCCGCGGTACGCGAACAGGTCCATCACAAGCAGCGCGAAGATGACGAAGGTCAGCCCCTTCACGTACCGCGACGTGTCCGAGAGTCGCGGCTCGATCCCTCTCGCGGCCCGGTAACACGCAGTCATCCCGACGAGTCCCGACGCGAGCATCAGTCCATGGGCCGGCGTGAAGACATGAAACAGCGTTCGCACCGGGTAGACACGAAACAGGAAGCCGCGGCGCACGTCCAGGAGCGTCAACAGCGTCAGCGCCAGAAAGGCGATGAATCCTCCGATGAATGCGCGGTACCCGGTATGGGCTTCGTTGATCACGACAGGTCCATTTCGATCCCGGCCCACTGTTGTCGTTAACGGTTCCATAGTTCCTTGAATCGCTCCCATTCGGCGCGAAGCGTTTCCGGCGACTGCGCGGTGACTTTCGCTCGATCGGGGACGATCGCGCGGAGGACGAGCAGATCGAGGTCGGCGCGCAGCGCGGCGCCGCGATCGCTTGTGAGGGGTGCCCGGACCCAGCCGGCCTGCGCCGCATCCCATGCGGCCTGGAGATCGCCCTGCGCGCGGGCGGCCGCCGCCAGCCAGTAGGCTGCCGCAGCGCTCCCCTGATGCGTCGCGATCTCCTCCTCCATGCGCGTGCGGATGCGTTGATAGATGCCCTGCCGATCGATATCGGATCGGGGCTTCGCTTCGCGGTCCGACGCGCTGGCCCACCAGTCGAGCACGCGCTCCCGCGCCTCGCCGGTCAGCACCTCGCGGCTCTGGAGCACCGATTCGAAGACAGTCGCCGCCGCACCGAACGCGCCGTCGAAGAACAGCGTCTCTCCCAGGCCGACGACATACTCGAGGCGCTCGCGCGCCGCAAACCGCAGCGGATCGATCCGCCGGAGTCGATCGCGCGCGCTCGTCAGATCGGCGGACATGACGCTCAGGCGAAACTGTTCGAGATACGCGCGTGCTGCCACCAGATCCGCGAGGTCGGCGCGGGCCGGCGTCAGGCGCGCCTGTTCAGCCGCGCTCACGGCCGCTTCGAACTGACGCTGGTTATAGAGAAGACGAGCCCGCACGAGCGGGTCGTCACCCGCCCACCCCGGGGCGACCCACAGCATCAGAATGGCCGTCGCGAAAACCAGGCGACTCATGGGCGGGATGGTAGCACATGCCAAATGGCGGTCTAAGTCGTTGGACATCAACGGCTTAGTTGGCCGTTGTTACGCTTTTGGTACAATGCCAGCCGATGGTCGAGCCGAGGATCGTTCCGCGACAGGAGCACCCGATCTCCCGCCGCGACATCGATCCGGACGCATTGAAGGTTTTATATCGGCTGCGGGAGTACGACCATGCCGCCTATCTGGTGGGCGGCAGCGTCCGCGATCTTCTTCTCGGACGCCGGCCGAAGGACTTCGACATTGGCACCTCCGCGCACCCCTATCAGGTCAAGAAGCTGTTCCGAAACTGCTGGATCATCGGCCGGCGCTTCCGCCTGGCGCACGTCAAGTTCGGGCAGAAGGTGATCGAGGTCGCCACGTTCCGCCGCCAGGTGGGCGTGGGCGAGGAAGTCGTGCAGGACGGCGTGCCCGCGCCCGATCCGACGACGCCTGAAGGCGAACATCTCATCCACCACGACAACACCTTCGGCACGCCGGAACAGGACGCGTTCCGCCGCGATTTCACGATCAACGCGCTCGCTTACGACATCGCCACGTTTGCGGTGATCGACTACGTCGGCGGCCTCGAGGATCTGCGCGCGGGCGTCGTGCGCTCGATCGGCGATCCGGACGTCCGGCTGCGCGAAGACCCGGTTCGCATGCTGCGCGCGATTGCGCTCGCCGCGCGCCTGAACTTCACGATCGAGCCGACCTTGCTCGACGCCATCCGCACGCACCGGAAGGAGATCGCGAAGAGCTCGCTCCCGCGACTGCTGGAGGAGTACTACAAGATTCTGCGCGCGGGCGCGGCGGAGAAGGCGTTCCGCGGTCTGGCCGGCGTCGGCCTGCTGCAGCCAATCTCCGCGGAGCTGCATCGGGGCGCGGCCGATCCGCTGTGGCAGTCGCTCGCGGCGCTCGACGCGTACCGCAGTCAGTTCGAATCGACGCCCGACACGCTGTCGAATGCCATCCTCCTCGGCACCTTGCTCGTGCCGCTGGGTATCTCGCTGTATCCACCTCGCGGATCGGGATCAGACGCCGGTGTCATTCCCGGCGAGGACGTGGCTCCCGTCCTGGATCGGAAGCCGCGGCACGCGCCGGGTCCCCGGCTCGGCGAGTTGCCGCTCGCGCGTCGGGACGTCGAGCGGCTGCGCCAGATCGTCGGCCTTCAGCGGCGGATGCGCGATCTGTCAGCGAGCCCGCGCGCGCAGCGCGCCCTGACCCACCGCGGCGTCTTCCGCGAGGCGTTGACGTGGCTGGAGATTCACGGAGGAGCGCCGGAGACCGTCGAACACTGGAAGACGATCCTGGCAGAAGACGGAGCCGCCGCGCCGGCAAGCGACGGTGTCGAGGGACCCCTGCCGCTGTTCCGGCGGAAGCGACGGCGCCGCCGACGCCGGCGCGCCCGGACGGCGCCGCCGGAACACTAGAGCCTTCAACCTGCCGACGGCCTGGCGCGAGTTCGTCGGATCATTCGGCGCCACTTCGCCTGGCAGCGTGGCCGATCACGATAGTTGTCTTCAAGCTGAGCAGCACCGATCGCCGGATCGTTGCGCCGCTCTGAATAACCGTGGCATAACGTCCGTGTAAACCGTGTAAACGGGCCTTCGACAATCCACGGGTTTGGCCTCGGCAGGCGAGGCTTCTTGGGAGGGCGAGTGGCGTTCTTCAGGCTGATTCCGCGCGAGGAAACGTCCCGTCTGGGACAAGGCCGACGAAATCAAGGAGGTCGAGCACAAGTGCGACTTCCTCACGCACGAAATCATCCAGCGTCTGAACCGCACGTTCGTCACGCCGCTCGATCGCGAGGATATTCACGCGCTCGCCCGCTCACTCGACGATGTGATGGACGCGATCGACGCCTCGGCGACGCTCGTGCGCCTCTACCGGCTCGAGTCGGTGCGCTTCGGCGCGCGGGAATTGGCCCGCATCATCACGGCGTGCACCGATCAGGTGCGGCTCGCCCTCGGCGGGATAGAGCAGCGCAAAGGCGTCGCGACGCACGCGATCGAGATCAACCGCCTCGAGAACGAAGCGGACCGGACCCACCAGCAAGCCGTCAGCCGCCTGTTCGACGACGAGCGTGATCCGAGCGTCGTGATGAAATGGAAAGAGGCGCTCGACTTCCTCGAGGATGCGACGGATCGCTGCGAAGACGTGGCGAACGTGCTCGAGGGCGTCATGGTCAAGCACGGATAGCGCCGATGCTGATCGTCGCCGGCCTGATCGGCGTCGCGCTGGTCTTCGACTACATCAACGGGTTCCACGACGCGGCCAACTCGATTGCGACCGTGGTGTCGACCCGTGTGCTGTCGCCCGGCAAGGCGGTCATCTGGGCGGCCTTCTTCAACTTCGTCGCGGCGTTCACCTTCGGCACCGCCGTCGCGAAGACCGTCGGCTCCGGGATGATCGACATCCACATCGTCACGTTTTCGGTCATCTTCGGTGGCCTCGCGGGCGCGATCATCTGGGACCTCATCACCTGGTATTTCGGGTTGCCGACGAGCTCGTCGCACGCGCTCGTCGGCGGATATGCCGGTGCAGCGGTTGCGAAGGCGGGTGTTGGGGCCGTCATCACCAGCGGCTGGACCAAGACGATCATCTTCATTTTTCTCTCGCCGCTCATCGGCCTGACCACCGGGCTCGCGCTGATGGTCGCGATCCACTGGCTGCTTCGCTGGACCCCGCCTTCCCGCGTCGATCGCTGGTTCCGGCGGCTGCAGCTCATCTCGGCGGCGTTCTTCAGCCTGAACCACGGCGCAAACGATGCCCAGAAGACGATGGGGATCATCGCCGGGGTGTTGTATACGGCGCACTACATCGAGACGTTCTCCATTCCGTTCTGGGTCGTCCTCATCGCCCACACGGCGATCAGTCTCGGCACGCTCGCGGGCGGCTGGCGGATCATCCACACGATGGGCTCGAAGATCACGAAGCTGCAACCAGTAGGGGGCTTCGCAGCCGAGACCGGCGCGGCAATCGCGCTGCTCATCGCGACGCGGACCGGGGTTCCGGTGAGCACGACCCACGCCATCACCGGCGCCATCGTCGGCGTCGGCGCCACCCGACGGCTGTCAGCCGTGCGCTGGGGCGTCGCGGGACAGATTGTGTGGGCGTGGATTCTCACCATCCCGGCGGCGTTCACCATCGCTGCCGCGGCCTACACCTTTCTGCGCCTGAGCGGCGCACAGTAGCAGGCTGCCGCAGAACGCAGCCTGGAGGTTGCTGGCTTTTTCAGCAACCTGCCAGGGCGGCGCGCGGCTCACCGGGCGATCGCCGTCGCGTCAACCCTGCATCGGGAGCGTCAGCACGAATCGAGCGCCGCCTTCGGCCCCGTGTTCGGCGCGGACGCTGCCGCCGTGCAGCTCGATCAGATGCTTCATGATCGCCAGCCCAGTCCAGTTCCGCCGGGATCGCGTGCGCGCGACTTGAGTGAGCGTCGTGTGAACGCGTTCGATCGTCGAGTGACCACCAGTCCATCTGTGAACACGTCAACTTAAGTATCCGGATTGCGGACTTTAGTCTTCTCGATCGCGACCATTAGTCTCCGACCAAAAAACTATCCGATGAGAGTCGCGTATTCGATCCAAAAAAGCAGACATGTAACGGTATA
>QHWJ01000222.1 GCA_003222535.1 Acidobacteriota bacterium | reverse complement strand
CCGGTGAAAATCTGCTCGCCGGTCCGCGGGTTCTTCACGCCCTCGTAGGTTTTCTTCGCGGCGTCGACCTGCGCCGCCGTGAGGCACGTCGCCTCGTCTCCGGCCTTACACAACAGCCTGGCCGGATCGAAATGACACCGGCGCGGGTCGTCGATGATGCCGTCCTTGAGGCCGTCGAGGCCGTCGCACATCTCGACCGCCGCCTTCGTGAGCAGCGACAACTTGTTGTCCGGGATGGTCGGCTTGCCGTCCGCGCCGTGGGTCGCGTTCCACGAATGGAGGAACGCGAACGTCTGCCGGATTCGATTGTTCGCCGGATCGCCGGCACTGATGCCGTCGTAGTCGTCGGGATACCGCTGCGCCTCGGAGAGCGCCTGATGCCCTCCCGACGAGCAGCCGACGAAGTACGCGTGGTCGGCGAACTTGCCCTGCGCAACGCGGACGACGAGCTTCGACGTCTCGGTCATGACGTGAATCGATCGGTACGCCCAATCAATCACCTTTTCCGGATGACCCTGGCCGAACTTCATGTCGTCGCCGGCGTGGCCCGTATCGGTGCTGGCGACGGCGTAGCCTCGGCGCAGCCCGGCCGCCATTGCCGCGTATCCGATCGCGCCGGAGTAGCCGCCGTTGCCGACGCCTTCGAGCTTGCCGTTCCACGCCTCGGCGGGCGGAATCCAGACTTCGAACTTGATCTCCGAGTCGCTCGTCGGCCGCGCGGTGGCTTCCACGCGACAGAACGCCGGCAGCGTCATCGCGACGGTGCCCGAACCGGACGGCGTGAACGGCCCGGCTGCGATCGCCGTGGCGGATTTGATGGTGACGGTGGGAACCGTCAGCGCGGCGAGATTCGCGCACGGCGTGGCCGCCGACGCGGGTGCGATCGCTTCGCCGAGCAACGGCATCATCGCGACGACGAGCGCCGCGGATAGGCGACGGATCATGAAACGCCTCCTGGGCTGGCGTGATTATATAGGCGCGTAGGTCGGGTGGGGCGCGTAGGTCGAGTGGGTCTGGTGGGTCGGGTAGGTTGCGTAGGTTGGGTAGGTCGGGTAGGTTGGGTAGGTCGGGTAGGTCGGGTAGGTCGGGTAGGTCGGGTAGGTTGGGTAGGTCAGGTAGGTCGGGTAGGTTGGGTAGGTCAGGTAGGTCGGGTAGGTTGGGTAGGTCAGGTAGGACAGGTAGGTCGGTCGGGTAGGTCGGGTAGGTTGGGTAGGTCAGGTTGGTCGGATAGGTCGCGTAGGTCGGGGCAAGAAAGGCACGAAAAGGGCCATTACTCTTTTTCGTGGTTTTCGTGGTTGGTGGCTTTCGTGGTTCGTGTCCGAGCGCTCAGGCTTCGGCGAGGAGAACAACCTTTCCCTTTACCTCGCGATTCGCCATCCGCGTCAGCGCGTCGGCCGCGCGCTCGAGCGCGAAGGTCTCCGAGATATGCGGCTTCAACCGGCCTTCGGTGTACCAGCGGCCAAGTCGAGCCATTGATTCGGCGAAGCGCTGCGGCTCGCGGCGCGTGAACTCGCCCCAGAAGACGCCGACAATCGAGCAGCCTTTGAGCAGCGTGAGGTTGAGCGGAATCCTCGGGATCTCGCCGGCCGCAAAGCCCACCACGAGCAGCCGTCCGCGCCACGCGATCGACCGGAGCGCCGGCTCGGTGTACGGCCCGCCGACCGGATCGCAGATAACGTCCGGCCCGTTGCCGCTGGTCAACCCCTTGATGCGCTCGCGCAGATCCCCGGTCGCATAGTCGATCGTCTCGTCGGCGCCGTGCGCTCTGCAGACGGCGAGCTTGTCGTCGGTGGACGCGCAGGCGATCACGCGCGCGCCGAGGATCCTGCCAATCTCGATCGCGGCGAGACCGACGCCGCCGGCCGCGCCCAGCACGAGGAGCGTCTCGCCGGACTTCAGCGCGCCTCGATCGACCAGCGCGTGCTCCGACGTCGCGTAAGTCAGGCCGAACGCGGCCGCGGTCGCGAAATCCATACCCGCTGGAATCGGCAGCGTCCGGCCCGCCTCGGTCTTCACTTCTTCCGCGAACGCGCCGTACCCCGTGATCGCCATCACGCGGTCGCCCACCGTGAACGCGGTCACACCATCGCCGACCGCCTTGACGATGCCTGCCAGCTCGCTCCCAGGCGAAAAGGGCAGCGGCGGCTTCACCTGGTACTTGTTCTCGATGATCAGGACGTCCGGGAAGTTGACGCTGGCCGCCTTGACCGAAATCACGACCTCGCCCGGTCCGGGCGTGGGTGACGCGATGTCCTCAACGACCAGCGACTCGGGCGGACCGTACGCTTTGCACAGGACGGCTTTCACGCGGCGCAGTGTGCCACGAAATCACTCAAGCACGAAACATGCTTCATGTTGAAATTTGGAATTGTGAATCTGGAATTTGGAATTCGCGACGTATTCTCCATTCGGAATTCCAAATTCCAAATTCCAAATTCCTAATTCTACGATGCAGGTTCTCCTGCGGTGACGGGGATGCACTGCCCCGAGATGTTTCGCGCGTGTTCGCTGCAGAGGAACGCGGCGAGATAGGAGATGTCTTCGGCCGTCGACATCCGCCGCAGCGGGGCGCGCTCGACCAACGACTGGCGCATCCGTTCGACGTCCACGCCGCGGATGTCGGCCTGCCCCCGAATGACACGATCGATGCGATCGCCCTCGACGGCGCCCGGCGCGATCGCATTCACGGTGATGTTGTGGCGGCCCAGCTCGAGCGCGAGGCCGTAGGTCATCCCAATCTGCCCGGCCTTGGCGGAGCAGTAGCCGACGCGGTAGGCGAGCCCTCTTCGGCCCGCCATCGACGCGATGTTGACGATCGCGCCGCGGCCGGCGGCAATCATCGCGGGCACCGCGAAGCGTGAGCACAGATACGCGCTCGTCAGGCACGAGTTCACGGTGTAGAACCAGTCCTCGGTGGTGTAGTCCTGGATCGGCTTGGTCGGACCTCCGTCGCCGGCGTTGTTCACCAGCATATCCACGCGCCCGAACGCCTTCACGCCGGCATCCACGATCGACTTCGCGCCCTCTTCGGTGCCCGCGTCCGCGACGACGGCGGCCGCCTCGCCCCCCGCGGCGCGAATCAGCGCCGCCGTCTCGTTCACCAGCGCGTCGGAGCGCGCCGCGCAGACCATCTTCGCGCCCTCGCGAGCGAACAGCTGACTCATCACGCGGCCGATGCCTTTGCTGGCGCCGGTCACGATCGCGACACGGCCATCAAGAAGACCCATGCATCCTCCCAATTTGGAATTCCGAATCTGGGATTTGGAATTCGTGCACGCATTCCAAATTCCAAATTGCTACTTCCTAATTGATGACTCGTGCTCTGCGAAGCCCCGCGATCTCCTCATCGCTCAGCCCGAGGCGTTCGTGCAACACCTGATCTGTGTGCTCGCCAAGCAGTGGCGCGGGCGCTCGCACGGCGCCTGGCGTCTCCGACATCCGGACAGGCGGCCCGACCATCTGAATCGTGCCGGCCACCGGATGCGTGCAGTCGACGAGTGTGCCGCGCGCCGCGATCTGAGGATGCTCGACCACCCGGTCGATCGTGTTGATCGCGCCCATCGGAATGCCGGCCGGCAGGAGAATCGCTTCCCATTCCTCGTACGTTTTCGTGAGAAAGGCCTCCTGCAGTGCCGCGACGAGCGACGGCCGGTTTCGATTGCGCGACGCGTTGGTGACGTAGCGCGGGTCGTCGGCGATCGGCGCCAGGCCCAGAAGCGGACAGAACGTGCGCCACAGCTTGTCGCTCCCGATGCCGATCGCGATGTCGCGCGTCTTCGTGCGGAACGTCTGGTAGGGCAGCAGCGCGCCGTACGCGGTACCGAGCGGGCCGGGGACGATCCGATCGGCGAGATACGCGCCGACCATGCCGGACAGAATCCCGAGCTGACCCTCGAGCATCGAGACGTCGAGGAACTGGCCGCGTCCGCTGTGCTGCCGCGCGTGCAGCGCGGCGAGGATACCGAACGCCGCGTACATCCCCGCCGTGATGTCCGCGATCGACACCCCCGCGCGCACGCCGCGTCCGCCCGGTTCGCCGGTGATGCTCATCATGCCGCTCTCGGCCTGCACGACGAGGTCGAGCGCGGCGCGATCGCGATACGGTCCGTCCTGCCCGAAGCCGGAGATCGAGCAGTAGATGATGCGGGGCTGGCGCTCGCGCGCACGCTCGTAGTCGATGCCGAGCCTGGCGACCGTGCCGACCCGCAGGTTCTCGAGCACGACGTCGGCGCCGTCGAGAAGCCTGAAGAACAACGCCTTGCCCTCGGGATGCTTCAGATCGAGCGCGACGCTCTTCTTGTTGCGGTTCAGGTTGACGAAGTACGCCGCCTCGTCGCCGTAGAAAGGCGGTCCCCAGGCGCGGGCGATTTCCCCGTCGAGCGGCTCGATCTTGATCACCTCGGCGCCGTAGTCCCCGAGCATCGTCGACGCGAACGGCCCGGCGAGGGCATGCGACAGATCCAGGACGAGGACATCGCCGAGCGCCGGCGTCATCGTCATTGTTCGACGGCGTCGAAGAGCGTCCGATGATCGATCGGCTTGGAGAGGTAGTCGTCCATGCCGGCCGCCAGGCAGCGCTCGCGATCGCCGCTCATCGCGTGCGCGGTCATCGCGACGATCCGCACGTGCCGCCCGGTCTCGCGCTCCCACTGCCGGATCACGGCGGTCGCCTCGAAGCCGTCCATGTCGGGCATCTGGATGTCCATCAGCACGAGGTCGAACCGACCGCGCCGCAGCGCCTCGAGCACCTCGTGCCCGTTCGAGACGAGGGTCACCTGGTGGCCCCGTTTCGTCAGCAGACCCTCGGCCACGCGCTGGTTAACGATGTTGTCCTCGGCGACGAGGATCCGCGCGCTCCGCAGCGGGAGCGCGTCCTGGCAGTCCGGCCGCGGAAGGTCGAGGCGCGCGGCTGCCTCGGTGGCTTCAAGCGGCACGGTGAAATGAAACGTGCTGCCGGCGCCGGGCTCGCTCTCCACCCAGACGCGGCCGCCCATCAGACCCGCGAGCGTCGACGCGATCGCGAGACCAAGGCCCGTTCCGCCGAAACGGCGCGTCATCGATCCGTCCACCTGCCTGAACGGCTCGAAGATCGCCGTCCGCTTGTCCGCGGGAATGCCGATGCCCGTGTCGGCGACGCGGAAATGCAGCGCCGCCCCGCCGTCCTGGAGCGCGTCGACCGTCACGTCGAGCCTCACCGAGCCGCGCTCGGTGAACTTGATGGCGTTGCCGAGGAGATTGCTGAGGATCTGCTTGACGCGCCCCGGGTCGCCGATCACGCGCGCCGGCGCGTCCGTGGCGATGCCGCTCGACAGGCCGACGCCTTTCTCTTTCGCCCTCACCGACAGCGGCTTGACGACCTCGTTGACCGCGTCGGCGAGCGCGAAGGGCAGCGATTCGAGCTCGACCCGCTGCGACTCGATCTTCGAGAAGTCGAGGATGTCGTTGATGATGGTGAGCAGTGACTCGGCCTGGGTCTTGACGGTTGCGAGGCAGTCGGCCTGATACGGGTCGAGATCGGTCTCGAGCGCGAGCGCCGTCATGCCGATGATACCGTTCATCGGCGTCCGGATCTCGTGGCTCATGTTGGCCAGGAACTCGCTCTTCGCGCGGTTGGCCGCTTCAGCGGCCTCCTTGGCCTTCGCCAGCTCCTGCTGCGCGTGCTTTCGATCGGTGCAGTCGCGGGTGATGGCCAGGAATCCCACGGGCCGGCCCTGCGCGTCGCGCTCGAGCGAGATGGATTGCTCGACGAACAGCGGCGGACGGTTCTTCGGGAAGATCTCGTATTCGAACGCCTTGATGGGCTGTCCCGTCCTGTAGACCTGCGAGTACATCTCGCGAAGCTTCCCGGCCCGCTCGGGCCCTGAGCTCGCCTTGAAATTCGAGCCGAGGATCTCGTCCTTCTCGTACCCATAGAGGCGGCAGAACGTGTCGTTCACGAACAGATAGTTCCCGCGCAGGTCGACGACGCAGCAGCCGTCCTCGATCTGATCGAGGATGGCCCGATATCGCTCGCTCTTGAGGAACGCCGCTTCCGCCCGTGCGTCCGGCGTGATCGCCCGCACCAGCGCCGTAACCAGCAGCGAGCCGTCGCGTTGCTCGATGGAGAGGTCGAATTCCGCCGGGAACTCGTGACCGTCGCGGTGCAGCGCCGTGATTTCCTGCCGCTCGAGCCGGCGTTCGGGCGAGGTGAGGAAAATGTGAAGCGACCGGTCGTGCCGTGCGCGGTTGCGCTCGGGGACCAGCAGATGGGAGCGCATCCCGATCGCCTCGGCGCTCGACCAGCCGAACAGCCGCGCCGATTCCGCGCTCCAGCGGGTGATGCGTCCTTGCGCGTCCTGTTCGATGGACCCGTCCACCGGCGGGGCGGTCATGCGCGAGTGTATGCCGAAAACCGTGAAGGCTGTTAGAGTGACGCATATGCCTGATGCGGTCATCGTCTCCACTGCGCGCACGCCGCTGTGCAAGAGCTGGCGCGGCGCGTTCAATGTGACCCACGGCGCCACGATGGGCGGCCACGCGCTGTGCCACGCCATCGCGCGCGCGCGCCTCGATCCCGCCGAAATCGAGGACGTGATCATGGGCTGCGCGAACCCGGAAGGCGCGACCGGGCGCAACATCGCGCGGCAGATCGCGATTCGCGCCGGCTGTCCCGTGACGACGTCGGGGATGACGGTGAACCGCTTCTGCTCGTCGGGTCTGCAGACGATCGCGATTGCGTCGCAGCGGGTGATGGCGGGCGAGGGGGAAATCTATGCGGCCGGCGGCGTGGAATCCATCTCGTGCGTCCAGAACGAGATGAACAAGCACATGCTGAACGAGGACTGGATCCTCGCCCACAAACCGGAGTTGTACTGGCCGATGCTGCAGACGGCGGAGTACGTGGCGAAAAAGTACGGGATCTCGCGCGAGCAGCAGGATCTGTACGGCGTCCGGAGCCAACAGCGTGCTGGAGCGGCGCGCGACGCGGGCAAATTCAGGGACGAGATCGCGCCGATGAATACGACCATGAAAGTCGTCGACAAGGCGACGGGGGCCGAGTCGATGAAGGAGGTGAGCGTCGCGCAGGACGAGGGCATCCGGGCGGATACGACCCACGAGGGCGTGTCGAAGATCAAGCCGGCCATCGAGGGCGGCGTGATCTCGGCGGGCAACGCCAGTCAGTTCTCCGACGGCGCAGGCGTCTGCATCGTGATGAGTGAGAAGACAGCCGCGAGCAAAGGGCTGAAGCCGCTCGGCGTGTTTCGCGGATTCGCCGTGGCCGGCTGCGAGCCGGCCGAAATGGGCATCGGGCCGGTGTTCGCCGTGCCCAAACTGTTGAAGCAGACCGGGACGAAGGTCGAGGACATCGACCTCTGGGAGCTGAACGAGGCCTTCGCGGTGCAAGTGATCTACTGCCGCGATCGGCTCGGCATTCCCGACGATCGGCTCAACGTGAACGGCGGCGCGATTGCCGTCGGCCATCCATACGGGATGTCCGGCCAGCGTCTGGTGGGCCACGCGCTCATCGAAGGCAAGCGCCGTGGCGCCAGACGCGTGGTCGTGACGATGTGCATCGGAGGGGGCATGGGGGCGGCGGGACTGTTCGAGATC
>QHWJ01000449.1 GCA_003222535.1 Acidobacteriota bacterium | reverse complement strand
CGGTGGCGCCGATGTACGCCGACAGGCGCGAGCCGGCGGCCAGCAGCAGCAGCACGTCGCCTGCCGGCGCGCGAAGGCCCGACGACACGAACACCACCGCGCCGACGTACGCGCCGCCGAAGACCGACCATGCCAGCGCGTACCATGCGGCCGACTCCCATCGCACTCGGACTTCCTTGCCCGGCGGCGCGGTGGTCGCGGTCGTGAACAGGTGGCGGGCCAGACGGTTGGCCTGGGCGCCGCGTTCCTGGGCCACGCGCTCGACCGCGGGCCGCCACGTCGAGGTGAGCACGGTGGGCAAGGCGAACACGGCAAGCAGCACGAGCGCGATGTGGATCGATGCCAGCAGCACAATCGTGACGCCGAGGCGCAGGATCCACCCGCACGTCGAGAACAGCGACATGTACATGTGATCGAGCACGAACACCTGGTTGCGGAGCATCGAGAGCCGATCGAGGTAGTCGGCGCGCTCGTGGTGCGCGATCGTCGCCACCGACGCCTGGAGCCGGGCGACGTGCGATTCGAGGGCGATCGTGACCTTGTCGCGGAAGCGCCGCTGCACGCGGGTGCTGACGGTACGAAGAAACCACGTCCCGGTGGCGGATAGGCCGAGCCCGATCGCCGCAGCGCGCACCAGACCGGGCCGGTGGCCGAGCACGCCTTCGCCGAGCAGCATCAGCCACAGCGCGAGCAGCGCATCGGGGAGCGCCGCCAGCTGCGACAACACGAACGCGGCGAGCATCAGTCGAGGCTCGTGCCGGTAGCCGAGCTTGCACAGCCGCCACATCGACGACAGTGCGGGCGGCAGATCCTGCAGCCGGTCAGGCGAGGACGTCATAGCTTTTCCCCTCTTCGTCCTCCACCTCGGTGAAGCGCTGCGCCTGCAGGTCGAACATCGTCTGGTAGCGGCCGCCGAGCGCCATCAACTGCTCGTGCGTGCCGATCTCAATCACCCTGCCGTGCTCGAGGACGCAGATACAGTCCGCCTGACGCACGGTGGAGAAGCGGTGGGAGATGAGAATCGTCGTGCAGTGACGCGTGGCGGCGAGGAGCCGCTCGAAGATCTCGGCTTCGCCCCGCACGTCGAGCTGTGCCGTGGGCTCGTCGAGCAGCACGACGCCGGCCCCGAGCGTCACCGCGCACAGCGCACGCGCCAGAGCGACCCGCTGCCATTGCCCGCCCGAGAGATCGGTGCCGCCGTCATATCCGCGCGCAAGGATCGTATCGAGGCCGGCCAGGTTCGCCCCGCCCGCCGCCTCCAGGGCCAGCCGCACCGCCTCGTCCGGCGCGCCCGCGGGCGCGACGTTATCGCGCAGCGGCAGCTCGAGCCGCATGAAATCCTGGAACACCGCGGTCACCCTCGATCGCCAGGAGGCGAGGTCGAAGTCGCGCACATCGATGCCGTCCACCTCGATCGCGCCCGACTGCGGGTCGTACAACCGGCACAGCAGCTTGGCCAGCGTCGTCTTGCCGGCGCCGTTCTGGCCGACGATGGCGAGCGACGATCCCGCGGGAACGATGAGGTCGAGGTGATCGAGCACCGGGGCGCCCCCGGGGTACGCGAATGTGAGATCGCGGATGCAGATGTCGCGCGCCGGCAGTCCGGCGGCGAGGCGCTGGCCGGACGGCAACGCGCCCGCGGGACGCATCGCGGGCTCGAGGCGCAGCACTGCCGCCACCGGCGCCGAGGACCCATCGAGCGCCCAGCTGAATCCGCCGAACGCGATCATCGATACGCCGACGGCCGCCTGGGCGAACACGGCGGCGGCGGCGAGCGTGAGGCTGCTGTCCGCCACCTGCGTGGCGAGCGACCAGAACACGGTGACGTTCGCGCCGGCCACGAGCAGCAGACTCCACATCATCGGCTTCTCGCGCAGCCGGGTCGCTTCGTACTGCAATGCGTGCAGACGCGTCCTGCGGTTGACGAAGCGGTCGATCGTCCAGTCGACGAGACCGAACAGCCGCAGCTCTTTG
>QHWJ01000253.1 GCA_003222535.1 Acidobacteriota bacterium | reverse complement strand
GAGCTGTCGCTCAGGACCCACGTGTTGTTGAGAGCGACGACCTTCGGCCGCCGGATCAGCAGATAGTCGAGCGGGTCGGCAAACCGGTTCGGGTCGGTCTGATCGGCGGTACCGAAATAGTTCGCGCACGGTTCGTCGGTGGCGTTGTACAGGTAGAAGCCGGTCAGCGACACCTTGTCGGTGAACTTGTGCTCGACCTTGACGGTGTATTCCCGCTCGAAGTTGTTGTTGATGAGCGACGTGCGGTTGTAGTTCGTGCTCTGGTTGTCGACGTTGGTATCGGGCAGCGGCAGGTACTTCAGCATGGCCGCGGCCACCGGATTGATCCGGTTCGACGGGATGATGTTGTTCGGGAACGGCAGACGCGTCAGCGGATCGTAGATGGTGATCCTCGCGCCGCTGGTGTTGGTCGTCGCCGAAAAATCACCCAGACGCTCCGCCGCGGTCGGCATGATTTCGCTGGAGTTCCGGGTCTGGACGTCGTGGTACGTCTCGCCGGCGACCCAGAAGAACGTGCGGTTCTTCACGATCGGACCGCCGAAGCCGCCGCCGCCCAGGTAGTACGGGTTGTTGGGCTTCGCGAGGCCGGCCTTCTCGCTGAAGAAGTTGTTCTTCTCTGCCCAGATCGGACGGGTCTGGTAGAACCCTGTGCCGTGCCAACTGTTCGTCCCGGACCTGAGCGTCGTGTTGAACACGCCGCCGCCGGTCCGGCCCATCTCGGCGTCATAGGTGTGCACCTGCACCTTCACGTCGTCGAGCGCTTCGATGGTCGGGTTCGCGCTCGCGCGGTTGCGCATGTCGGTAATGGGCACGCCGTCGAGCGTGTAGTTGTTGCCGCGCCGCGTCCCGCCGCCGAGCGAGAGCAGCGATGCGTTGGTGTGGTGCTGCTGCCGGTTGAACTGGGTGTCACCGGTCGGAATCACGGTCGGCACAGTCGTGCCGATCATGAAGGCGTTGCGGCCCGGCGACGGCAGCGTCTGGAGCGCCGCCGAGTCGAGCACCGTCCCCTGCGAGGCGTTTGCGGTTTCGATCAACGGCGATTGACCGGTCACCGTCACACTCTCGGTAATCGCACCGACCTCCAGCGTGAGATCGAGCGTGAGGAACTGCTGCGTGCCGATGCGAATCCCTCCGCGGTCGATCGTCTTGTATCCCTGGAGGACGGCCTTCACGCCATAGTTGCCAGGCTCGACGTTGGCGAACGCGTACTCGCCGCGTTCGTTGGTCACCGTCGACCGGTTGATGTTCGTCTGCTCATTGACAAGGGTGACCTCGACGCCCGGGATGACGCCCCCGGAGTCCTTGACGGACCCGCGCAGGCCTCCCTGGAATCCCTGACCGAACACCGCGCCAGCAGTAGTCACTACCAGCAACGCTCCCATCATGAGCGCAGCCCGGAATCTCATGGTTTCCTCCGAGGTTGAATGCGTACGACCCGCCCGAATCACGGGTTGACCGGGATTCTAGGGGCAGACTTCAAGCGCTTGCAAGACAATAACAGGCTTGCGCATCACGCGTGTGGCGGATTCGGCGGGCGGGACAAGGAAATGGAGCGGCCTCGGCAGCACGCTCCATTTTTCTGTATCAATCGAGGAGGCTACGGCTTCTTCACTTCGAACTTGATCTGCTTCAGGATGCCCGCTTCTTTCGGCATCTCAGCAGTTCCGGCCGGGAACTTGTTGGAGTTGAAGATGAATGAGAGGACGTCCACGTTCTGTTGACCGCTCAGCGACCCCGGCGAGTTCTGGGGCATGGAGATCCGAATCCGCTCGAACAGATCGCCCACGGTGAGACCGTCCCAGCCGGCCATGAACTCCCCGCCAGCCAGCGGAGGCGCCATCTCGCCGCCGGTCAGCTCGCTGCCATGGCACGAGGCGCACTCCTGCGAGTACACGCTCTTGCCGCGCGTGGCCTGCTCTTCCGTGTAGATGCCGTCCCAGACGGACTTCGCCGGCGACTGTGCATGCACAGTCGAACGGAGCACGATGATCGCCGCGAACGGGATAAGGGCGACAGCCGCAAGTCTGATTTTCATGTCTCCTCGTTTCGAACACCGGCCAACGCCCTGATTGTAGCCAAGTCGAGGTGACGGTGACCAGCCCCAACTTGCACCGGAATCGCGCCGGCTCTTTGAAAAACGAGCGGCCGGCGGGGCGGGCCACTCGTGGTTGTGCGCACAGGACGCCTCCCGCGATCAGAACCGGTAGCGGAAGGAGAGCTGCCAGATTCTCATGAACCCGGCCTGCGTCGAGATCCGGCCAAAGCTCGACGTGTTGATGGCGTTGTTCGTCGACTCGTTGCCGAACTTCGCCGTGTTGGTGAGGTTGAGGATCTCGAACCGGATCTCACCCACCTGACTGGCGGAGAGACGCGTCTCCTTCGATAAGACGAAATCGACGTTCTTGCGGAACTGATTGAGGGCGCTATCGATCGTTCGTGGTGCGTTGCCGAACTGTCCGGGGCCAGGGTTCGCGAACGCGGCCGCGTTGAAGAACCGGGCGTCGAGATGCGCGTCCGAAGCGACCCGGTCTGCGTCGCTGCCCGACGTATTCGGGTCGCCAGTGAGGTTGGGCCTCTGGCGGCCGCCGAAGAGCCCCAGGTTGGCATCCGATGTTCCGCTGCTGAGAACCGCGTTCAAGGGCGATCCGCTCACGAGCTCGACGACCGCGGAGGCGTTCCACCCGCCGGCCAATGCATAGGCGAGGCTGCGTGTATCTTTCGGCCCTGGCAACCGGACGATTGGCGCGAGGATGATCCGGTGCGGCGAGTTGTAGATGCTCGTGGCGTATTCGGCGTCGAGGTCGTAGTTGTTCTGCGGGAGGTTCGTGCGCCACGCGTACACGTTGCTCTCGCCCCACTGGTTGTCCTTGGAGTTGCTCCACGTATAGCTGTAGCGGCCACCCCACCAGTTCTGGCTGCCGGCGAGCCGCTTGTCGAGCCTCAACGAGACCGCGTTGTACTGCCGCTTGGAACCGGCTGTCGACTCGTGCATGAAGACGTCGCCGAATTCCGGGAACGGTCTCAGGAGCTGACCTCTCGGGATCGTCGAGCGCGAGGCGAACTCGCCCGCCGCCGCAATGCCGAAAAACGGATTGGGAATCGACTCGCGCAGCTTCGCCGGGTCCCACCCGCCGCCGGCCGCCGGGAACAGCTGACGCGCCACGGCCGGGTCGATCTGGTTGATGTTGATCGAGCAATCGTTCGTCCCGCAGAAGCCGATGTCCCGCCCTGTCGCGCCGATATAGCCGATCGTCACCGCCATCGATCCGGGAAGCTCCCGCTCGATGTCGGCGGAATACTGATGGACCTTCGGGTTGCCTTTGTTCTGGTCGATGAAGTCCACCTGGCCGCCGACGCTGGTGAGCAGACCAAGCGAGCTGCCGATCGGCGCCAGCAGACCCGCGGGGAACGGATTGTCCAGCACGGTAATCGGCACTTCATTCTCCGCCGCCGACTGACTGAGCTGCGTCGATCGAGCGAAGCCAACCTGGCCGTGCTGGCTCGTGTTGTAATTCCACGGCGCCCAGAACAGGCCGTAGCCGCCGCGCAGCACCGTCTTGGGATCGACGGCGAAGGTGGCGCCGACGCGGGGCGCCGGCTTGATCTTTTTGGGATTGCCCTGCTCCAACGGCGCGCCGCCGACACCTGCGTAGACCAGACCGCCCTTCAGAGTTTTTCCCGCGAGCAGCGTTCCCGTCTTGCCAACCAGCGTGTCCATCGGATTGACGACGTTCTGGTCGAACGCCACCGTCTGCTGGTTGTTGACCTCGCGCAAGCCATCCTCATGCTCGAGACGCAGACCGTAGTTCAGCGTAAAACGCGAGCTGACGCGCCAGTCGTCCTGGAAGTATCCGCCCCAGTAGCGTGCGTACCATTCGAAGACCCCGGGATCGTGAGGCACGGAGCCCGCGTAGGGGAGACCCAGGAGCAGGCTCGCGACTTCGCTTCCACCGACGCCGTTGCGGCTGGTGAAGAGCGGGTTGAATCGAAAGCACCCGCCCAGCGCCGGCAATTCATTGGGGCACTCGGACGCCGTCGCCAGGGATACACCCAGGCGGCGGACGTCACCGCCGACTTTGAAGCTGTGGCTGCCGACCAGCTTCGTCAGCGCGCCGTTGATCGCGTACGGGCCCTTCCACCGGACCGGTATACCGCCCCAGCCGCCGACGCTTTCCGTTTCGTCGAACGCGAGCGAGGGAAATGTGTCGTTGCCGCCCGGCCCAAGGGCATTCACGTACCCCTGGTTGAACCCGAGCGATTGGAGCCCGTCGGAAAACGCCTGCTTATCGCACGAGTCCTGCCACGTGCTGAAGCCGTAGCGCAGCGTGAGGACCGTCGAGTTGCTGAGGACGTTCGTGCTGTTCAGCACGAGCACGTGCGGCCGCCGGCGCAACGGGCCAAACCACTGATCCTGGTCCGCCATGAACAGCTTGTCGGCCTTCATGATCGTGCTGCCCGGTTCGTCGGTCTTGTTGTAGATGTAAAGGCCGCTCAGCGACGCGTTGTTGGTGAACTTGTGCTCGGCCTTGAAGGTCCACATCAACGCCTTGTCGACGATGAAGGCCGTGCCGCTGGCGTTGGTGTTTCCGTTCTCGTTCTGCGCCATGGGACCGTTGATCGTCTCGGTCGGCCACAGCTTGAGGATGTTGAGACCGGTCTGACTCACGGCGGGGTGCGTCAGCGGGATGATGGCGCCCGTGAACAGACCGCCCGTCGCGATCGATCCCGTACCGGTTGCCGGACACCTGGTATTGGCCGCTCCCCCGCGGCACCATGGGTTATAGAGCACCACTGGCACTCCGCCGGATGTCGTGCGCGAGAAGTCGCCGAGGCGCTGATTCGCAGTCGGCCAGATTTCCTGCTGATTGCGCGTCGTCCCGGAACGGTACCCCTCCGTGGCTGTCCAGAAGAACGTCCGGTTCTTCACGATCGGCCCGCCCACTCCACCGCCGTACAATCGGTAATAGGCCGCGGCCAATCCCGACTCTTCCTTCGTGAGGCCCGCCACGGCGTTGAAGAAGTTTTCAGACTGCCCCCAGACGGGTCTGGTCTGGTAGAAGCCGCTTCCATGGAAGTCGTTGGTCCCGGACCTCGCCGTCACGTTGAACACGCCGCCGCCGGTCCGGCCCATGTCGGCGTCGTATGTGTGCACCTGCACCTTGACTTCCTCGATCGCCTCGATGGTCGGATTCAGCACCGCCCGGCCCCGCAGCTCGCTGATCGGCACTCCGTCCAACAGATAGTTGTTCGCGCGGATGCCGCCGCCGCCCAGCGAGACGCGTGACGCGTTGGTCTGGTCCTGCTGCCGGTTGAATTGCGGATCCCCGACAGGCATCACCGTCGGGACGGTGATGCCGATGAGGAACGCATTCCGCCCGGGCGCGGGCAGCGCTTCGAGCGCCTGGCGGTCCAGCACGGCCCCCGCCGACGCGGTCGACGTGTCGATCAACGGCGTCTGACCCGTGACCGTGATCGACTCTTCGAGCGCTCCGACGTCGAGCTTGATGTCCAGCGTGACGAACTGTTGAGTGCCGACGACGAGGCCTTTCGATTCAAACGTCTTGTATCCGGTGAG
Organism: Acidobacteriota bacterium; assembly: GCA_003222535.1. Taxonomy (GTDB): domain Bacteria; phylum Acidobacteriota; class Vicinamibacteria; order Vicinamibacterales; family CAVVIG01; genus QHWJ01. Next base: position 19,684 of record QHWJ01000253.1, on the reverse strand, counting down.
CCGGGACCTCAGTGTGTAGGTGCCGGGAGGAACCGCAGGGAAGTTGTACTGCCCCACATCGTTGGTCACCACGTCGCGCGAGATGTTCGTGGCCTCGTTGGTCAGCGTGACGGCGACTCCCGGGAGCACGCCGTTCGCGTCCTGGACGGCACCTCGCACACCTCCGGTGAACTGCTGGGCGCCGACCGACGATGTTGCTGCAAGCAAGAGGAACGTACAAGTGACTGTGCGCGCGACGCGTTTCAACATGATCATCTCCTCCAATCGGCAACGTCGAACGGGCTGACCCCTTGCGTCACGAAGCCTCCCCGACAAGAGCGACATTTTTGTCACAGGTGCAACAGCGTGATGAACAGTGTCAGTGCGCCGGGCATTTTAGTGTGACGGGACTCGTCTGGCAACCGGTGAGCGGAGAGTTGTCACCGACGCAAGGCGGGCGGCTATGCTAGACGCGCCTTGACCAAACGTTGCGTCCGAGCCGCTGTCCGCGCCGCGGTCGCTTTTCTTCTGCTCGCTCCCTCGGCCCGCGTGGCGGCGCAGCCAACAACCGCGGAAGCAGTTTCGTTTCCCACATCCGGCTCGGCCGCGGCACAGCCTTTCTTTATACGGGGGGTCGCGGCACTCCACACGTTCGAGTACGAGGACGCCAACGAGGCATTCCGGCAGGCGCAGCGCGTCGACCCCGGCTTCGCGATGGCCTACTGGGGCGAAGCGATGACCTACAACCAGACGCTGTGGCGGCACGAGGACGTGGCGGCGGCGCGCCAGGTGCTGGCGCGTCTCGGCTCCACAACGGCCGTGCGCGGCCGGGCCTCCACGCCACAGGAAAGGGCGTGGCTCTCCGCCATCGAGATCCTGTTCGGCGAAGGAAACGAGACGACTCGCCGTCGCAACTACGCGGACGCGATGGGCCGGATGTACGCGCGCGATCCTGACGATCCCGAAGTCGGGTCGTTTTACGCGCTCGCGCTGCTCGGAACGGTGTCGCGCGGCCTCATCGGCTCCCGGGACCCGCATGAAGGGCACATGCCGGGGCTGGCAGGCGGCGACATCCAAGCGAGGGTGGCGGCCATTCTCCAGGCGGTGTTGGCATCACATCCGCGCCACCCAGGCGCCTTGCACTACCTTGTGCATGACTACGACGACCCCGAGCACGCAAGGCTGGCGCTCGATGCCGCGCGAACGCTGGCGAAGACGGCGCCCGAATCAAGCCATGCGCTGCACATGCCGTCGCATGTTTTTCTTCAGCTCGGACTCTGGCGTGATGCCGCTTCGTCTGATCGAGCGGCCTTCGACGCCTCCAAGGCATGGGTCCGGCGCAGGAACCTTGGCCCGGCCTTGCGCAACTATCACGCGCTGGCCTGGCTGCAGTACGCGCTGCTTCAGCGCGGCCGTTACCGCGAGGCGAAGGAGACCATCGGCGAACTCGCGCCTCTCGTCCAGGCTGACGGTGCACGAACGCTCCTGAGCGATCTCTCGTCGATGCGCGCGCGTTACGCGATCGAAACCCGCCGCTGGGATTTTTTCGGTGCGGGGCGCACCTTCGGCAACGTCAACGACCTGTTCGCGATCGGCGTCGCCGCGTCCCGCCTCGGGCATCCGGATGTGGCTGAAATGTCCCGCCGGACGCTTGCGGCGCGCGCTCAGTCGGAGCAAGAGGGCGACCTGCGTCCCGCCATCGCCATCATGGAGCGTGAAACGGCAGCCCTCATCGATCTAGCCGCCGGACGCCGCGACCAGGCGGTGCAGACGCTGCAGGCGGCGACGCGGGCAGAATTGCAGCTCCCGCCACCGCTTGGTCTGCCCGCGCCGATAAAACCGGCCCCGGAGCTGTTAGGTGAGGTGCTGCTCGAAGTGGGACGACCGAATGACGCGCTCGAACCGTTCGAACAGGCGCTGCGGCGAAACCCCAAACGATCGCTCTCTCTTCTCGGCTTCGCGCGGGCCGCCGCCGCACTGGGGCGGATTGAAACAGCTCGGGCGCGTTACCTCGAGCTCATGACCAACTTCGACGAGGCCGATCGCGATCTTCCGGAACTCGAGGAAGCCCGGCGGGCAATTGAAGGGAGCAGCACTCCCCAGACGCGCCCGGCCACCGCGGCGATCATCGCCGTCGCGGTCGTCGTGTCAGCGGCCATCCTGCTCCTGGTTCGGCGGTTCGCGACGGGTGATGCAGCCGGCAGTCACCGACACCCAAGGATATAGAGAACTGGCGATAGCAATTCGGAATTAAGGATTTGGAATCTGGAATGGTGGTACGAGTTCCAAATTCTGAATTCAGAATTCCAAAGTTCGACCTTACCTGCCTATGGCCGTCACGACGTCGGGAATCTCCTGCCACGGAATCGCCGTGATTTTCGGGGCGAGCTTGAACCGGCGCGGCGTGCGACAGACTACGATGCCCTGCTGCGCCTTCGGATACTCGGCCAGGAACGTCTGGAGATGCCGGGCGTCCCGTGTGACGGGCGCGGCGCTCCATTTGACTTCCACCGGCAACCAGCGATCGTCGGCCACCACAAGCCAATCCACTTCCGGCCCGTCGGGATCGCGCCAGAACTGAAGCCGCAGGTTACCCGCATTCTGCCGCGTCGCGCGCAGCAGTTCCAATCCGACAAACTGCTCAAACAGTGCACCGAGCACACGGGCGGGCTGACGCGGCCCCTCATCGGCGGCGGCGCGGCGCACGCCGAGATCGAAAAACAGGTAACGGGGCGACTTGGTGAGCTTCTTCCGCGTGCGGCTTTCGGACACCGCCTCGACGCGCTCGGCGATCAGGCAGTCTTCCAGGATTTCGTAGTAGCCCGCCACGGTGGTGTGGGCCACGCCGAGCTCCTGGGCGATGCCGCGAAAATGACTGATGTTGCCGGCTTCGAGCGCGGCCAGTTGCAGGAACCGCCCAAACGTCCCCAGATTCCGCACCAGCGCCTCCGCCCGCACTTCTTCCTCCAGGTACAGTGTGGTGTAGGCCCGCAAATCTTCTTCGCGCGCCGCAGCGTCCCCGGTCAACGCGATGCCCGGCAGGCTGCCATAGATGACGGACTCCTCCACCGAGGGCGGAACGCGCTCGGCCAGCGACAGCGGGTCCAGTCGCAGCGGCACGAGGCGACCCGGCAACAGATTGACGCCGGTGCCCCGCCGAAGCTTGCGCGCCGACGAGCCCGTGAGAACGAACCGGGCCAGACGCCGGTCAATCAGGTCCTGGACCACGTTCACCAGTTCAGGCACGCGCTGTACTTCATCGAGGGCGACCAAAGGCTTACGTCTCCGCGAGCGCCCGGCCAACGCCTCGAGCTCCGCGCCCAGCAGTTGCGGCGCCCGCTCGTAACGCTGCCGGACCTCCGGCCGGAGGAAGTTCAGCAGCAGGTCGGGTTGCAGTAGTTGCAGCAGGGTCGTCTTGCCGGTTTGGCGCGGCCCAAGCAGCAGCACGGACTTTCCGCGTTCCAGCACCCGGCGCACGCGAGCTTCCATGATTCGCGGCAGGATTTCCATGCGCTCCATTTTCGACGAATTTGGAGCCGAGTCAATCCGCCTTCGACGGCCGCTCCTTGCCCGCGGCTAAAAACGAAGGGCCCGCGCGGTGCGGGCCCCGTCGTCCATCAGCTAATTGTCCGTCGTTCGTGCGTCAGCGCTGCCCACCCTGGGTCGTCGGCCGGCTCTCGGAGGCCGGCAGACTGAACGCCAGGTACTCGCCGGAGTAGTTCCCGCCGCTCACCGACACGATGATGTACTGCTTGCCGTTGGCCATGTAGGTCATCGGCGAGCCGCTCTGGGGGGCCGGCATCCAGACCGCGCCGACTTGCGCTCCGGTCTGCTTGTCGTAGGCGCGCAGCATCGCGCCCCGCGGATGTTCCGGCGTCGTCGTCACCGACGGATCGCCGAGAACGACGAGCGTCTTGGTCACGAAGAGGCCGACGCTGCCCTGCTGGCCCGTCTTCGGAATGTTCATGTCTTTGAGCAACGGATGGTTGCGGACCACGTCCGGCGTGTCTCCGTGCGGGACCTGCCACATGAGGTCGCCGCGATCGAGGTTGATCGCGTTGAGCACGCCGTACGGCGGCTTGAGGAGCGGCAGACCTTGTACCTGCAGGCCGAAGCCGCCACCGCCGCCTGCTGGAGGCGCACCGGGCGCGCCGGGCGCCGCTGCAGCCGCGCCGCGTCCGCCGGCAGCCGGGCCAGGGGCCGGAGCCGCGCCTGGCGCTCCGCCTCTACCCCGTTGCGGCGCGTCGGCAGCGCTCCCGAAACCGGGGCCTTCCCGTTCCACGAATGGTTGACCGGCCGTTCCCGCGACGTAGCGAATGTCCGAGAACCCTGCGGGCGGCTCGACGAGGCCGATCGGCGCGATGCCGGTATTCGCGGCCTGTGCATACACGATGTGGGTTTCCGGATCGTAGGACGAACCCGGCCAGTTCGTTCCACCGCCTGTTGTGCCGATCGTCAGGGCGGCAATCGGCCCTTCCGCCTTGCTCACCACGCCCGGCAGGAACATCGGGCCCAACCGGTATCTCGAGACCACCTGCCTGGCCTGCTCCCGCAACTGCGGCGTGAAGTCAATCAAGTCGTCGATCCCGATGGACTGACGCGCGTAAGCCGGCGGTCTGGTGGGGAACGGCTGCGTCGGCGACGTCTTCTCGCCCGGGACATCGGACTGCGGCACCGGCCGCTCTTCGATCGGCCACACGGGCTGGCCGGTCACGCGATCGAACACGTAGAGGAACGCCTCTTTGGTCGGCAACGCCACCGCTTTGATCGCTTTGCCGTTGACGGTAATGTCCGCAAGGAGGGGCGCCGAGGAGAGGTCGTAGTCCCAGATCGGGTGATGCGCGATCTGGAAGTGCCATTTGCGCTGGCCGGTCTTCAGATCGACGCACACCAGGCTGTCTCCAAACAGGTTGTTCCCCGGCCGGTGCCCGCCGTAAAAGTCCGACGTGGGGTCTTCCACGGGCAGGTAAACCAGGCCGAGCTCTTCATCAACCGTGATCTGCGTCCACACGCCGGTGTTGCCGTTGATGGCCCACGACTCGTTCTCCCATGTGTCGTTGCCGAACTCGCCGGGACGGGGAATCGTGTTGAACGTCCAGAGCACTTTGCCGCTCTTCACGTCGAAGGCACGGACCAGGCCCTTGGTGTTGTTGTGGGTCCTGACCGTCATGCCTTCCTTGAACGACGAGCCGACGATGACGACGTCCTTGACGACAGTCGGGGTCGAATGGAGGCCGATCTCGCCGGTCTCCAGATCGATCTGCTGTCCCTTCCCGAACACCGCGCCCTTCTTCATGTCGACGACGCCGCCTTCGCCGAAGGACGGAATCATCGCGCCGTTCCTGGCGTTGAGGGCGATCAGGCGGTAGCCGGTCGTCACGTAGAGGATGCGCTCGTCGCCCTTGCCGTCGGTCCAGTACGACACGCCGCGGCCCGACAACTGGCGCGGCGCGATCGCGGCGCGGTTGCCCTCGCGGTAGCTGTGCGACCAGATCAGCTCACCGGTGCGTCCGTCGAGCGCGACGACGGATCGGCGTGTGCCCGCGGTCGCATAGAGCACGCCTCTGATCGCGAGCGGAGTGCCTTCGAGCTTGAACTCGGGGCGCGTGCCGAGGTTGTCGGTCTTGAAGCGCCACGCGACCTCGAGCTTGTTGAAGTTGGACGCGTTGATCTGATCGAGCGGCGCATACTTCGAGCCCCTCACGTCCGCCGTGTAGTGCGTCCAGTCGCCGTTTCTGGTGCTCGGCATCGAGCTGCTCTGGGCCGTCGTGCCGATGGTCATCCAGACCATGCCGGCTCCGAGCACGGCCACGACCGGCACGGCGCGTTTCACTGTGTTGAACATGTTGTCTCCTGACCAAACGAAGCGCCGGCTTTCGAATTCTGAATTCAGAATTCGGAATTCGGAATTCCTATGCCGCCGCGGTCGATTTCTTTGCCAGGACTTCACCGAACACCTGCACCGCCTTCGTCATCTCCTCCATGGTGCCGAGGGAGATGCGGGCGTGGGTCTTCTCGAAGGGCGGGAAGTCGCGCGCGACCATCACCCCCCTGGCGCGGCAGGCCTCGCGGAACGCTTTCGCGGGCGTGCCGATGTTCACGAACATGAAGTTCGCCTGGCAGTCGGTCGGCTTCATGCCGCGCTCGGAGAACCATTTCGTCACCATGTCACGCACCGCCTTGTTGCGGTTTCGCTCGTTCGTGGTGAAGGTGTTGTCCTGCGCGATGGCCACTGTTGCGGCCGCCAGGCCGAACACGTTGAGCGAACCGGTGCCGCTCGACCCCACCCACGGACGCATCTTCTTGATCGTGTCGGGGTGGCCGATCGCGTAGCCCTGGCGGAGACCCGCCATCCCATACGCCTTGGAGAACGTGCGCGCAACGATCACGCGCGGGTTCTCGAGGGCGATCGGCACGTGCGTCTCGTGATCCGGATCGGTGACGTAGTCGAAGTACGCCTCGTCGACGAGGACGGTCGTCTCGGGCGACGCGCTGTTCAACCGCGACAGGAAGTCGCGCGTGGCCTTCGCGCCGACGTAGGTCGCCGTCGGATTGTTCGGGTTGCAGTAGAAGACGAGGCCCGCGCCCTTGGCGGCGGCGAGCATCGCGTCGAGGTCGATCTTGAACTCGGAGTTCAGCTTGACGCCGCGCACCGGGTTGCCGATCAGCTCCGCGTAGCCGGCGCATTCCTCGTAGGTTGGAATGGTGCCGACCAGCGGTTTGGTCCTGGCCGTGAAGACCTGCGTGGCCGCGCGAAGGATCTCGGTCGACCCCTCGCTGAGCAGCACGTTCTCCGGCTTGACCTTGAAGTGGGCGCAGATCGCTCCGGTGAGCTCGGCCGTCTGGTTCGAGTAGCGGCCCGGCCTGGCTCCCCCTTCGAGCAGCCCGCGCAGCGAATCGAGCACCTTCTTACCCGGACCGACCGGGTTTTCATTGCTTGCTATGCAGATGACGCCACGGTCGACTGCCTGAAGCTCCGCCTCGAAGGGTGACCACACGCGGTTCTCGCGGCCACGGCCCCAGACGCTGCTCGTGAGCGCAGCGCCGGCTCCAATCCCGGCAGTCCGGACGAATTGACGTCGTGATAGTGCCATGGTTCCTACCGCCCCTTCCCGGACGAGGTCGACGTCACGGGCTTGAGCACGCTGCGGAATACTTCCGTGGCCTTCTGCATCTCGTCCATCGTGCCGAGTGAGATGCGCGCCCACTGTTTTTCCAGCGGCGGGAAGTCGCGCCCGACCATCACGCCCTTCGCCGCGCACGCGTCGCGGAACTGTGCCGCCGTCATCGTCCTGCCGATGTCGGTGAAGATGAAGTTGGTCTGCGAGTCGGTCGACTTGTAGCCCAGATCGGCGAGCGCCTTGATCGTGAACTCGCGCACGCCCTTGTTGCGCGCGCTCTCTTCCTTGATGTGCGCCGGATCCTTGAGGGACACGACCGCCGCCGCCACGCCGAACGTATTCACGTTGTACGGCATCCGATACGCCGACATCTTCCGGATCGTCGCTGGCTCGCCCACTGCGTAACCGATCCGTACGCCGGCCATGCCGTAGGCCTTCGAGAACGTCCGGGCGACCAGCACGTTGGGCGTCGAGAGCGCGAGCGGCATCGCCGTCTGAAACGACGGATCGGTGACGTAGTCGCAGTACGCCTCGTCGATGAGCATCGCGGTGGTCGGCGAGGCCCTGCGCACCTCGGCGACGAAGTCGCTGATCTCGCTGGCGCTGTTGATGGTCGCCGTCGGGTTGTTCGGGTTGCACAGGTAGACGAGGCCCGCGCCCTTGACGTGCGGGAGAAGCGCGCCCAGATCGGTCCGCAAGGTGCCGTCGGCGACCGGCGCCGTCTTGATCGGCCATGCCTGCAGCTTCGCCTGCTGATTGCAGTTGCCGTAGGTCGGCGACGCCTCGACCAGGTGCCTGGCGGGCGACATGAAGACGCGCACGGCGTTCTTCAGCAGCTCCTGGGACCCCACACCGAGCACCACGTTCTCACGCTTGCCGCCATACAGCCTGGCGATCAGGATTTCCAGATCGGCATCGAGCGGCGTGCTGTTGAAGGGATAGCGGTTCGCCTCGGGGAACTTTCCAAGAATGGCGTCGATCGCGGCCTTGCCGGGACCGAGCGGGTTTTCATTGCTGCTGATGCGGATGGCTTGCACTCCAGGCGGGAGATTCGGGCGCATGCCGCCGCCCTGGCGACCCTGCTGCTGCGCTTCGGCGACCCACTCTTCATGACCGCGAGCCGCGATGAAGGCGGACGCGCGCGCGCTCGGAGCCACTCCCAGACCCTGAAGGAAACCGCGGCGCGACACCGACATGGGACCCCTCCTTCAGTTACGTCGACGAGCGAAATGAACTGGCAAATGAAGAACCTGCCCGGGGAAGGAGCAGCTGCACGGATGACAGGTCAATCGGGCTGGATCTTACGCCGTTGGCAGATGACGTGTCAACGAAACATCACGAAAGAATGCCCGAAAAGCACTGAGAGCTCGGCACTTGTCACGAAGTGTCACCGCGAAAGGACTCATGCCGCCTTCTCTTACCCGCGCCTTCCCAGCGGCATGACCGCTCCTATTTCCTTCCCGAGCGATACGGTGGCTCACTTTAACGGTCGCCCTCGTCCGGCCGATACGGTTGTTATGAACAGATCCTACCTTGGCCTGTGCACCTGGGCCGGAGTCGGCGCCCTCGCTCTCTTTCTGTCTGCACCAGCCCAGGCGCAATACAGACCGCGGACGATCAGCGAACCGGCGACCGGCGAGAGGTATCACATCGAAGCCGAGGCCAGCCCGTGGATGCCGACGGCCGAGATGACCATCGCCAGCCAGTCGCTCGGCATTCTGGGCGATCAGATCAACCTGAAGAGCGACCTCGGCATGACCGATCAGCGTTTTCCAGTGCTCGGCCTGCAGTTGCGACCGGCCAGGAGCCACAAGTTCCGTCTGAGCTACGTCCCGATCAAATACGACGGCAACACGACGCTCACCCGCAGCGTCGTCTTCAACGGCCAACGGTATGCTGCCGGCGCGGTCGCCGAGTCGGTGCTCGACTGGAAAGCGTACCGCTTCGGCTACGAGTTCGACTTCATCACCAGGAACCGCGGATTCGGCGGATTCATCATCGAAGCGAAGTACACCGACGTCAGGGTCCAGCTTGATGCCGCCACGCCGCGTGGGCCAATCAGCGAGTTCGCGCACGCCCGCGGACCCATCCCCGCGCTCGGGGGCATCGCGCGGGTCTACGTCGTTCCGAGCATCTCAGTCACGGGCGAGGTCACCGGCTTCAGGATCCCCGACAGCATCGACAGCCGGTACAACGCGCATTACGTCGATATCGACGTGTACGGCACGCTGAACTTCACGAACAACATCGGCGTGAAGGCTGGCTACCGCTCGCTCGACCTCGGGTACCTGATCAAGACCGACAGCGGATCGTTCGTGCTGAAGGGTCTGTACTTCGGTGCGGTGCTGAGGTACTGACACCGCACAAACAGAGGACACAAAGGGAACAAAGGACACAAAGGATACCTGCTGCCTCGTCACAGTTCACGGGATACGTCGCTTCGACAGCAGTGATGCACCGGCCTGAGGGCGACGTGGCAGCAAATGGCGGAACTCAGATGCGAGGGAGCACGTTGATCTGTTGAAGCTGACAGGTGCGCGTCACGGTGAGTAATCGGGCAGCGGCGAGTTCGCCGGCAGCGAGGCGATTGCCGAACATGACCTTTCGCTACTACGCCGCGGTGCGGAGCGCCCGTTCCCCGGACGGAACGCCGCGTCCAGGATTATGCCGCGTTCTTCTCACCCGGCCGTATCGCTTCTCACCGTGCAGCTAACGCGGCATGAATCGTATGGTCCCTCCAGCTTGGCCAACGTGCCAGGCAAGGAGGGACACCGTGACCACCAGCACACTTGCGACAAGTGAGGAGCACGAGCCCTGCGGGCTGCTCGACCGCGCGATCGCCTCGTTTCTGAACCAAGAAGATGACCCCCGACCAGTTCGCTGAAGCGCAAAAGCGGGCACGGGACTGGATGGAAGCGTTTGAGAAGCGAGAGCAGTAGAAGCGATGAATTGCGAGCGAACCGCCCCATCCGAACGGCCACACAACGGCGAGGTCATCGTGCGTGTCCACCGTTCCGACGAGGGCGTCGGCGAGCGGTTCAGCTTTGCGCCGACTCGTCACGCGACGCCCACGCTCACGTTGTCGATCAGCGAGGCCATCGGATGCCGGCGGCTTTGAAGTGCTTGTGGAATTCTGCTGGCGGAGTGCGGGCTGGCGTTCGAGATCCGCGATTCGTTTCGTTTGCTCGGCGAGTTGTTCGCGAAGGCGTTCGTTCTCGTGTTTCAGTCGTTCAATCTCTTGCGCCTGGCGATCACGTATGTCGCGCGAGTGGTCCTTGCCTCGCGTTCGCTTTGTGCGCTACTGCTTCATCAGCCGGAGCGTACAAAATCACGCTGCCTTTGTGTCCTTTGTAACCTTTGTGTCCTTGACGCTATTGCAACCTTTGTGTCCTTGAGGCTATCGCTAATGCAGAGTGACATTAGCCGGCACTAGTTTCTCCAGCCGGCGATCCGCCTCTTGCAGAGTTTCATCTCGTTTACAGAAACAGAACCGCAGCTTCGTGCGACCAACGGCCGCATTCTTGTAAAAGCTGCTTCCCGGCACCGCCGCCACGCCCACGTCCTTCACCAGGTACCTCGCGAATTCGAGGTCGTCGCGGAAGCCGAACGCGCTGATGTCGGTCATGATGTAGTACGCGCCGTACGGCTTGTAGCAGGTGAAGTGATGGCGATCGAGAATATCGAGCAGCACATCGCGGCGCCCGCGGTAGCTGGCGGCGAGCTTCGCGTAGTAGTCGTCGGCAAGGCCGAGCGCGACCGCGCCCGCTTCCTGCAGCGGCGCCGCCGCCCCGACGGTGAGAAAGTCGTGGACCTTCCGGATCGGGCCGGTGAGCGCCGGTGGCGAGATCGTCCAGCCGACGCGCCAGCCCGTCACACTGTAGGTCTTCGACAGGCCGTTGAGGGTGACGGTGCGGTCGGCCATGCCCTCGATCGTGGCGATCGGCGTGTGGCAGTAGCCGTCGTAGATGATGTGTTCGTAGATCTCGTCGGAAATCGCGATCGCGTCCCATTTGCGGCAGAGCGCGGCGATCGTCTCGAGCTCGTCGCGCGTGAACACTTTGCCCGTCGGGTTGTTCGGTGTGTTGATGATGATCGCCTTCGTCTTGTCGTTGAATGCCGCGGCGAGCTCGTCAGGGTCGAACGACCAGCTTGCCCCGGGCGACCCGGAGAGTGCCGAAGGGTCCGGCTCGTGCAGCGTCACGTAGCGGGGCGTCGCGCCGGACAGGATCGTGTCCGGTCCGTAGTTCTCATAGAACGGCTCGAAAATGACGACCTCGTCACCGGGATCGATGATCGCCATCATCGTGGACATCATCGCTTCGGTCGACCCGCAACACACGGTGACCTGCTCGTCGGCCACGATCGGCAGGCCGTAGCGCCGCGTGAACTCGCGCGCCACGGCTTCGCGCAGCGGCCGCGCGCCCCACGTGACGGCGTACTGATTGATGTCGGCATTGATGGCGGCGCACGCCGCGTCCTTGACGGCCGCCGGGGCCGGGAAATCCGGAAACCCCTGCGACAGATTGACGCCGCCGTACATGTCGTTGAGCCGGGTCATTTCGCGGATGACCGACTCTGTGAATTGCGTCGCCTTCCTGGACCCCGTCAGCTTCGACATAGTTGAACCCTGACGTGTTACGCCGCTTTTTTGACCCGGCGCGTCGTCTTTTTCTTTGCCGGCGGCTTCTTCGCGGGCGCCTTCTTCGCGGGGGCCGCGCTCGCTCTCTCGGGGCCGGCCGCGGCGAGCTGACGCGCCGCCGGCAGGGCGTCCTCATTGGCCGCCTGCGATTCGGACCCGTAGAGCCGCCGATAATCTTCGGCCGTGCCGAGGATTCTCTTCACGTAGTTCTGTGTCTCGGGGAACGGGATATCGTCGATGAACTCGTCGCGATCGATTCCGGGCCGCTCGGCGATCCAGCGCGCCACGCGGTTCGGCCCGGCATTGTAGGTCGCCAGGGCGTAGTGAGAACCGCCGAACTGTTTCACCAGATCGGCAAAATAGGCCGTGCCCATCCTGATATTGGTTTCGGCCGTGGTCAGCATGCTGATCGAGAAGCGTCTGGGCATGCCCAGCATCTTCGCGTACTGCCGTCCGGTCGACGGCAGGATCTGCATCAATCCGTACGCGTTCGCCGCCGACTTGACGTCCGCCGTGAAGGTCGACTCCTGTGCGATGAGCGCCGCGATCAGGTACGGATCCAGCTGCCGCTCGGCGGAATAGCGGCGAATGAGCGGCCAGTAGTTCACCGGGTAGAGGACCTTCAGCAGCTCGGTCGGCAGCCGTTCCCCGCCAGCCGCAATGTACTGAGGATACGCGCGCTTCATCACGTTGATCCCGGCGCGCAAGTCGCCACGCTGATGGTAGATCCAGGCGATCGACGCCTGAATCGCCGACGAATCGCCCCAGGCTTTCTGCGCGTAGTGCAGCTCGTCGAGCGCCTGATCGAAGAGCTCCAGATCGAGCAGTGCGCGCACGACGTGCTCGTTTGGCGGCAGCGGCGGCAGCGGCGGGACCTCGTCCTGGAGCAGTTGCGCCCCGGCGCCCGGCGATTGCGGATCGCTGCGCGCATCGGCGACGAGCCGGCTCTCGGGTGCGCGGCCGTCGAGATGTTTCAGCGCGAGGCGGCCATAGTAGCTGTTCAGATAATCGGTCGCGACCAGCGTGTAGCGCGCTTCGGCGAGCGCCTGTTCATTGAGCGCGTCATGGGCCCGCGCCGACCAGTACAGCCATGGCGGCCGGAAATCCGATCGCGGAAAATGCGCTGCCCCCGACTCGAACGCGCGAATCGTGTCGGCGTACCGCCCGTTCCTGTACGCCCACCAGCCGATTTTCCACGCCGCGCGCTCGGCATAGTGACCGGTCGGAAACTTCTCGTACATCTCGCGGAACGTCCGATCGGCGCTCTCGTCCTCGTTCTGCACGATGTAGTGCGTCGCGAGGTTGTTCAGCGCCTCTTCCGCCCAGCTCTCGGTCGGAAACTCGTCGACCAGCCGGCGGACCATGCGGAGGTATTCGGCGTGGTCGCCGAGCTCGCGGGTCGCGACGGCGTAGAAGAAGAGCGCTTCGCCCTGTCGCGAGGCCTTCTCGATATACGGCTTGACGCCGTCGCGCGCGTTGCGCGGCCGCTTCAGGAAGTAGTCGCTCTCGGCGAGCCGCAGCTGGACAATCTCACGATCGTCCCCTTGCGCCGCATGACGCAGGCCCTCGAACGCCGTGCGTGCCTGCGCGTACCGCTTGGCGCCGAACAACCGCTCCGCGCGACCGAACTCCAGTTTGTAGCGGGTCGTGCCTGGCGCGATCGGCGCAATCGGCAGATTCTCGAGCTCGTCGCTGGCGAGCACCGCCAGATCGCTGAACGGGAACTCATACACGAGGCGCGAAAAGGCTTCGGTGGCTTTGGCGGGGTTGCCCGTCGCCTTGGCCGCTCTGCCCAGCCGCATCAGGACGTCTTCAGGCGCGGTCGTCTTCGCTTTCGCGAGGCGCTCGTAGACCTCCATGGCGGCAGTCTGATCGCCCAACGCCTCGTCGCACTCCGCTTCGCGTAGCGCGGTGGCCTCGACGAGGTAGCCGAGCGGGTTCTTCAGGGCCAGTGCCTGGAACGTGCGGCGTGCGTCCGACGGCCGCCCGAGCCGCAACTCGGCGAGACCCTGGTAGTACTCCGCGTAGGGGCCGAGCGCGCCCTGGCGAACCGACGGCTGCACCAGGATCGGCAGCGCCTTCGCGAAGTTCGAGTCCACTTCGAGCTTCACGGCGGCCACGAACTCGCTGCTCGCGGCCGCGCGCGCGGGCGCCGCGCGTCCCGAGCCGGTTGCGGGGGCGGGCACGAGCCAGAGTTGCGAGAGGTCGCCCGGCAGTCGCGGATGACTGGTCGGCTTCAGTCCCAGGCCGCCGGCGTCGACGGCCACAGCCGACGGTTGCCCCCGATCTGCCAGCGTCGGCACGAGCAGCGACACTCCGAACGCCAGCGTGAAGAACCCTTTTCCCATCACGTCCTGCCGGGTCTCCGACGTTTCACGCCTTCAGTTCCAGCATGGTGGCGTCACCATCGGCGAGCGTGCGCACCAGCTCGTCCTGAAAATAGTCGGCCCGCCGCCGGACGCCCGGCGGCACACGCTGCTCGTACAACACGCGCGCGTGAGCGATTTCACCGCCCAGGCGCTTCGCCAGATCGCGGTCGCGGCGGCCTTCGACGACGGCCGATTCGTGATACAGCTTGATTTCCGAAACGAGCAGCCGTGCGTACCGCCGCGCCGATGCCTCCTCGTCCAGGTTCACCTCGTCTCGGCTGCCCGGCGCGTGGACATCCGATTCGCCGGGACGCTCCGTCAGCGCGCGAGCTGCCTTGAAGGCGGTGACGGCCTCGAGGCAGCGCGCGGCGTACCGCGTCAGCACTTCGAGCGTGTCGGGCCACACGACAGAAGAGGGTTCCGGGTTCAGGGTTCCGGGTTCTGCGTTCGTGGTTCCGGGTTCGTGGTTCGTGGTTCCGAGCCCGGCAACGTTCCCCTGGTCGGCGTACAGAACCGCGACGACCTGGCCGCTCATTGCAATCGGCACCGCGAAGCCCATGCGGCCAGGGGGCAGCGCCGCGAACCTCGGCGCGCCGGGGCCGTCACCTGACGCGGCCTCATTAGTCCGCGCAGCGTCGGCGATGACGCCTGCCCCGTCGAACGACAACTCGACCGACTGGCCGCGCTGTTCATGGTCGATCGCGTCGCCGAATCCAACGGCGCGCCAGCTGCGGAAACCGCCCCCGCGGACGAGCCACACGCCAGCGCGAGTGGCTTCCCGGCCGGCGCACGTGACGAGCGTATCGAGAATCTCGCTCAGCGATTTCCCGCGGCCGATGGATCGGACGGCCTCCGCGAGCCGCGCGCTCGCGGCAAGATCCACTGTTCTCGCGGCGTGTTGCGCAGCCGCGACGGCCGCGGCGGCCGCTTCGAGCGCGCCGCGCGCCTCATCCGCGGCCTGCTGACGCCCTTCTTCAACGCCTTGCCGGAGCCCTGCTTCGACGCCTTGTTGTCGACCTTCCTCGAGGCCTTGCCGTTGCCCTTCTGCGACGCCTTGTCGTCGACCCTCTTCGACACCTCGCTGCCGGCCCTCTTCTTTGCCGGCCTCGCGCCCCTCGTCGTGCGCTTGTTGTCGCGCCGTCGCAATCGCACTGGCGATTTCCTGGCTCGCCGCACGCGCGACGCGCTCGCGCGCGTCGGACTCGATGCGCTCGCGCTCGGCCTGCGCCGCAGTCAACTCATCGATGACGCGCCGGACCTCGCGGTCGACATCATCTCGCAGGCGGTCGGTCAGCGTTTCGAAAGCTTGTGTGAGCTGTTCGTCAAACGTCATGTGCTAATGAATGCGCCGTATCTGGCGGTCCGCGGGTCGCTGGGTGTCCTGCAATTATGGAGGCGCCGTACGGCTCAAGTCAAGCGAGCAAGCCGGACAACTCCAACGGATAGAATCATTTGACGGTTGTCCCGCCGCGCCGTACAATGCGTTCCGTCACGTCTCGATCTTCTTCGGGGAGAATGCTCACTACAAAGGGGGCGACTAGTTTCGACGGGGGTTGATGGTCGAAGGATGCGTTGCCGAGCTCCACTGACTCGTAAAACCGGTGGAAAAACACAACTGCGGACACGCAGCTCGCTCTCGCAGCTTAATAACCTGTGAGCGTTCGCCCCGGTCAACCTGCGGGCCGGGGGCCGAATGTCATTCAGCAGGCTGGTCGTCGCCGGCTGTCTCGGACGGCGACGATGAGATTTTTCGGGGCTGGTCTCTGGCGGTTTCCGTCGCTCCTTCACGCCGGGGATGAAAATTCAGGAGCGGCTATGCAACGTAGCATGCCTTCGGTTTTACGCCTTCGGACGGGGGTGCGAATCCCCCCGCCTCCACCAGTCTTGTTCTCGTTCCGCATCTCATGAGCCGTCGCGCCTGACGAGCACAAAGCGATGATCCTCGATGGCAACGATGATCGTGGAGATCCGCCGCGTTCTCCGCGCTTCAACAGTCGCCGACGCCCGTAGACGTCCCGCGTTCGACACGACTACTTTCTGGACCTGCTCGGAGCGGGGCTCGGATGGGTAGAACTTGGTCGGCGTTACGTTCCCCTCTTCGGACACTCTGAAGCCATATTCAACGGATGTGGGCGCTCTGCGATGTCACGCATGTGGCACCCCGTTTGCCTTCCTATTGAGCAGTATTCAGACCAGGTAAATAAAGATGCTGACTCTCATTGCTGATCGCGCAGACCTGCAGCTCGTTGGCTACGGGGAATTCCTTCAGGAATCAGGTTACGACGTGATCGCCGCGGAGGGATCCGAGGCCACGATTCTTGAAGCGAACGCAGCCGCCCCCGATGTCGTCCTGGTACACTTGCGGGAACCGGTGCTGGAGACATTGGAGCTCTGTCGCCGAATCCGCGCTGGCGCCCTGACCCGACGCGTATCGATAATCGTCCTGACCGAAATCGATGATGTCCACGTGCGTGACCGCATCATCGGGGCTGGCGCCGCGATGATCGTCCGAACGCCCGTGCCGTATCCCGCGCTGTTTCTCCGCGTTCGACGGATGCTCGCCGCCAAGCACCGCGTACCAAGGCACCAGCGTCGCGTCAGCGGCTCCCTCGGCGCTTAACCGCGTCCCCCTCGGTTCGGGGCACCAGCACAGCCGCCGTACGGTCGGCGGCGAACTCGGGCGCAGTCCGCTTGAACTCGAGCCGCTTATAGAGCGGCTCGAGAAACTCTGGTCAGGCAGCCGCGCGGCTTCAGCCCGTGGCCGAGGACGCCGGAGTGCACATGACGTGAGATGCCCCGCTCCGCGGACTGCGCATCCGCGTCGTCTCCCGCGCCGGAAACCATGACGACCGAGCCCTCGGCTGGATCCGGCTGGGACAGCCGCGACTCCAGGGCGCTCAACACATCGCGCACATCCGCGTGCTCGTGGAGCCGGAGCAGCAGGTTCAGCCGTGACGGACCAAAGAGCGCCAGCTGGACCCAGTGACCGTCGGCGTCGATGACGACGCTGAAAACGCTGATCCGCCACATCGATCCGCCTGAACACACTATCCGGGCGTCCAGGGCACGATAGAGACGATTGGCGGAAGACTGCCGTATCGTTTCCACTCGCCTTGTCATCGCGGTGCTTCTGCTCATGGTCGAGGTGGAGTGCAATTTCGGGACCTCGCCCTGACAGACGCGCCGGACGCGCAGTCACACTCCTCTAAAGCGTTCCATTCACATTATTTGTGGGCGCGCTCGGGCCGAATCGATGCGTTGGACCAGCCCGCGACGCAAAAATCATAATGCCAGTTTTCATGACGCGCCCGGTCGATTTCTGACGAAATTCGCCCGTGCTCTCCTCGCACGAGCTTCGAACAAGATTCTTTCCTTCGGTTCGGGCACACGAAACCGCGCCCCGCACGTTCGAGCCGGGATCTCGAGCATCAGACCCGGGCGGATCACGCTCGAGCCCTGACACTTCCGTCACTGCTCCGCGATCTCTGAGTGCCGTCAATCCACGGCGACGCGGCCGCGCTGCACGAAAGGTTATGCATATTGCTCAGTTAACGAGTCAACTCGCTGCGGCATCGTCGTTGCGAGACTGACGCCAGCGTCCAATGTATGTGGAGAACGCGATGGTCGACTCGTTCACCGTGTCCGTATCCATGCCGGAACCTGCCGACGACACCAGATCGCGTGCGGTCTGGCGTGGTGTGGCGGCCGTGCAGGCGATGAGCGATGCCTTGGCTCGCAGCGGCATTCGTGTGATGAAGCCGCCGCAGGCCGCTGACGTTCAAGTGGAAATCGTGAATGTCCTGGGAGCCGACGATGGCCCCATTGTGCGCAGCGCCAAGCTCTCGCAGCGCGTGCCTGAGCGGCGCCTTCGCGTTCTCATCATTCGCCTGTCGGTGGACGACCATCACGTCGAGTTCGTTTCGGCAGAGAGGCTCGGACAACTGACAGCCGAGGACCAGGCGGCCAGACGGATCCGCGGGTGGGTGACGGAGCTGATGATGCGGCAAGACAGCCGCGCGCCGTCACGGGATGAAATCCAGATCCTGCTCGGGAATGACGAGCCCACCGAGCAGACTCTGACCTGAACATTCCCGGTACAAGCTCTGTCCGACGGACCGGCTTCCCGGACTCGCGATACCAGCAAACTCCATGTCCATCACCGTCCCGGCAGCGGCACGGAGAGGCGGCGGCAGGTTCTCGACATCTCCCGGTACGTAGCGGGCGCGGCCGGCGAATTCGCCGATCGCGGGAAACTTCCAGGGAAGAGGGCCGGCTTCCGGCGTCGAGCGTTGGGCCGGAGTTCTGGGCCGCCACTGAAGAACGCGCATAGTCATCGGTGGCGCAAGCCAAATGCCACGGCAACGGGAGCGGGTTGCCCGGATTTGTGCCGGAAATCGCGCGCACGCTTCAGCGACTCGTCTCGCCAGCCGAACAATGTCAGCAACGCTCACGTCAATCGCCATCGCAGAAGCGCGTCACGAGCACGCTGCATCGTGGCAAACGCGATTCGCCCGGTCGGGCGAATGCCGCTCACCCCGGTCGCCTGACATCTCGCCGGCTTCCGGCGCCCTCTCGACTCACGCGCTCTTCTGAGCCTCTTCATAGGCTCCTCTGCCCGGTCATTCCCCGGCAGCCGCACACGCCGCTTGGGAATCTCTCCCAGGCGGCGAACTAAAGTCGCCGAGATCGGCCGACAAAGTCACGGCTGGGGACCCTATAGGCCGCTTGATTGGGGAATTTCAGCGCCGCGATCGGTGCACGATTTGCTGCAGAGCCTGCGATTCACAAGATGAGGTGTGTAATGCGTGGCAGCTTCTGCGTTGCAGGACTACTCGTGTCGGTGTGCGGTCTCGCTGCATGTGGCCGAGGGGCGGCGACGGCTGCGGCGCCCTTGAGCCCTGGCGCATCGCCCGCGGGCGTCAGCGTGTCCGGTGTCGTGAGGGAGAGCGGCGCACAGGCGCTCGGCGGCGTCACGGTCCGAGCCGCCGGGAACGGCGAATCGGCGCAGACGGACGGGCGCGGTGTTTACCGCCTGACGACAGCGGCGCGAACCTCGCTGGAGTTCACGAAGCCCGGGTACGAGATGCGGCGGCTCGGCGAGTTCGAATTCAACAGCGACGCCACGATCGACGTGCAGCTGCAGAAAATCATCACCATCGGCCCCGGCGAACGGATCGCCGCTGCCATCTTCGCAGACGATGGGTTCTATACGGTGGTGTCGGCCTCTGGTGAGACGTGCGGGCCGTGCAAGGTCATCCGGTTGCGGCTCGCCGCGACCGCGGATGTCGACGTTCACATCCGCTGGGAGCCGACCGAGAGCGCGTCCCTCGTCACGTGGATCGCCGGGGCGTCGCGAACAGGAACCTCCGAGATCACCTTCCCCGCCAGCATGGCCGCCGGAGAAACGGCCATCTATGTCGGAGCTCGCAGCCGCCAGTGGACGAAGGCATTCCCCATGTCGGCGCTCCCGTTCGAGATCTCCACGCTGCGCAGGTCATCGGCCCCTTAACAGCCCGTGGTGAAAGTCTGGCGTCGCACCGAGACGGGCGAGGCGCCCCGCCGGCAAGGCGCGACGA
>QHWJ01000221.1 GCA_003222535.1 Acidobacteriota bacterium | reverse complement strand
GAGCCGAAGGACGTCGTCATCATCAGCGCGTATACGGGGGGAGGATTCGGCAGCAAAGTCACAGGCGCGGTCACCAGCATCATTCCGGCTCTTCTGTCCAGGAAAACCAACCGCCCCGTCATGATGCGTATCAGCCGCGAAGAGGAACACGCCATCGGCGGCGCCCGCCCCAGCATCCACGGCCGGATGAAGGTCGGATTTGCCAGGGACGGGCGGCTGACCGCCGTCGATTTGTTTGCCATCATGGACAACGGTCCGTACGAGCAGCAATTCGATGTGTCCGCGACCGGCTTGATTGTTTCGCTCCTCTATCAGCCGCCGGCGATGCGCTGGCGAGGGATGAGCGTGCTCACGAATACGCCTCCCCGTCGACCACAGAGTCAGCCGGGCGGCATGCAGGGCATCATGCTCATGGAACGGTTGGTGAACAAGGCGGCGCACAAACTTGGACTCGACCAGGTCGAGATCCGGCGCCTCAACGCACCGGAAGGCAAGGCGCCCCTCGGACCACTGGACCCCAAAGGGCAGCACATCATGCATTCGACGAGCTGCTTCTTGAAACAGGCGTTGGATCGCGGCGTGGAGATGTTCGGGTGGGACGCCCGAAAGGGTGCAAGCGGGCAGCGAACCGGGGCGAAGGTCCGCGGTGTCGGCGCGTCGACGAGCGTGTTCTTCGCCGGCTCGAGCGGGTACGACGGGCTCCTCGTCGTGAAGCCTGACGGCCGCCTGTATGTCCAGTCAGGGATCGGCAATCATGGCACCGCGTCAGTGAGCGATGTGCATCGCGTCGCCGCGGAGCTGCTGGGAGTTCCGTGGGACAAGTGCGTGGTCGCGTGGGGGGACACCTCGAGGAACCTGCCCTGGACCTGTGTGTCCGGCGGGAGCCAGACGACGCTCGCGATGACCCGGGCCGCGCACGCGGCGGCCATGGATGCGAAGAAGAAGCTCCAGGAGATTGCGGCAACGCGTCTGGGAGGACGCGCAGACGACTACGATCTGGCGGACGAGCGCGTCTTCCATCGTACGAACGGGCGGAGCATGACGCTCGCTAAGGCCGCACAAGCAGCCATCGAGCTGGGCGGGAAATACGATGGGCACGAGCTGCCGAAGGACATCAACGCGATGACGAAGGAATCAGCCACGGCACTCGCGAGCCAGGGCTTGATGGGCGTCGCGCGGGACAGCTCTCCGATGGACGGCACACCGTTCTCCTTCGTCGCGAGCTTTGCCGAGGTCGAAGTCGATGTGGAAACAGGAAAATTCAACATCCTGGATTACCTCGCTGTTGTCGACGTCGGTACGGTCGTGCATCCACACTCGCTCGGCGGACAGGTCCTTGGCCGATCGATGCTCGGTATCGGCCATGCGATCGGCCAAAAGACCGTGTACGACCAGCACTACGGTGTGCCGTTGGCGACACGTTTCTATCAAAACAAGCCACCGACGATTCTCGATGCGCCAGCAAAGATGCAGTGGGCGGCGCTCGACATTGCGGATCCCGAAACGCCGGTCGGCGCGCGCGGGATCGGCGAGCCGCCCGTCGCCGCCGGTTGCAACGCCGTGCTGAATGCGTTGGCGAACGCGGTCGGGGACGACGTCTTCCGGCGAGCGCCGGTGATGGCGAGCGAGATTCTCGCGTCGCTCGAGGCCGGACATCCCGCGGGCGAGCTTCTCACCGCCCACATATGAAGGACAAATCGCCAGCCGGGGCTCGCGCGCACCGTTTTCTCCAAGGAGGCTGAGGTGAAACACTTACTCATCGTTCTTGTTGCTGCAGGATCGGCTGCACTTTCTGTTGCCGCCCAATCGCGCGGTCCTGCCGGCACGTCGACGTCAGCAAAGACGTGGAAAGTGCCCCGTACGCCGGACGGAAAACCGGACCTGCAGGGAGTCTGGGGAAACAACGGCGTCACACCGATGACGCGACCCACGCAATGGAAAGACAAAACGTCGTTGACCGACGCCGAGGTCGAGGAACTGAAGGGACTGGCGGCGCGTTACGTCGATCTGGGTAAAGACGCGATCTTCGGCGACTTCGTGCAGCTCGTGCTCGATGCGAAGAAGAACGGCAAATTCAACCAGTTGTCGTACGACCCGACCACCGGCAACTACAACCAGTTCTGGATGAGCGATCGGGAATGGGACAACCGAACGTCGCTCATCACCGACCCGCCGAATGGCCAGTTTCCTCCGTTGACACCCGACGGGGAAGCGCGGCATGCCGTTTTTCTGAAGGCATTGCAGCAGGGCGTGGGATCGGAGAGAGGCCCTGCCGGCCGGGCTGACGGTCCCGAGGATCGCCCTCTGTCCGAGCGTTGTATTTCGTATGGCGCGCCGTGGACGTTTCCCGGATACGACAGCTACTTTCAAATCACCCAGTCCCCTCAGGCGGTCGTGATCGAGCAGGAGCTCATCCACGACGCTCGGATCGTCCCGCTGAGCGGCCTCCCGCATCTGCCCGCGAGCATCCGTCAACTGCATGGCGATCCGAGAGGTCACTGGGACAAGGACACGCTGGTCGTCGAAACGACGAATTACCGCGGCGGCTTTCAGGCCGGCCTTCAGATGTCCTCCACGCCCGACGTGCGTCTCACTGAGCGCTACACGCGTGTGAGCCCGGACTACATCAATTGGGAACTGACGGTTGACGATCCCGCCACGTGGACACGCCCGTGGACCTTCATGATCCGTCTGAAGCGTACCGACGCTCAGGTGTACGAGTATGCGTGTCATGAAGGGAACCACGCGATGACCGGCATTCTCGCCGGAGCGCGCGCGAAGGAACGAGCAGCGGCCGAGACAACTACGAAATCGAAATAGGGCGATCAAGATTCTTCGGGCCACGACGCGGCAACACCACACGGCAGACGCCGCGGGCGCGTCGTGGCTATTCCCGTCTCGATGAGGTGGAGCGCCTGCTCGCGCCGATTCCTGGCTGACGGACGATTCGCAAGAAGTGGCGGCGGCTCGACTTTGCTAGACTCTCCAGCGAGAGGCCAATCACGTGAGAAAGGTTCTTCCGATCACGCTCTTGTTTCTGATCCCGGTCGCGGGAATGTCGTATCCCTCTTCTCCCGCTTCCAGTCATCGGCTGTCGTTCCAGCTCAGCATCGTCGACTCGCGAACCGGTGCGGGAGTCCCCAATGTGCAGGTGATCGCCGACAACCGGATCATCTGTTATACGCGCAGCAATGGGACGGTGATGTGGAGTGAATCCTCACTCATGGATCGGGACGTGCATTTCCGCATCAGGAGTGGGGCGTTTCAACACCCTGACGCTGGCGCCACGCTTCACGTGACGCGTGGCGGCCGTGCGGTGCTGAACATCCAACCTTAGCAGCCCGTGGCGGAAGTCGCGTCACGGGCTGCGAGGCACCGAGAATGGGCCACGGAGACACTGAGACACGGAGAATCGTAGGGTTTTCTCAGTGTCTCTGAGTCTCTGTGGCCATATTCTTTGTGTCTGGCAGGCCGTGTCGACTTTCACCACGGCCTGCTAGGATCGGCATCTGCACGGTCGACTTGACAGAACTCTGGCCTCCGCCGGCAGCCGCCAGGGGCCGAGCGGCGCGCCGCGCCGGGTTCCTACTCTTCGCGAAGGATTCGCATCGGTTCGGCGAGTGCAGCGCGCGCGGCGGGCACGAGCGCGGCCAGCACCGCGACCCCCAGCACAATCGCGACGACACTCGAGAGAGTGGCTGGGTCGGAAGCCGAGACGCCATACAGCATGCTCGAAAGCACACGGGCAAAGACGGCCGACAGCGCCAGGCCACACGCGCAGGCGATCACGGCGACACGGACTGCCTGTCCCAGGAAATGGCTCAGGATGCCGACGCGCGGCGCGCCAAGCGACAGGCGCAGGCCAATCTCGCGCCGCCGCAGCGTCACGAGATAGCTGAGCGTGCCCCACACACCGAGACAGGCAAGGGACAACGCCGTGACGGCGAACACCGATATGACGATCGTACGCAGCCGATTCTGCTCAAAGGCGTCGGCGATCCGCTCGTCGAGCGGCGCGACGTCATAGATGGACCTGAGCGGTTCAATCGCCTGAAGCTTCGCGCGAACGGCGCCGACGACCGACGTCGACTGGCCGACAGTCCGGACGAGAAACCAGGGAAAAGGGCTCGGAATGCTGTCGCAAAAATATGCGGTGGGGACCGGTTCGCGGTCGATGCCGAGCTCTCTCGCGTCGCCGACAATGCCGCTGATCCGTCCGGCTCGATAGATGGATGCGTTGGTTGCGAGGTGCAGTCCGACGGGGGATCGGCTGGGGAGGTAGGTATCCGCGAAGCTGCGGTTGACCATCACGTCGATGGTGGATCCCGCCCGAACGGCACCGAGCGGCTTCGGTTGACAGCGCTCGCCCGCCAGCACTGGTATTCGCGTGGTCTCGAAATAGCTGGGAGAGACGTTGCGCCACTCGGCGACCATGGCCGGCTCGGAGGCCGCGCGCCCTTCGACGAGATGGAATTCCGCGGGATTCCGGTGGCCGACGCCCGGCAGCGAGGCGGATGTCGCCGCCGCCGCTACACCAGGCAGCGTTGTCAGTTCGTCGAGCGTGCGGTGGATGCGCTGGACCACGCGATCGTAGTCCCTGACCTCGTCGTAACTGCCGCTCACGTGAAAGGTCAGTACGTGCCTGGAGTCGAAAGCCGGATCCACGCGCGACAGCTTGTCGAAGCTGCGGAGAAGGAGTCCTGCGCTGGCCAGAAGCGTGACCGACAGCGCCACCTGCACGCCGACCAGGCCCCATAGCAGGGGATGCCGCGCGGATACGTGCGCACGACCCGCGCCTGCCAGAGCCGCCGCGCCCCGTGAGCTGCGCACCGCCGGAAACAGGCCGCACACCAGCGCCGCGAGCACCGCCAGCGCCATCATATACAACAGCATCCGCGCATCGAGCCCGGCCTCTCCCAGGCGCGGCAGGTCTGGAGCGAGGACGCGAAACCCGGCCGACACGGCGAGCGACACGAAGACGCCGGCCGCGGCGCCCGCCAGCGCCAGGACACCCACTTCCGTCAGCAGTTGCAGCAGCACCGCGCCGCGCGTGGCGCCCAGCGCATAGCGGACGGCAATCTCCTGCTCGCGCCGCGCGGCGCGGGACAGCAGCAGCGCCGCGATGTTCGTGCACGCAATGAGCAGCAGGACAGACACCGCTGCGAACAGCAGCGACAGCGTCCCGCGGGCACCGCCAATCATCGTCTCCTTCAGAGGCTCGACGCGCGTGCCGATCTGGCGATCGGTGTCGGGATACTGCTCAGCGAGCTCCGTCTGAACACGAGCGAGATCCGCACGCGCCTGCGTCAGACTCACGCCAGGCTTCAGCCGGCCGACGCCGATGTAGGTCTGAAACTGTCTGCGTGTGTAAGGGCTGTTGACGACCTCGGGAGACCAGATGTCCACGTCGCGTTCCGGAAAGCGGAACGAGATCGGCATGACGCCGACGATCGCATAGGGCCGGCCGCTCAGGCGGACGCTCTTGCCCAGCACGCTCGGATCGGCGCCGAATCGGTTGCGCCAGTACCGGTCGCTGATCAAGGCGACGGGCGACGCGCCGAGCCGGTGCTCGGCATCGGTAAAGCCTCGTCCGGCTGCCGGCGCGACGCCCCAGACCTGGACGAAGCGGGGCGACACGCGGGCTCGCCGGACCCTGACGGGAAGATCGCCGGTCGTGTCGGACGCATCCTCCACCGAATAGCCGGTGATCGCCGCGAAGCTCGAGCTCAGACGGTTCCAGTCTTCCAGACGAAGCGACGCGATCCAGGTGTCCCGTGCGCCGTCCTGTGTCTGGATGACGCGCACGAGCTGGTCGGCGTCGGGGAAGGAGAGTGGTCGGAGCAGCACGGTATCGATGGCGGAGAACACGGCGCTGTTCGCCCCGATGCCGAGCGCCAGCGTGAACACAATGGTCGCCGTCAGGCCGGGCGTCCGTCTCGAGGCGCGGACAGCGAAGCGAATATTCCGCCAAACGGTCTCGAACACCGGGACGCCGTGTTGATCGCGATAGGCGTCCCGCACTTGAGTGAGTCCGCCCATGTCACGACGCGCAGCCGCCCGCGCATCGCCGGGCGCGAGGCCATGAGTCCGATACTCGGCTTCGAGCGCATCGAGATGATGGGCCAGCTGGGAGTCCAGGTCGGCATCGAGCCGGCGCCGACGGAACACGTCAATGAACCGTCCCCACATCACTCGCCTCCAGTCGGCCTGGCGAGGAACTTTGCCATCAGGGATACCGTTGACTCCCAGCTTTCGGTCTCTTCGCCAATCTGCTTGCGCCCTCGCGCCGTCAGCTCGTAGAACTTGGCCTTCCGGTTGTTTTCGGAGATGCCCCATCGAGACCTGATCCACCGGCGCTGCTCCAGGCGGAGCAGTGCCGGATAGAGCGTGCCCTGATTCAGGTTGAGGATGCCTTCCGATACCTGGAGGATGCGCCTGGCCAACCCCAACCCATGCTGCGGTCCCATCGCGTCCAGCGTCCGCAGCACCATGAGATCCAGCGTGCCCTGAAGCACTTCTCTTGACATTCTAGACGAGCATGTCTCGTCTCATTTAGAATGTCAACATGAGACGGATGAGCACCTGCTGCTCACGCGCCTTTCAATCGGCGGCGGACACGCACTTCGACCGCAAGACTGCCGATCGCGATCTGAAGAGTTATCGCGACAAAGGTCCTGGCGTCACGACGCGCCTTCTCCGCGATCTGATCGTGGCAGCGGGTCAAGCCAACGGCGCGCTTCTCGACGTTGGTTGCGGCATTGGTGCCTTGACGTTTGAATTGCTCGAGCGCGGCATGAATCAGGCGGTTGCCGTGGATGCGTCGTCCGCGCACCTAGCGGCGGCGGCCGATGAAGCCACACGGCGCGCGCGGACGGCCGCAATTCGTTTCGTGGAGAGCGACTTCGTGGACGTGGCGGCGGCGCTGCCCCCGGCTCGCGTGGTGACGCTGGACCGGGTGGTGTGCTGTTATCCGTCGTTTGCGCCGCTCATCGAGCAGGCAGCCCGGCACGCCGACCGCTGCCTGGCGATCTCCTATCCGCACGACGTGTGGTACATGCACGGTGTAATCGGGCTCGAGAACGGCCTGGCGAGAGTTCGCGGCGAATCATTTCGCGCGTTCGTGCACCCGGTCGAACGCATGGTTCGCATGATCGAGCGGGAGGGATTCGAACGCGCCGGCCATCGTCGGACGTGGCAATGGTCTGTGGACGTCTATGTGCGTGCGAGCTGATTGCCAGGAGGCGCAGCTAGTGTGACCGCCCTGTCCGACCTACATATTCTGTCCGACATTCGCAACCGGCTCACGGTCGCGGAGAACGCGGGTGATCCCGAGCCCATCTGCGCGGCGATGTCCGACGCGTTGTGCTCATGGTCCCGAGTGCGCCTGTGCAGGAAGGCAAGGCCGCATGTGCGGCCTTCTTGCGCGAACTGCTTCCAAGTCTCCTTCAGGAGTTCGATCGACATATCGCGTACACGAGCGCTGAAGTTCGCGTGTTGGGCGACGTCGCATTCGATCGAGGTACATTTGCATTCTCCGCTGCACCCCGCACAGGTGGTCCTTCCGAGGTGAACGTCGGGAAGTACATCTGGCAGTATGAGCGCACGGGCGACACGTGGAAATTGGCGCGCGTCATTGTGTGCCTCGACGAGAGGCTGGATGTTCACCGCTGAAGGTGGCGGCTGGTCTGCGGATTCCCGATGGAGCCGAATACTTACAAGAACTTACAAGCAAGTGGCCGTGACACGGCCTGGTCACGCGACTGCTGGTCGAACTCGGCGATCAGGTGCGTCAGGGGTTGCTGGTTCGAATCCAGCCTGAGGAGCCACCTTCCAAACGCCGCATATCAACGAGTTACAGCGCAGGCCAATTTCACTTTAGAACTTCGAGAGGCAGTTATGGCCGGGGCTGAAGCATTCTCGGCCGTTCATTCCGCACGAAGCGCCAGCATCGGATCGGTCGCGGCGGCGCTCACGGCTGGGATCGCGCACGCAATAAGGGCAACCGCCAGCAGGCGGGTTATCGCGCACGCGAAACGTACACGATTGTGAGCCGCGACGAGTTCACAGAGCGATTCGAAATCCCTGAACCGGGCAAGAACTTCGAGTTGTACTCAGAGGCTCACCTAAAACGCATCCGCTAGCCTGGCTTCGTCACTGATTCACGACGCGAACCGGAGTCAGCGATCGTTCGGTCGAACCGTTGCCGAGCACGCCGTGCCGATTGTCGCCCCAGCAGAGTACCGAACCATCGTCTGCCGCCACGGCGCAGCTGAATCCCCATGTTGCGACCTGGCCCGGCGTTGAGACGTCCACGTTACCGCCGGCGGCGATCGATATGAATCGACGCGTCGTCGCGACGCGCTGAGGCGCCGCGGAGTCGCGCGTGGTGCCGTCGCCGAGCTCGCCGTCTGCGTTTGTCCCCCAGCAGAATGCGGTGCCGCCCCCGGTCAAGGCACAATCGTGAAAATGCCCCGTGGTCACCGTTGACACGTCGTTCAGTCCGGTGACGCGCTCGGGAATCGCCGATTTCATCTGCAACAGATCGCCTCCCCAGCAGAACACCTCGTGGGTCGACGAAAGGCCGCACGTATGCCACGCGCGCGGAAGCACAGTCACGAACGAGATATCGCCGGCGACCGCTGTCGGAATCGTCTTGTCCGCGCCCTTGTTTGCCGCATCGGCTGCTCCGGTACCGAGGCGTCCTTCCTGCGGCGATCCCCAGCAGTACGCTTTGCCGTCCATCGCCACGGCGCACGAACTGATTCCTGCGGCGACGGCCACGCGCAATCGCAGCTCGGTCCGAATCGGCCTGGGCAATCGATAACAGCACGGCGCGGAGCCGTCGCCATCGCGATCGCCGACGCCCAGTTGGCCGTGCCAGTTGCCTCCCCAGCAGTACCCGATGCCATCCAGGCTGACGGCGCATGTATGTCCGCCGCCGGCCGCGATCGTTTTGAACTTGAGGTCAGTGTTCACGCGAACGGGAATCGGCGTCGGAGTCGGCGCGTTCTTCGTCGTCCCATCGCCGAGCTGCGCCGTGTCGTTCGCTCCCCAGCACCACGCGCGGCCATCGCGTTCCAAGGCGCACGTGTGCGTGAAGCCGGCGGAAAGCGCCGTGAACTTCACGTCGCTGTGGACGCGAATGGGCGTCGCGTGCGGGACCGAGTCCGCCGCGCCGTTCCCCAGCTGTCCTACCGAATTCGATCCCCAGCAATAGGCGTCGCCGCCGTCGGTCACTGCGCACACATGATCAGCGCCCGCACTGACGCTGACGAAGCGAAGAGGCTCGGGCGACGTCGATGTGACCCTCGCGTGAAAGACGCCGAGAAGAAGGAGGCCGACTCGAGGCAGACTCTTCATACTGCATCTCCTCGTGGTTCGATCGGCGCCCCGGCAAACTCGTACGCCGGTTCGAAGCTGCTGCGCGTCAGCGAATGTTGCTCAATCGGCAGGCAATTGAACAGCGATTTGAATTCGGGCATCGTCTGGTGCGCCCTGGTGCGCCCGCTCCCAGGCATCTTTCGTGACCCAGGTCCCGTGGACCAGCCCGGGGATGAGCTCGAGTGACGAGAATTGGGGCTGATGCGAGGAGGACGACGAAGAAACGGAAAGGGCGCTAGAAGCCGGGAAAAAAGAATGAGACGGTGAAGGCAATGAGGCCAGCGATGACGACGCGGAATGCGGTCCTGAGCGTCATGGACAGCATTCTACGCCTGAACGGCCGCGAGGCAGGCGAGCCCCGCGTCTACACCGCACGGATGAGCCAGTTGCGGAAATCGTCCAGTAGCTGAGCCAATCCCCCAAGGAAATCGCGATCTCTTTTCGGCCGGTCCCGAGAACCTGATTGCCGGCTCTGACCGGGCCATGCGCTATCCTCTCGATCGCGCGAAGGCGACGTGGCGATGACGACGAAGAACGCGAATCGGAAACTGCAGGCCTGGATTGACGCACGCACGCGGCACCACCTGACCCACGCCCAGATCCAGATGGCTCGCGAGCTCGGGATGAACCCGGCCAAGCTCGGCAAACTCGACAACCGTGATCAGGAGTCATGGAAAGTCCCTCTCCCCCAGTTCATCGAGGAGATCTACCACAAGCAGTTCGGCAAAACCGCACCTGACACCGTCGTCCCCGTCGAAGAGCGAGTCCGGCGCGATCGCGAAAAGAAGGAGTCGCGACGGACAGCGCGGCAACAGCGCACCGCGGCGACGAAACAGGGAGGTGACGAGCGATGGCTCAACGGGAAGGACTTTCACCTTGCAGACGAAGTGCGGTATATGCAGCGCCGCGCCGCCGAACGCAGCGGCCGCATCGTGACCATCGGCGCGCTGCTGCTGTTCTCCACGGATACCGGCGATGCCTGGATCCTGGATCCCGCCGACCATCTGGCCACCCGAATCGCCAGGGATGGCCTGTCGACACCGGTGCACATCGAGGAGACGGACACCAGTTTCGCGGTTGGCTGGCAGGGCAGTTACGAGATCACAGGTGGCGCCTTCATCTTTGCCGACAGCGAGTCTGGCCGCGTGACGACCGTTCTTGGTTATCCGACCGAGCGAATTGTCGATCAGATCTCGCGTGTCCATGATAACGATGGCAACAAGTGACTTGAAGGATTTCTCGCCCCGGAGACATAAGTATGGCGTGCGCCACCGATGTCACCTGCTCTTTCCCTTGCGCTTCGCTCGCGCCTTGACCCAGGACGCATAGTCCTTGGGGACGTCGAGCTTCTTGAGCTCTGTCCACGCAGCGATTGCCTCTGCACGCGTCACCCTCTTATCCGCTGCGAGGAACTCGGCGACGAAGTTGATGTAGCGACCGTGAGGAACCTTTTCGAAGCGCTCCATCTTGTTCAGGGCGATGTACCGCCGGACGAGGTCGCGGTACGTCGGGTGCTTGCCGCTCGTGGTCTGTCCTTCTCGCCACCGATTCAAGCGATACCAGACTCCGGACTTCTCACGAACCTCCGGCGCCATCAGATGGGCCTGTTCGACGATGAAGTCCTTCGTTTCACGGTTGCTCGTGTAGTTCTCAATTCGGAGCTTCAGGTTGAGGCCGCGTTCCACGTCCTTCACGCCCGTCTTGCGCAGTGAACGCTTCGTGGGCAATGCAGCCTTGCCCGTGCGCAGGAACGCCACGATGGCCTTTTCGAGTTCGTCCTTTCGCAGCTTCTTCGCTTCGGGGATGCCAATGCGCCCGGCGAAGTTCTTCAATTGCTCGAGATACCAATAGCCGTTCTCGAAGTCGCGCAGCGTCATCGTCGGAGAGAGGGCGTCCGCCATGGTGTGACAGCCTACTTCTTTCGGCGACGGCGTCCGAGCGCATTGGCTGTTCCGCACAGCAGCCACGCCGTCTCACGGGCAGCTTCTTGTCCCCGGCGGCTCGGGCGCCGGCGGCGAGAGTACCGGCCGATCGTCGCTACCACCGCCGTCAATGGATGCCAGCCTTCGAGCATGAGTCGGCGTCCACATATGTGGTCGGTCGTGCGTCGAGGACGCGAAGCGCCCGCCAGATCCGACGCGCGAACGGGTGGCCGGCAGGCGTCGGTCTTTTGAACCGATGCGTTTCCGATATATCCGCACTCGCCGCGTTCACTTTAGTGATACGACGACCTTGCCTTTTGCCCGTCCTGCTTCGACATAGGCCATGGCCTCCCTGGTCGATGCGAAGGGGAAGACCCGATCCACGACCGGGCGAATGATTCCCTCATCGATGAGAGATGTGATCTCGGTCAACTGGCCGCCGTCCGCTCTCATGAAAAGAAACGAGTATCGTGCCTGGCGGCGCTTTGCTTTCGCTGTAATGCCTTCATGAGCCACTTCTGCACCTTGCCACAATCAGCGTGATGTCGTCACGTTGTTCCTGGGGGCTGAACCGGCGTACTTCATCGAGAATTGCCGCGACCAGGTCGTTTGGAGCCAGTCTGCGATGCGTGTGGAGCGCCTCGATCAATCGTTCCTCGCCAAACTCCTCGTCGCGGTCGTTGAACGCCTCTGTGATCCCGTCGGTGTAGATGGCGAAGAGGTCGCCCGGGAAGAGCCGGCGTTCGCTCGTAGGGCACTCCCACTCAGTGAAGAGGCCCAGCACCGGCGCGGTCGCAGCGAGGTGATCGACGCAGCCATCGGCTCGAAGGAGAAGGCCGGGCAGATGTCCGCAGTTGCCGTAGCGCAGGCGGCCGGTTCTGTCGTCGAATTCCGAATAGAAGAACGTTGCAAACGCGT
>QHWJ01000220.1 GCA_003222535.1 Acidobacteriota bacterium | reverse complement strand
TCTTGCCTGAGCCGCGGACCTGGATCAAGTGGCTTCATGACAACGATTCGGGCCATTCCGCAAAAAAAGAAGCCGTCGGATGGACCGTAGAAATCTTTCAGCGACTTTTGGCGAGTTCAGCCAACGTCAACGATCTCTCCGGTATTCCGACATGTCGTTTGACGACGAACGCCGTTCCGTGTTGGCGCTCACGGAGTCCATCACCAGGAGACTCGACGTCACTACGCACGACGAAAATATCGGAAGCCGTCGCCAGCACTTTGAACGCTCTATCCACTGACACCGCGTTGTCCACGAACAATACGATCCGTGTGGGATAGAGTGATGCGGTCACTTGGTCGAACCACCACAGGTCGGTGAGGATGTAGCTGCCCGGTGCGGTCTCGCGCTCAACGAACTGAACAATCCGTTCGTAGGTGCGTTTCGTAGACTGCAAGTCCTTATAAGCGTTGCGTTGAATCATCAGGCTCGACACCAGGACCACAGCGACCGTTATCGCGCCAATGAAGCGGGAACTCCGAATCGTGGCTGTCATCGCGTCCGCAGTGAGGATGGCCAACGGAATGAATGCCAGGGACAGGTAACGTGGTCCCCATTGAGCGCCACCGTCGCTCGGTGTCGTCAAGGCGACCAACACCACTGCAACAGCCGCCACCGTGAACAAAAATGTCTGTCCGTGTCGCAAACGAATAAGAGGTATCACGAAAGTTCCGACCACGGCTGGTGCGGCATTCCAGATGCTGGCGCGGCTGAAGGCTCCATTGCCGCCGCAATCGTGACTCCCGCCACGAACGCTGCACCGACCAGGCGGACTATCTTGATGAAACGCTGCGTGTCATTCGCGACAACCGTGGCGAAGAACAAGAAAGCACAGACAATCAGCCACACGATGTTCTGCGGCACGAGCCACAGGCTCAAGTATTCAACTCGGCTCGCCCACCAACCCGTCGTGATTCCCGACATGTTGCGGGTCACATGAGCGCCAAACAATTGTCCGGAGTAAACTGCCGATGCCGTGGCGAACGGCAGGACACCGACCACCGCACCGGCGGCGATCACCGCCATGTCGGTGACACCGATACGACGCGATAGCCATCGAGCGCCGATCAGCACTGCAACGCCATACCAAATCGCTTCCGGCCGAAGCAACACGGCGATTCCAAGCAGCAATCCGGATACGAAGAGCGTGAATGTGGAACGGCGCCTCACACACAAGACTGTCGCAGTTGCAGCAACGGCAGCCGCCAACGTGTGCTCCCAGAATTCCAACCCGTAAAAGAGGAACGGCGTGCAGGCGACCGCTACGAACAGCAGCATGGTTCGTGACCGCCGTTCGTCCAACGCGACTCCAAGGGCGGCGATGACCCAAACCGTCAACAGAAAACCGAGTGCTGGCAGGACAAACGCGCCGCGTATCCCGAACCGCGCAATCAGCGGAGCGGCTATCAGAGGGAACAAGTCTGGTGTCGCGGCGTGAGCGTAGCCGCCTTGGACGTGAAAGAACGGATCCAGAAAATCGACCGGATGATCGCCAACGCGGGGCAAATCAATATCGAGCGGATGTGTTGGATGCTCGATAGCGTTTCGGGCAACAATCAGCTTCACTCCGGAGTCACCCGAGAAGAACGTTCGCGTCGGAAGTCCACGCGCCAGCAGCACCAGCGCGACGGCTATTGCACTCCACAGCGCGAAGGCAGGCATAAGGCTCGCGCAGTGGCCCTGCCAGGTTTTCTGTTGCCGCGCCGTTTTTCCTTCGTGCTGAACTGTTGCGAACAAAAACACAATAGGCTCGTCTATTTGTGAATCTTAGACCCCTTCGACGGGCGACCCGCTCCCGTAGGAAAGAGTCGACGACGGAGCAGCGATCGAGACATCGTCGCGCACGAGTGCCCCCAAAGCCGCCTGCACCGTTGACGGTCCGCCGAGCCGGTGGCACGCGCGCACGTCAGCCGACAGCAACTCACGACCCTCGTCGAGGACGAGGGCGCGCAGCACCGACCGCTGTCAGAGATGGCGAGGTTCGGTCTGATAACCTNGTCCCCAGTCCCCAGTCCCCAGTGCCCAGCCCCCAGTGCCCAGCCCCCAGTCGCGCCGCACGCCGCGGATGACGCTCCCAACTGAAGCTATGCGGACGCCCGAATCCGTGCCGTCTGCCCGGAACGGTGTCTCCACCACACACGAACATCTTCCGCGATCACGAAGAGACATGGAGTCATGAACAACACGTGAAGGCTCGACGTGACCATCCCTCCGATGCTTGGCGCCGCAATCGGCTTCATGATCTCCATCCCCGCGCCGGTCGCGAACATCACGGGCAGCAACGACAGGACGATCGCGGCGACCGTCATCAGCTTCGGACGCAGGCGCGCCGCCGACCCGTCGATCACGGCATCGACATACGACTGTCCCTCCTTGCGATGGCCGAGCGCGCCATGAATGAAGATGACCATGATGATGCCGGTCTGCACGGCGACGGCGAACAGGGAGATGTAGCCGACCATCACGGCCGTCGTCATCGGATACCCGAGCAGCCGCTGCAGGAACACGCCGCCGACCATGGCAAACGGTACCGACAGCAGGATGAGCACGCTCTCGCTCACCGATCGGAACGCGACAATGAGCAGGCCGAAGATGATCAGCAGCGTCCGCCACGAGGAGCAGCCCGAAAATGATGACCAGCGTCAACGGCACGATGAGACGCATCCGGACGCGGGCGGCGGCGGCGTATTGGTAGAGCCCGGTCCATTCAACCGAGTACCCCGCCGGCAACGTCAAGCTCTTCGCGAGATAGGCCTGTGCGCGGTCCACATAGTCCGGGCCGGTCATGTCCTGCGGGTCCACGTAGATGTATCCCGCCAGGTTGCCGTTGTCGTTCCTGATCATTTCAGGCATCTTCCGGATTGAGACATCCGCGACGTCGCGCAACGGCACGGACCGTCCGTCGGCGGTCGCCACCGGCGTGTTCTTCACTTTGTCGAGTGTGTCGAGGTACTCGGGCGAATACTGCACGCTCAACGGGATAATCGTGTTGTCGGGCTGCTTCACGCCGGCGATGTTGTCGCCCCCGATACCGTAGCGAACCGTCGCCATCGCCTCGTCGACCGTCACGCCGCGCGCCGCCATGCGCCCGAGGTCGTTCGTCACGTCGACGTAATAACCTTCCGAAATACGTTCAGCGATGACCGACTTGGTCCCGGGCAGCCCCCGCAGTAATTGCTCCACCTGTTGAGAGATGTCTTCGATGACCGACACCTCGGGTCCCTTGACTTTGATCCCCACCGGCGTCTGGATGCCCGTGCTCTGCATCATGACGCGCCCCCGGATCGGCTGCACCCAGGCGTTCACGTACCCGATCGTCTCCGCCGCCTTGTCCATTTCGGCAACGAGCTTGTCCTTCGTCATGCCCTTCCGCCACCTGGATTTCGGCTGCAGGAGTACCGTCGTCTCGATCATCGTGAGCGGTGCCGGATCGGTCGACGTATCCGCCCTGCCGATCTTTCCGAAGACGCGTTCGACTTCCGGGAAGGCTTTGAGCTTCTTGTCCATCTGCTGGACGATCCAGCCCGCTTCCCGGTTCGGCAGCCCCGGAAGCGTCGTCGGCATATAGAGGATCGCGCCTTCGTCGACGTCAGGGAGAAAGTCCTTCGGAAACCCCGTCAGCAGGACAGCCGCGGGGATCAACGCCAGCATGCCGGCGGCTGTAAAGGCGTAGCGGTACCGAATCACCGGCCTCAGTACGGACCGGTACGCCCTGACGGCCGCGCTCTCCTGGAAGTTTCTGCGAACGATGGTGTCACGTTTGAAGATCCACAACACGATCAAGGGCAGCAGAAACAGGGTGAGCAGCGTCGAGAACGCCATCGCAAAGGTCTTGCTGTACGCCAGCGGATCGAACAGGCGGGCTTCGCGCTCTTCCAGGAAGAACACGGGCAGGAACGACGCGAGAATGATCAACAACGAGAACAGGAGCGGCTTCGTGACGGAGGCAATCGACCGGATGAGGATCTCCTGCCTGTCCGTTCGGCTGACGGGAGCATGCATCGACAAATCCGCGGTGCAGTTCTCCACGATCACAATCGTCGCGTCGGCGATCTCGCCGATGGCGATCGCCAGACCCGCCAGCGAGAACAGGTTGATCGTCTGATTGAAGCCAACCAGGGGCATGACCGTGAACAACGTGCTGAGCAGGAGAATCGCGATCGGTCCGACCGCCGTGCGGATGTTCCGGAGAAACAACAGCGTCACCGCGATGAGCACGACCAATTCGATGCCCAACGTTTCGAAGAACTGCCTGAGCGTCGCCCAGATCCAGGCGGAGCGATCGTAGGTGGTGACGATCTCGACGCCCTGCGGCAGCGACGCGCGGAGCTGTTGGAGCTTCTGCTGGAGCGATCGCGTGATGGCGAGGACGTTCTGGTCCTGCTCCATGATGGCGATCCCGCCGACGACCTCTCCGGTTCCGTCCAGGTCGACGGTGCTCCGTCGCTGGTCATAGCCCACTTCGAGGTACCCGAAATCCTTCAGGGAGATGGGCGTTCCATCTGAACGGCGGCCGACCACCAGGAGATCCAGCTTGTCGATCTCCCGGGTGTTGACGGCACCACGCAGTTGATAGTCGCGGTTCGTCACCTCGATCATGCGGCCGCCCGCCTCTTGAAAGACGCCCTGGAGGACCGCGATCACCTGCTTGAGTGAAAGACCGGCCCTGGCGAGCAGTGGCGGAAAAATCTTGATCTGGTACTGCTTCTCCAGCCCGCCGACCGACGCCACTTCCGCAACGCCTGGAACGGTCTGCAACGCGGGCTTGATCTGACTCTCGTTGACGAGACGCAATTCACGCAGATCGTGCGATCCCTCACGGTCGATGAGCGCGTACTGGTAAATCCAGCCCATGCTGCTGGCATTGGGCCCGAGCGTCACGCTGGCGTCCGGCGGCAGCTGCGGCCGGATGGCGTTGATCCGATCGAGCACCAGTTGTTGCACCTTGGCCCGCCGGGCGGAGTTGCTCAAGACCACATAGATGAACGAGTACCCCATGTGGGACGACCCCCGGAGCGCCTGGATATCCGGGGAGCCGACGAGCGCGCTGATGAGGGGTTCAGTCACCTCCTTTTCCAGCAGCTGCGGGCTTCGAGGCCATTTCACGTAGACGACAATCTGCGGATCGGAAATGTCCGGGATCGCGTCCAGCGAGGCAGTGCGGATGGAATAGGCGCTGACGATCGCGCCTGCCGCCAGCAGAAGCCAGGCAACGGCACGCCAGCGGATGACGGCCCTAATGACGCTGGTGATCATCGAACACGGATCCGGGCGGACGTCGTTCCGTCCCTTTCAATTTGTGCTCGGCGTCGATGAAAAAGCTACCGAACGTGACAACCTGGGTGTCTTCCCGGAGTCCGTCGAGCACCTGTGTATAGAGCTCTCCCTGAATGCCCGTGTGAATCTCGTGAGGGACGAACTGGCCCGTCTGCTCCTGGACGTACACGATGTGCTTTTCGCCCTCCTCGATGATCGCCTCGTTCGGAACGGACAAGAACGGGCCCTGTTCGACGACGATCTCCATGACGTAGAGGGTCGTATTCTGCCGCCCGGAGGCGCTCAACCGGGCCTCTACCACGGCGCCGCCGGCACGCGCACCGACTCGCGAGATATAGGCCTGGTACATCGACGACTTCGAGCTTGGCGGGAAGGCGCGAACCCGCTGGCCCACCTTGACGAGCGACGCCTCCGCGGCAGACAGGGATGCACGGAGGATCTTCCCGGTCCTGTCGATCGTGCCTGCCGTACGGATCCACGTTTGTACAGGACGGAACGAGGCGGTACCCAGCGTCAAGGTGAGCGCGGCCGCCTGTGACTCGCTGATCGTCGTGCTCTTCGGGCCGGCAAGACGCGTGTGCTGACGGACGTCCTGGGCGCCGGCGGAAGCGGCGACAAGGAGTGAGATCAGCAGGAGAGGTGGATGTTTCCGGGTCATCGCCAGCGTGCGGCGATTGCCAGCGCCGACGACCATGAATGACGCCGGCGGCGCTGGACCGGGTATCGGCTCAATGGCAGTAGTTGTCCTTGCTGTCCATGATATGCGTGCCCCATGGAAAGAGGCCGACGTTGAAGACTTTCTCGACAGCTTCGGTCTTCGCATCGATAATCACGACGGCATTCTCAGTTGAGTCCGCGAGATAGATCTTCTGATCGCCAGCGTCCGTCGTCGCCGTTTCCAGCTGGATGTTCGTGCCGATTTTGAGCCGTCCCGCCGGCCTCAGCGTCTTCATATCGTAGACGTACACGAACCCGCTGGTCGAGCTGATCACGAACGCCTTGCCGCCGGCAAAGTTCACGCCGGTCATGTTCTCTCCCGCTTCCAGCGTCGCCGCGACCTTGTCCGTACGAAGATCGAGGATCGAGATCGTCTGGTCGCCGTTATTGGGCGTGATCGCGTAATTGCCGTCGTGGCTCATATAAATGCGCCACGGCGCCCTGCCCACTCTGATGACCTTCGTCACCTTGTCCTCGCGCGGGTCGATCTTCCCGACGATTCCCAGGTCGGTATCGGCCGCGTACAAATACCGGCCGTCGTTCGTGATCTGGGGGATGTTGATGCCCTTGATTTCGCCCAGGTACTTCGCGGGGTCCAGCCTCGCGACGCCCGGCACCTCGGCAATCTGAATCCTTTTCAACAGCTCATGGCGCCTCACATCGATGACGCCCACCCAATGCGCGCCGTAGTTGCCCACGTACGCCTTCGAGCCGTCGGGCACGAACACCGTATTGAGCGGCTCGACCAGACCGGGGATGGTCTTGATCTTCGCGAGCGAGACCATGTCAATCACCGAGATCGAGTCGCCTTGGGGATTGCCCTGGTAGTACCAACGGCCGTCAGGTGAAAACGCGAGATGCTCCGGGGCGATATCAACCGGGATGACCTTGACCAGTTGCAGCGTTCTCGCGTCGATGATGTACGCCTTGTTCGCGCGCGTGCCACCCGTGACCACATAGCGGCCATCGGGGGACATCATCACCATGTGCGGGTTGACGTTGTTTCCCAGAAAGGTCTTCCCGACGAGCTTGCGGGTCTTGATGTCCATGAACGCGATGTCGTTCGAGTCGCGATTGACAATCATCACCACTGAGGTCGGGTCGGCCACCTTCACGTCCGCGGCGCGCAGGCGGGTACCGACCAGCGCCGAGCCGATGACGAGAACCGCCGCGCCTGCGATCAGCAACCGTCCTGCACCCGTTGCCATCTTGTCCTCCTGTCCCGCCGATTGAACGCCAGCAGCCCGTGATGACCACCGGCTGCTAGAATCTCGCCTGCAAACGCAGAGCAGGCACGAGGAACCCGACCGATCTGGTCC
This sequence comes from Acidobacteriota bacterium, assembly GCA_003222535.1. Lineage (GTDB taxonomy): Bacteria > Acidobacteriota > Vicinamibacteria > Vicinamibacterales > CAVVIG01 > QHWJ01. The sequence goes on along the minus strand of QHWJ01000220.1, from coordinate 3,024 downwards.
CGGCCGACGACTCGAACACATGCTGCAGGTGGAGTGACAGCCGAAGCTTCTCTGAAACCTGGAAATTGTAATAACCTTCGGCCAGCTTTTCGTGGTCGCCCGCTTCGAGATCGGTCTGGGCGTAACCGACGCCCCAGAAATCCAATGGATTGAGCACGAAGCCATTCTGAACCTGGAATCCGGCACTGAAAAAGTGGTCGCGACCGCTCAGCGCCTCCGCGGTGCCATAGCGGCCGAACAATCCGACGAATGGCGTGAGCTTCTGATCGAGGCTGACCCCCACCGCGGATCTGTTGCGCTGGGTGCTGTTATCGTTGCGAAACCACACACGATAGTTCCCTTCCGACAACCCCGGCGGGCGCGCGACGTAATCCACTTCCACCAGGGAAACGATCGATTGTGAAAGATTCGTCGCGTCGCTGTTGCTCTGCTGGAAGCCCGCCTTGAAGGCGACGCCGTTTTTCGGATCGAAGACACCAACGACGCCAGCGCCGTTGGTCGCCAGCCCGAGCGTCGGGTTGTTCACGAGCCCATCGCTGATGAACTGTGTCGTCTCGTCGTTGGCGACCGCGTTCCGGTCGAAGTAGTTGGCCAGGTCGAGCCGCCCGGCACTGATGGCGAGTTTCTGAGAGAACAGCTCCGTTCTCAACCACGCCTCACGCACGTTCACTTCATTCTGGCGCACGAGGCGGGCGGTATAGCTGTTGAGCAGCGTGAGCCCGTGAATCTCGGCGTCCGGTGGCGCGCCGCTCAGGCCCACGATGTCGGCAAAGAAACTCGTGTACTGCGCCAGGCCCGCCGAAAACAACAGGTCGGCCGAAGCGAGCTGGTAGGCGTGCCCGGCGGCCTGAGCCGGATCGCCTGTCGTTTGTCTCGCGAACTGCGTGACGCTCGCGGCGCTCACGCCCACCGCGATTTTCTTGCCCTCCTGGTCGGCGAACGCCTGTTCGAGCTTCTCGCTGAGCCACTGTCGGCGGTAGACCCGTTCCCGCCGGTAGGTCACGGCCTTTCTTGCCCCCTCGACCGGCGCGTCGTGTTCGTTGCCGTTCTGGTCGACGTAGACCTCAATCCGCCTGACGCGCGTCTCGGGTTCCGACAAGACGGTGCCGGATTCGAGATCGCTCAAGCGCTGCTCGAGCACTTTGATACGATCGAGAAGCGCTTGCGTGTCGGCAGGGCTTCCCGGCGCCTCCGCCCCACGCGTTGGTTCGCCGCCTGGAATGTCGAGCGCCTCGAGCGAGACCGCCAGTGACTGGGCGGTCGGCACGGTGATCTCTTGCGAGGAACGCCCGAGTCCGGGTGCATCTACCTGCAGGATGTAGCGGCCAGCCGGCACCTGGTCGAGCACAAACGTGCCGTCTGGTCTCGAACGGACCGTGCGGTCGGGCGAGGTGTTCATCCGCATGACCGGCATTCCCGGCATGGCCGGTCCGGGAGGGGCAACCAGTGAGACCTCCGCGTCGGCGACGGCGCCGCCTTGCTGATTCGTCACCCGCCCGCTCACCGATGCAGTCTGGGCGGACACGGCCCAAGCTGTCAGCAAGATCACGAAGCTCGTGATCCCCACTCGAACTCGTTGCATATCGAGCACTCTCAGGTCTGAGACGCAGTCGTCTGCGGCATCGGTGGTGCAGTCTCGCAGTGCGGGCCTCGGCGGATCGTAGCGCAGCAATGCCGGCGGGGCCTCTGAAGAATTCCTGAAGTCTTTGTCAGAAAATGGTCCGGCCAGAAACGATCCGATCGAACGATCTGATCCACGATTGTGCCCGCGTTAACTGAGGTCTCGACGGGACACGGCAGCCTCGATGGGGCATTGAACGCGACACACACCTCATCGAGTCTGGATTACCATACTGAGCAAAATCGGGTCGCCCTCGGAGGCACACATGCGAATGATTGGTGCGGGTATCGGGCTGGCGCTGGTCGCCACGGTCGTCGCCGCGCAAGCGCCGCCATCAGCGCGGCCGACGACGACGCCTAGACCTTCGGCGAAGCCGACGGGAACGCTCGCGCAGGTGATGCGCGGCATTTACTTTCCAAACTCCAACCTGATCTTCGACGTTCAGCAGCACGATCCCGGAGTGGCCAAAACGCCGAGCGCGGAACCGGGGACGGCGGCCACCAGCGCGTACGCGAGCACGTACTCGGGTTGGGAAGCGGTCGAAAATGCCGCCGTCGCACTCGCAGACGGTGTCGATCTGATCCTGGCGCCAGGACGTCTATGTCAGAACGGAAAACCGGTGCCGCGGCAACAGGCGGACTTCCAGAAGTTCGCACGCGACATGCGGGCGGCCGGCGTGGCCGTGCTCCAGGCTGCGCGGACGAAGAACCAGGAGAAGGTGTCCGACGCCACCAACAACCTCGCGGATGCCTGCTCCAGCTGCCACGAGGTGTATCGCGACAAAGGTCCCGCGGACAGTCCGGCCCGTTGCACTCCGGCCCTTACGAAGTAAGGGCGCTCGGCTGCGCCATTCGAAACCGCTGCCGAGTCATCACGCGAAGGGCTCAAGGGCATTGCTCTAGGATCGGGGCGATGGGTAACACTGTGGCCGCGCCACAGGAGACGCACGTCCCGAGTTCAAAGCTACTGCTCCTGGAATCGAAGCGGAGGACAAGGCCGGGGACCTGGTGACGCCGCCGGTTCGTCAGGTTCGCGCCGACATCACATCGCTCTCGTACTCTTTCACTTCGTCGAGCCATTGCCGCCCCACGGCGACGCCGGCGGTCGCGCAGTAATAATCCCACACGGCGCCCCACGGCAGCCCTTTGATCTCCTCCTGCAGCGCGAGGCGCCCGGTATAGTCGGCCGCGGTCTCGCACTCGCGAAGGCGGCCGATCGGCTCGACCATCGCCTTGAGCAGCGCCTTGAGCGTATTGCGCGTCCCGATCACCCATGCGGCCACGCGATTGATGCTCGCGTCGAAGTAGTCCAGCCCGATGTGCGTCCTCTGGAGAAAGCCGCCGCGGACGAGCTCCTGGGCGATGGCGTCCAGGTCGTCGCCGAGGATCACGACGTGGTCGCTG
>QHWJ01000219.1 GCA_003222535.1 Acidobacteriota bacterium | reverse complement strand
TAGTCGATGGCCTTGCGGTTCATCGCGAGCGCGTCGCCCTTCTGGGCGTTGAGCGCGCCGGTCAGGCTGTTTTCCTTCGCCAGCGCGGCGAGGTACTCGTTCTTCACCCCCTGCACGACCTTGCCGATCTCGCCGTCCAGCTTCGCCTGGGTCAGCCGGATCGCCGACCGGATCTTCACCATGTCGGGATGGTTCGGGCCGAGCTTGTCTCCCAGCTGCGCCGATTGCGACTGGAGCTGCGCCAGCTCCGTCTTCTGCTGCTGAATGAACGTGTTGGCGAGAATCGCAGGGAACGTGTCGAGCATCGCCGGGTTGCCGCGAAGCGATTCGACCTGCCTGTAGAGCGCCTCTCGCTGGAACCGCTCGGTCTTCGCCTGCGTGACCGCCCCGGTCAGCTCGGTGAGCTTCTGCACGACGATGTTCTCGCGATCCTTCATCGAAATCGAGTCGTTCTGCTCGCGGTACTGTTGCAGCTTCTTTTCGGCGCCCTCCACCTGCTTCCGCTGTTCCCCGAGCTGCTGCCCGAGCCAGTCGCTCGCGTCCTTCGACGCCATGAACTTGAACTCGAGGCTCTGGGAGATGTAGTTCTTCGCCAGTGCGTTGACGATGGTCGCGGCAAGCGCACCGTCGGGCAGGTCGAACTTGAGATCGACCAGCCGGCTGTTGCGGACTGGAGCGATTGTGAGAGCGTTCTCGAACGCGTCGATCGCGTCCGACTGCGAGGCGGTTTCATCGGGGCCGGGATTCGCGCTTTCGGTGGTTCGGGCGGCAGATCCGCCAGTTCCGCTAAAGTCGGACGCCACGTCGCCAGTCCGGCTGATGCCGGACACCGCGTATTGCCCGACAAGGGCCGGGGCACCCAGCATCATTCTCTTCAAGCTGAAGCGCTTGTCGTTCCTGAAGGGCGGCGTTTCCCACAGCTTCAACTGGTCGATGGTCCGCAGGGCCAGCGCGCGGCTTTGCAGCAGGTTGTACTGCGTCTGGTAGTAGTCGGCTCTCGTCTGGTCTTCGTCGAGCACGGCCTTGAAGGAGACGACGTTCCGGTTCTCCGCTTCGATGAGCAGCCGCGTCTTGGCCTCGAAGATCGGAGTGGCGGTGAAGGTGTAGACCGTGACGCTGCCGACGACGAGGAGAAACGTCGTGATCGCCATCCGGCGGCGCTTGTAAAATACCTTCACGTATTTGAGCAGGTGCACTTCCGTGTCGCCGGCTGCCTCCGGCTGATCGTGGCGCTGGTCGGGTGCGAGGTCGTGCGCTGCCACGGGGTCCAGCTCGAGCCGCTCCCCCGGGACGACCGACGGCGTGTCGAACGAATTCTCGATCATCAAAAAAACCTCTCCGAGACAACGATCGTGTCCCCGGGCTCCACGAGATCGGTCAGTTTCGCCTTCAGCTCTTTCTTGTCGCCCTTCACGATGCGGATGATCTTGATCCGGCCCGTAGTGCCGCGATCGGTGACGCCGCCGGCCAGGGACAGCGCCTGCAGCACGGTCGTGCTCTGCTGTTGCAGGCTGTAGGCGCCAGGATTTTTCACCTGGCCGAACACGTAGACGCTTTGCGCCCGCGGCACGAAGATCGTGTCGCCGTCCAGCAGCCGCGCGTTCTGCGAGAACGCGCCGTTCTCGAGCTCGCGCAGGTTCACGCGCACGATGTCTTTGTCGTCGGTCTGCGCCGGCATGGTCGGCCCTTCCGCGTTTTCCCCGGCGTGCACGATGACCGCTTCGCCGCTTGCGCTCGGCAGCGTCGACCCGGCGCGCGCAAGCGCTTCCACCAGGTTCGTGTTGCCCGAGAGCGGATACGTGCCAGGCGCCCGCACTTCGCCGACGATGAACACCCGCTGGCTCTTGTACGTGTCGACCGCCACGGTGATTTGGGGATTTCTGAAATACCCGTCGTCCTTCAGCTGCTTCTTGATCGCGCCCTCGAGGGCACGCAGCGTCAACCCGCCCGCCTTCACGCGCCCGATCATCGGATAGGTGAACGTGCCGTCCGCTTCGATCGCGAACTTGCCGGACAGGTCGGCCTGGTCGTAGGAGATGATCGTCAGCACGTCCTGTGGACCGACGACGTAGTCGATGACTGCGGAAGGCGCTTTCGATGTCGCCTGCGCGATGAGCCCGACCGACGCACATGCGAGCACGCAGGCGATCGCAAACAAAGTCTGAAGTCTGAAGTCCGAAGTCTGAAGTCTGAAGTCTGAAGTCTGAAGTGCCAGGACCTGCGGAGAGTTTCTGACTTCCGCTTTTAGACGTCTGCTTTCAGACTTTTGACTTCCGACTTCAGACTTGCAAGTCCTAGTACCCATATGTCACCGATGTCCCGAACCTGAGGCCGTGGTATTCCCGGTTCCCCACGCTTGAGGTTCTGTGCTGCTGATCGACATTGAACCCGATGCGGACGGTGTTCCCCATGTGATAGCCGACGCTCCCTCCATACGTGCGAACGGAATCGCTTCTGTTACGCGCCGCGACATTCACGCCGATGCGTTCGCGGTAGTCGAGCTGCTGGGTGCCGATACGCCCGACGACGTCCACGGGCCGGCTGATCCGCTGCGCCAGCGATCCCGACACGCCGGTAAGCAGGTAGTAAGGCTCGTTGATTTCGAATGAATACTGGACGTCCCGCGTGGCCTGCACTCCGACCTGCATCGTCCCAAACGCGACATACGAGAGGTCGGCGGCGGCGGTCGTGCCTTTGTACGGAGGCAGGCTCGGTGAGACCGGCTGGAAATCGCGGTACCCGAGCGATGCGCTGCCTTTGATGATCGCGAACCGATCGAGCGTGACGCCCACGGACACATTCGTCGAGTCGGAGTCTCTCAGCGGCGAGAACTCGAACCGGTCCTGCGAGCGGCCGACATCCAGCGTCACTGCGGTGAGCGGAGTGAGCTGCTGACGAGCGGTCAGCGCCTCGCTCGTCACCGTCCGGTTCAGCGCGTCGCGGAGGCTGACGCCCTCGAAGGTCGCGACGCTGTCGAAGCTGGTCGTCCGCCGGTCGCCGCGAATGCCGACGAACATCTTCGGCCGCGCGCGAATCTCGACGCTGCCGTGATAGGCCAGCTCGTTCCGCTGAGACCGCGCGTCGATCTCGAAGCCGGGCCGATCGCGCGTCCGCAGATGGGCTGTGCCCACGTTGAGCGTCAGCCGGTTCAGCGGCAGCAGCCAGCCCATGTTGACGCTGTTGTTCGCCGATCGCTCGCTTGCGAACTTCTGGTACCAGACAAAGTCTTCCGTGACCTTGCCGGTCACCCACGAGCGGCCCATCCGCAGCCAGAGATCGGTTTTCGGCGTCACCGTGAGCGTGAAGTCATCTCTGGGCGCGCTCTGATTGGGCTCGTTGAACACGTTCGTGTCGACGCCGAGGTTCGTCAGGGCGATTGTCGGATTCAGCAGCAGGCGCCCGACCCGCACGTGCGCCTTCGAGACGTCGGGCTCGCCATGCGCATCGCTCTGCGCCGCCACGCGCGAGGACACCATGAGCACAGACAGACCGAGGGCGATCAACGGCTTGTTTGTCACGGAACGGACCTTCAGCACGCAGCGTGAGGAACGAAAGGCGTTATTCGAGGTTATTGGAGAGAGGGAAGGGAACGGACTCGATGTGAGCCTGGCGAACTCGCGGAGTCCGCCAGGCACATGAGCCGCCGAGCAGGCGAGGGACCTTACGAAAACAAGCGCTCGTCCTTCGAAATGCCTGTCCTCATCGAGACGCTCATCCTTCAACAAGCTCGGGATGAGCGGGGAGTCGAAGCCTCAGGACGAGCGGATGCAACACACCGCCGAACGCCCGACTCTACCGCGAGGGGCTTGCGTCGTGCTTGACTGCGACCACCACACCCGCGATGCCCGCTCCGGCCGCAATCGTCGTCACGACGAGCGCCGTGCTGATGCCGCCGGCTGCCGCGGTCGCGATCGCCGCCGCCGCCATCGCAGAAACCGTCACGGTGACGGTCGCGCCGGCTGCCAGCGTGACCGCCGCGCTGCTCCCCACGATTGCGCCGGCCTGGTTGACGACCTCGACGACGTAGTCGGCGGGACTGAGGCCGGTGAAGGAAAAGCTGCCCGCGGAGTTGCTCGTAGTCGTGCCCACGAGCTCACCGGTTTTCAGGTTGCGCACCTGCACGGTGAAGTTCGGCAGCGTCTGGCCCGTCGAGCTCTGAGCGGTGCCATTGAGGGTGCCGGTCGATCCAGGAGGCTGGACACCGCCGGCGCGGGCTGCACGCATCGCCGGCGCAGCCATCAGCGGCGCAGCCTGAACCAACGTCAACGTCAGCGACAAAGCCACCGCGACAAATCCGCGCATGTTGATTCCCTTTGAGGAGCTGGGGTTGAAGGAGTGACGATGGGGTGTGTCGAAACTCACCATAAAGTATGCTCGCCTTCTCTCGATTGCGTCAACCGAAGATTCTTTCGCATGGCCTTCCGCTGCGCGGGCCTTTCAGGCCGAGCCGGCGGGGCGGGGGCAGCCATGAAGGGCTGCGCCGGACGCCATGAGTCGAGTGTCGGAACTTCGACCGGATTTCGATAGGATTCCATTTTGGTCGTGAACCAACAAGGCACAGCTTCGCCGCGTGACTTACAGGCCAGTTTTCCTGCTGGGGGAAACCGTGGACTGAATGCCGCTGGACGCTCGCGCTCCAGACGGCCTCACCCGTCAGGCGCTCACAGACGTTCGATCAGCCTATGCTCAGAGCCGCGAGACCGGGTGTACCAAACAGCACAGTGGCCATGAGCTGGCTCTTGACCCAGGCAGGCACGCTTGAAAGTTTCCCATCGGCCGGATTCTTTCGTGCGTGACGCTCGCAGAGAATTGAGGCTGCGAGATCGAGATCAGATACGAGTTGCCAACAGCGGTGGACTCCAAATGAAATTGGCGAGTTGGCGAGGGAGTTGGCAGGTTGGTAAATTGGTGAATTCGTGATTTGAATTCACCAAGTCACCAATTCACCAACTTACCAACTCTGTGATTGAGGCCCGATGTATTACCTCCTGTGGCAGATCGCGATCGGGATCCTGGCTGGACGGCTCGCGGGCAAGATCATGCGCGGCAAGGGGTTCGGTGTGCTTCTGGATCTGGTCCTCGGCGTCGTCGGTTCGCTGATTGGCGGGTTGGTCTTCGGGCTGCTGGGCCTGCATGCGTACGGCTTGATCGGTTCCATCGTGGTGGCGACGGCGGGCGCCGTCATGCTGCTGTATCTGGTTCGCCAACTCTAGCAGGTTGCCAAAAAAACCGGCAACTTCAGACTTTCACGTGGCGAGTTTTTGTCCTGGCAACGGCTGCACAGGAGATCAGGATGGACCTCAAAGCACCGGTCGAAGGGCACGATGGCATCTTCGTGATCCGCGGCGGCGAAAACTGCCGCGACTGGAACGGCATTCACTACCAGGTCGGCTTGTCGGGCCACAACGTCGGCGCGAAGCAGCTGTCGATGAACGTGGCGACGATCCCGCCGGGCGGCGTCGCCTGCGCGCACATCCACGTCGGCTTCGAAGTGATGCTCTACATTCTCGAAGGCCGTGTCCGCCACGAATACGGCGACGGACTCAAGCAGGTCGTCGAAAACACCGCCGGCGATTTCATTTTCATCGAGCCTGGCGTCCCTCACGAAGTCTTCAACGTCAGCGGCACCCACCCCGTCGTCGCCGTCGTCGCGCGGTCCGACCCGAGCGAGTGGCAGAACATCGTCCCCTATCAGAGATGAGAATTGGAGACGTGCATGAAACGCATCCTGGGCGGATTGATCGCTGTTCTCGCATCAGTTTGCATCCTAACGGCGCAGGGCGCCAGGCGGCCGCTCTCGCTCGATGACCTGGGAAAGATCAAGGACGTGCGCGACCCGCAGTGCGCGCCCGACGGCAGGACGGTTGCCTTCGTCGTGTCGCAGATCGACGTCAAGGAAGACAAACCCGGCAGCGGGCACGTCTGGACGGTGGGCATCGACGGGCAGAACGAGCGGCAGATTACGTCGAGCACCGACAGCGAATCGTCGCCGCGGTTCAGCCCCGACGGGAAATATCTGGCGTTCACCTCGTCGCGCCCGGGCAAAGCGAAAGGCAACCAGGTGTGGCTGCTCGATCGGAGCGGCGGCGAGGCGTCTCAGCTCACCGAGGTGAAAGGGCGCCTGCAAGGCTACGAGTGGTCGCCTGATTCGAAGCGCCTCGCGCTCACGATCGGCGACCCTGATCCGGACGCAGAGGAGACGCCGGCGGGCGCGGCCGCCGGTGGTGACGCGGGCGGTGCTTCGACAGGCTCAGGACAGGCGGCACGCAAGGCGCCCAAGCCGATCGTCATCGACCGCTACAAATACAAGCAGGATGTTCAGGGCTACCTGCTCTCCGGCCGCCACACCTACGTCTATCTGTTCGACATCGCCTCGAAAAAGCTGGATCGCCTCACCGCGGGCAAGGCGGACGAGTCGTCTCCCTCGTGGTCGCCGGACGGCACGCGCATCGCGTTCATGAGCAACCGCGCGCCGGATCCCGACCGCGAGCCGTCGAGCCAGTTGTTCGTCGTCGACGCGAAGCCCGGATCGAGCGAGACGGCGCTCTCGCCCGCGACGAGCCGCGGCGGCCGCGGCAAGGCGGAATGGAGTCCCGACGGGAAATGGATCGCGTTCCTCGAAGGTGAGGACAAGAAGTACGCCGCGTACGGGATGGAGCACCTCGCGCTGGTCGCGTCCGACGGTTCGAGCGCACCGGCGCGCGTGAAGGCCACCGAGGATCTCGATCGCGGCGTCTCGTCGCCGCGGTTCAGCGAGGACGGAAAATCGATCGTCGTGCTCGTCACCGACGATCGATCGGTGTATCCCGCGCTCGTGAACGTCGCGACCAATCGTGTCACCAGACTGTTCCAGCCGCCTGTCGTCGTATCGAGCCCGGCGATGGCAGGGACGTGCGCGGTGGCGCTGTCGGGCGGCGATTCGAAGCCAACCGAAGTGTACAAGGTCGATCCGCTCGCAACCGGCCATCGGCTGACGCAGCTGTCCCATCAGAACGACGCCGTCTTCGCCGAGCTGCAGCTCGGGACGACCGAAGAGGTGAGCGCGAAGAGCAAGGACGGCACGGAGGTTCACGGGCTGCTGACCAGGCCGGCCAGCTACGCCGCGGGCACGAAGATTCCGATGCTCCTGCGGATCCACGGCGGGCCCAACTCGCAGGATCAGCACACGTTCGCCTTCGAGCGTCAATGGTTCGCGGCCAATGGCTACGCGGTGCTCGCCGTGAACTATCGCGGCAGCGCGGGGCGCGGCGCGACGTTCTCGAAGGCGATCGCGGCCGACTGGGGCCACTACGAGGTCGACGATCTGCAAGCGATGGTCGATCAGGTCGTGAAGATGGGCGTAGCGGATCCGAACAAACTCGGCGTCGGCGGGTGGAGCTACGGCGGCATCCTCACCGACTACATGATCGCGAGCGACACGCGGTTCAAGGCCGCGACGAGCGGCGCCGGCACGGCGTTCACGGTCGCGTTCTACGGCACGGATCAATACATCATCCAGTACGACTACGAGATCGGCCCGCCGTGGGACGCCAAAGCGTGGGAGACGTACCAGAAGATCTCGTATCCGTTCCTGCACGCCGATCGGATCAAGACACCCACGCTGTTCCTCGGTGGCGAGCGCGACTTCAACGTGCCCGTGCAGGGCGGGCAGCAGATGTATCAGGCTCTTCGCAGCCTCAACGTCGACACGTACCTCGCGTGGTACGACACGTATATCAACGGGAAGAAACCGGTGGTGTCCACAGCGGCACAGGAAAAACAGTAGCGAGGGCCACTGAAGAGGATTCCTGGCCGAATCGAACAGCTCCACGTCGCACGCGTTCTCCCTTCATCACCACGATCGAGATGCGCCCGGTCGCGCCGATGTCGGGCGTGGGATCTCCGCCGCCGACGAGCAGGTTGGCGTTGTGACCGGGCTGGATCAGGCCGATGCGCTGTTGCGCGCGCAGGAGCCTGGGCGGCGTTCCAGGTCGCCGCCCGCAGCGCGACGGCGGGTGGGATGCCGGCGTCCACCCACAGCTGCATCTGGTGAGGCCTCGGACGCGGACCGATGGGTTCATGACCTTAGCTTAGGCGAGCGTTGCCTTTCGAACACCAATTTGGTACGTTTCCGGTTATGCGCAGCGCAGCCGCCACCCAGGACTCAACGATTGCACGCACGATCCGGTTTCCCGCCGCCCTGCGGGACAGGCTTGCCGCAGAC
>QHWJ01000218.1 GCA_003222535.1 Acidobacteriota bacterium | reverse complement strand
GGGTGACATTTCACGACGACCGACTGGTCTGGAACGAAGGCCCGTCAGCGAGCCACACCATTGACTACGGCCACGTGACGATGCTGCGCGTCGACGCGCGAAGGTCGAGCTCCCCGCGACTCGTCGCCGCGGATCGCGCGAACCGCCGATGGGAGCTCGTCCTGCGATCGAGCGACGTCGCACGCGCGCAGGCGACCCTCGACATCGTCGACACACGCCTGGCCGCGGCGGACGCCCCGCCGGTGGTCTCGCTGGCGCTGCCACGCGCACTCTCCCTCATGACCCTCGTCGCGGCGCTCACGATCGCCCAGTTCCCTGTCGCGTTGTTGGGATGGATCGCGGTCCTGCTGCCAGCGCCGTCGGTGACAGCCGCGGCGGGCGCGGCTTCTGTCGGCGCGGCCGCGCTCATCTGGCGTGATCACTCTGTCTGGATGAAGGACACGCAACCGTGGATTGCCCTCGCGCTGATGATCTGCGGTCTCGGTCTGATCGCCGTCAGCGTCTCCAATCGCCGCGAGAGAGCGCCCAGGCCAGCCCTCGTTTCAGCGTTCGCTGGCCTTCTGGCTGTCGGCGCGACCGTCGCCTGGAGAGCGATGGCGTTCGCTGGAATCGATGCAATCGATCTGCATTACGCGGCTCTCGAGTGGCCTTCCGCTGCCGTCTTGTCGCTCGCTCTCGCCGGTTCGTTGGCCCTGGCTCGATGGCCACCGCTTCGGTATGCATCGGTGCCGTTGGCGACAGCCGGCTTCGTAGCTGTGGCTATCGGATCGACGAGCTTTCTTGATCGATTCGCCGCCGATCCATTGTTGCCGCCGGCCGCGTCGGTGACGGTAACGACTCTTGCGGTCGACGCGCGGACTGAGTTTGCCGTTCCGTTCGAAGTCCGCGCTCTGCGCCTCTCGCCGGACGGCGTTTTCGTGGCTCTCGGCTCCGAAAACAAAGATGATGAGACTACGATTCACGCGGGCCGCGCTGGCGGTCCGCTGACAGACTTCACAGCCGACGACGCGGTCTTCGTGGACGAGGGACGTCTCCTGTTGCTCGAGCGGCAGCGCGGCGCGACGGTGCTGCGTGTTGTCGATCTGCGGCGGGAGAATCGCGAAGTGTGGTCGCTGCGGTCGCCGCTGTCGGCGGTCCGCTTATTGTTCAACCGCGCCTCGAACGAGTGGCGTCTTCTCGGGTGGAACGACGGCGACATCGTGAGCACCGCGGGAACCGTCGATGACCACCGGGTCCGCGAAGAGCGCTGGAAGGCCCCGCTGGACGACATCGACGATCTCGACGCGTTGTCCATATCGAGACGTGAAGTCCTCGTGCTCGAAACCCGGCGCCGGTCCCCGCTTGCCGGCAACGGTCGGTTCCGGCAGTGGTTGGCACTGGTCCAGCCACGCCTTCGGGCGGAGTCACGATTCTGGGCGGTAAGCAAGCACGGCAGCTTGATGTTCCTCAATTCGCGGCTCGATGTGAGGTGCCGAGGTGCCCGAGCGGGCGAGGAAGGGACGACGTGCTCGGCGTTTGACGGTACCCGGACAGGATTCTTCGCCGTAGCTCCAGTGATGCGCCGGTCGACCGTACTGGCGTCTGTCGCAGGACACTTCTATCTTCGGTCTGATGCAGGCCAGGGCTGGGTCCTTGGACGGTGGGACGACAGGCTGGTCCTGCTCCGAACGGCAAGGCGGCAGGCCATCCGCGTGGATGAGACCGACGGGACGCGCGTGGATCAGCTCGCGATCGCCGACAAGACGCTTGGCGCCGCGTCTTGGAACGGACACGAATCGACCATTCGTTTGTATTCGATTGAATAGGATTGGAATGCGGATCAAGGTTCTGTCCGGACTGTCGTTCGATCGCGTGAATTTCGTCTTCGTCGCGATCGGGACGGCCGTCGGCATCGGAGCGACCGCGATCGAGCTCATGCAGTCACTCTGACACTCGCGCGTGAGACCGTCCCGCGAATATAATTGCCCCATCTTTGGCTCTCACTCGGGCTCACGACTCGGTCCCTGCGAAATCCTCCCGGCTCTCGGTGACCTGCGGGACGGTATGACGAAGACCTCGACGAGGACAAGATCCGTGACTCCACGAACACTGTTCCTGTTCCTGGCCGCGCTGTCCCTGGTTCGCACGTTCGCCGCGGGTCCCGGCGCCAATCCGAACGCCCACCCCGGCTTCGACGGCATCTGGAACTCCGCCACCGCCACTCCACTCGAACGCCCTCTGCAGTGGAAGGACAAAGCCTTCTTCACGCCCGAAGAAGCCGCGGTGTGGGAACGCCAGGTCGCTGAAAGCAATCAGGAGCCTTCGACCCAGTCCGCCTCGAAGAACGTCGGCACCGGCACCTACAATACGTTCTTCCGCGAGTTCGGCTCCCGCACCGTCAAGACCCTGCGCACCTCCATCGTCACCGACCCTCCCGATGGCCGCATTCCCGCGCTTACACCCGCTGCCGCCGGCGCCAGACGCCGCCGTCTCGACGGGATGAAGAACGCCGCGAGCGCCCAGGATACGGGTCTTCAGGATCAGTGTCTGGCGTTCGTCACCGCCGGGCCGCCGATGCTTCCGTATTCCTACAACAGCAACTATCAGATCATGCAGACCAGGGATGCATTCGTCGTGCACGCGGAGATGATCCACGACACCAGAATCATTCGCCTGGACGGCCGTCCGCATCTTCCACCCGATATCAGGCAGTGGATGGGCGATTCGGTCGGTCACTGGGCAGGCGCCACACTCGTGGTGGAAACGACGAACTTCAACGACGGCGGCGGCTTCTACGGGGACGCGGGCGGCAACTTCGGGTGGGACCGGAATCTTCACCTGGTAGAGCGGTTCAGTCTACTTGACGCCGATACGCTGCTCTACCGGTTCGAGATCGACGACCCCACTGCCTTCACACAACCCTGGAAGGGTGAACTGACCATGGCGCGGTCGTCCGGACCCATTTACGAATACGCCTGCCATGAAGGCAACTACGCGCTGTCGAACTTGCTCCGCGGATACCGCGCCAGCGAGCGCCAGGCAGCCAACCCGGCGGTGCGCTGAGCTTGTGGCGGCATGAAGGACGCGCAGCGTGATAGGGCACCTCAGGAAGGCGGCGGCGGCGGAACCGAGTAGTGGAGGTGCACGATGCGCCACCCCTGGCTGGTCCTTTGGTACCCGTGGCTCTCCCATCCCTTCGACGTGAACGGCTGTCCATCGGCCAGCCTGGCGGTGAACGTCCAGTCGAACACGGCCCAGGCCGCATCACCGGCGACATGAATCGCAAGATGACTCGGCTGGAGGCTCCGCTCGGTAAAGGCTTTCTGCAAGAAATTGACGTAAAGGCCGTCCCGTACGCCGTCCCAGCCCTGAAACCGGCCGAAGGGGGTCACCACCAGGATGTCCGGGCCTTGCAACCATACTTCGGATCCGAGCTTCACGTCCGCCGTCTTGACAGACTGCAGGTACTTCTCGAGGACCTGCTGAACGCCCCTCTTGTCCTGGTCGATGTCCGCCGGGTGAGTGCACGCGGGCAGCCACACCGAGGCCGTCAGCGCCGCGACCAGCGTGATCCATCGGTTGTGCGTGTTCATGTTTGCCTCAGCGGGACCGTGGTGACGGTCCGAGCCGCGCACTGTTATATACCGAAGCCATGTAACGAAGCTTCGCCTCAAATCGCCGAGTGACGACGAGCGGTCGGTCCGCGAGTCTTCGTTACTAGCGGTTGAAACGGCCTGAGGCGTTCCGAAAAGGCCGCCTGAGCCTCCGACGTCACGCCTCGCCAACGGCGCTGAGCTAAACGCTGCGGCGTTATCGCGAGTAAACCCTGGACCGCCCGCGGTCATCTAAGCCCTTGCAGTGGGCTTATTTGCCGATCTTCGTTATGCGTTCCGGGTAATGTCCCGGACACCCTCGTTCGCCGTTGCCGTCGTCAGCGTGCTGGCGCTTGGCATCGGCGCCAACACCACGATCTTTAGCATCGTGAACGCAGTCCTGCTGCGTCCGCTGCCTTTCGAGGAGCCGGAGCGCCTGGTGCGGATCTTTACCCAGACGCCGGACGGTCGACTCTTCGAGCTCTCACCCCGCAAGTTCTACGACTGGCAGCGGGATGCGCAGTCGTTCGAGGGCATGGCGATGTACCAATGCTGCGGCTTCAGAGAGCTCGCGTTCACGGGCACGGGCACCGCGCGAACAGTGCGTGCGACAGCTGTCAGCGCGGGCTTTTTCGAGATTGTCAGAGCCCGACCGGAGCTCGGACGCGTCTTTCGGCAAGAGGAGGACACGCCGGGCGGCAAGTATGTGGTCGTCCTGAGCGACCGGTTCTGGAGATCCGAGTTCGCCGGAAATCCGGACATGATCGGCCGCACGGTGAAGCTCAACGACGAAGCGTACACCATCGTCGGAGTCATGCCGGCCACTGCCTCGGTCGCGTCATGGACCGGGATGGCAAGCGACGTCTGGATCCCGCTCGCACTCACCGACGAGCAGCGGGCCTCCCGTGGGAATCACAATCGGTATGGCGTCGCTCGTCTGAAGAAAGGTATCGAGCTCACCCAGGCACAAGCCGAAATGGACGCGATCTCCGCGCGACTGGCGCCGCTTTCGAAATTTGACGACGGGTGGGGAGCCGTTGTCATCCCGATGCAGGAGGAAATCGTCGGCAACAGCCGCACGATGCTTCTCATGCTGCTCGGCGCCGTCGGGTTGGTGCTCCTCATCGCCTGCGCCAACGTCGGCAACCTGCTGTTCACTCGCGCCATGAGCCGACGCAAGGAGATCGCGATTCGCCTGGCGCTTGGCGCGGCACGCGGACGCGTGTTTCAGCAGTTGTTGACCGAAGCATTGCTCCTCGCGGGTACTGGTGGCGCGCTCGGGCTTCTGCTCGCGTACGGCACCCTTACGTCCGCGTCGACGCCACTCGCCGGTCAGGTGCCGAGGGCGGAGGAAATTTCGATCGATGGGCGAGTGCTGCTGTTCGCGGTGGGGATGTCGATGCTCACCGGCATGCTCGCCGGGACGCTGCCGGCCGTGCGCGCAGGCCGGTCCGACCTCAACGCCGCGCTCAAGGAAGGTGGACGCAGCGACGGTGCGATCGGTGTCGGCACGCGCCGCTTGCTGATCGTGTGCGAGGTTGCGCTGTCGCTGGTGTTGTTGATGGGCGCGGGCGTGATGGTCCAGAGCCTGCTCGCCCTCAGGCACGTCGACACCGGCTTCGATCCGAACAACGTGCTCACGATGCGTGTGAGACTGGTAAGTGCGCGGTATCCGACGCCGGGGCAGCGGTCGGCATTCTTCGAGGCGGCGTTGCAGCGCATTCGCGCACTGCCGGGCGTCGAGGCTGCGGGAACGATCGACGACCTGCCGTTCGCCGACGGATCGTCACAGACGCTTGCGCTCGACGGATACGCGCCTCAGCGCAACCCGGTGGCAGTGCAGGTCCGGCAGGTCACCCCCGGCTACCTGCGCGCCATGGGGATTCCGGTGCTGCGTGGACGCGACATCCTCGACAGCGATGCGGAGGTGCTGCTCGTCAGTCAGGACGTCGCGAAGTTGTATTGGGGAGCCGACGATGCGATTGGACGCCGCGCCATCTTACCGGCCCTGTCGAAGACGGTGCTTCGGCAGGTGGTTGGAATCGTGGGCGACGTCAAGCAGCGGAATCTCATTGAAGCCACCACGCCCACGGTGTACCTCTACACCCGCGAGCCCTATGGCAAGGCAACGTTTGTCATACGGACATCAGTGCTGCCCGCCACGCTTGCACAGCCTGCCGTGGCAGCGATCCGCGCGATCGATCCCGAGCAGCCGGTCGGAGATATCCGGACGATGGTGCAGGTGCTCGACGGGAGACTGACATCCCAGCGCTTCAGCGCGCTGCTGCTCGGACTCTTTGCAGGAGTCGCGCTGCTGCTCGCCGCCGTCGGAATCTACAGCGTCCTCTCGTATATCGTGCGCGGACGCAGCCGCGAGATCGGGATCAGAACCGCGCTTGGCGCGCGGACAGCCGACATCCTTCGCCTGGTGATCGTCGAGGGCATGTCGCCCGCACTCGTCGGCATCGTAGTCGGAACGATTGCCGCCCTCGCGTCTGCGAAGGTCATGGCAGCGCTGGTCTTTGGCGTGAGCGCATCAGATCCGCTGACGCTTGCTGCCGTGGCGGCCACGCTCGCCCTTATTGCGCTGATGGCCAGCCTGGTACCGGCGTACCGTGCCTTACGGCTCGACCCGGTGAAAGCCTTGCGCGCGGACTAGGGATTGAGATTAGATTAGAAGTCTCGTGCTCTATCCAACTGAGAGACCACCCCGAGGCGCTACCAATTGTCAGTCATTTGTCAGTGGACTTTCGCCCTGCGCTGCTCGGACGCGAAATGCGGGCGCGTCCAGGCTCCACGACGCGAACGCGCCGGCGATGCGACCGCCGAGTTCGTGAACGACGTCAGCGATCGTTTGACCGAGTGCGGTTCGCACGCCGCCCGGGAATCGAATCAGTACGACTCCGGCGGTCGCTCGCCTACCGGCATAGGTGAGCAAGCCGAAATCCTTGTCTTCGGTCAGAAGCACTCGCGATTCGGAATGAGCCATCTGAAGGACCGACTCGTCCTCACAGGCTTTCCGAGTATCACGCGAGGATTCATTTCGATGCGATCAGTGAAGGGCATGCGTTGCTTGTCAGCAGGCAAATCAGTACAGAATCACGAAGGTGCCATCGGGACGAGCGATTGGCGCAGCAAAGCTCCAGACAGGAACTCCAGGAACCTGTCCCTTCACACTCGTCGGCCGGCCTGCTGAATCGAATACCTGCCAGGCAAGAGATCCGCCGCGCGCCCACGCAGTATCCTCTGTCCACGCGAAGAGCAGTTCGCCATTCGGATTCATCGCGAGCCGTGGATGCTTGCGCGTCCCCGCACCGCCAGACGCTGCAACTGGCCACGGGATTCGGGCGCCGCTCGCGTCGATCTCGCCGAAATACACCTGGCCTGCCGTTTCCCACGCGCCGACGATGCGCGAGCCGGAGGCCGCGATCGACATGCTCGTCATCGGACACGCACCGATGTTCCAGGGCTGTACTTCTGCGCCCCGGAATGATCGAGCGTTGTCGCTTGATTCGAGGAGGTAGATGTCGCGACGTGTCGCGTGGGTCGCCGATCGATAGAGCAGGAACAGATTGTTCGCGGGGCCGGCGAACAATCGCAGGCCACAGCAGCCGCAGGCGCCTGTCGGCTCACGCCACGCGGGTTGCTCGTCCGCGAACGTCGCGCCGTTGTCGTCGGATCGCGCAATCCACACGAGACGGTGATCCTCCCCATTCGCCCCTCCCACCTGGAGCGCGTGCCACGCTGCGTACACTCGGCCCGCGCTGTCGGCGGCGATCGAGCCGCCGCCATCCACCCCGTAACTGCGCCGCGTCAGATCGCGTGGCGGCTCGAAGGCCGTCCCTTGCGGATTCGATCTCGCGTAGAGGAACGGCGCGCTCGGCTGCCCGTTGGCAGGATTGACGAGGCCACGCGGCCTGGCGGCGTCGGATCCATTCCAGACGACGTGCACGCGTCCGTCCGGGCCGATGGCGAGTTGCCCGCCGCGGATCGTACCAGTGGCGATTGCGCTGCCTTCCTGACTGTTCACCCGAACGGGATCGGAAAACGTCGATCCGTAATCGGTCGAGCGAACGTAGAAGAGATTTCCGGCTCGGGCCTCGCCGGAAAAGTACAACACGTGCAGAACACCGCGACTGTCGACCACGACCTCAGGCTGAATGCCGCTGTGAGGAACGCGAACCACCGTGACCGTCTCGTGGCGCGTCGTAGCGACCGAGGACACCCCGGACGAGAACGCCGACATTTCCACAACACGTACTTCAGCACGACAACGGCGATCAAACCTGCCAGGAACGCCAGGGACAGCTGTGCACGGGAGAAAACTCGAAGGAGTACCACGTGCGTCGCGATCAGCACCAGAATCGCGACAGCGGCGATCCATCTGGGTGCGGGGACGTCGTGACTCTTCACCGGTCACGCCCGCACGACGCCGAGGACGTACTGAAGACTGCTGATCCCGACAGCGCCGCTGTCGACGGCACGCAAGCCGGCTTCGTCGAGCAGCGACACCATGTCGCGCGGATCGACGTGGCCATGGCGGTGGAAGTGCCCCAGGAAGCTGCCCTTGTCCAGCGCCTGCGCAAAATCGACGACAAGCACGCGGCCTCCCGCCTTGAGCACGCGGCGGATCTCGCGCGCGCACTGCTGGCGCACTTTGCGCGGCAGGTGATGGAGCATCAGCGTGCTCAGCACCGCATCGAACCGGGCGTCGGGGAACGGCAAAGCCTCGGCGACCGCGTTGTCGAATCGCACGTCTATTCCAGCCCTTGCCGCCTTCCACGTTGCTCGCGCGATCATCTCGGGCGACGCGTCGACGCCGAAGACCTCGCCCGTCGCGCCGACCTGGCGCTTCGCGGCAAGGCCAAGGCTTCCCGTTCCGCACCCTATATCCAGTACCGACTCACCAGGTGACAGGCGCGCCAGGGCGACGAGCTTCTCCCGGAACGCCCGATCTCTTCCGTGCGTCAGCAGCCAGACGAGCAGGTCGTAGCGCGCGGCCCAGTGCAGCACGCGGCCCGTCGTGCCCGGTGGATCAAGAGATGATGTCGTCATCGCTGCCTGCCAGCGTAGACTTGAACCGCCCAATTGTGAAGAACACACCAACTCGAGAAGTGCGAAACCGGACATCCGGCGCCAATCGTCCGGAAACGGGTGATCGGCGGGTACAGAGAACAAAGACATCACTGCGCGCCGCGTTGATCGGCCTCGCCCGCGAAAAGCCATACGATTCGATTGCCGTAAAAGAGATCCTCGACCGCGCCAACGTCGGAAGGTCCACCTTCTACGCGCATTTCCGCGACAAGAAGGACCTTCTCGAAAGCGGCATTCACGAGATGCTGCGCTCGGTTCACGGCCGGCCCCGTGTCTGCGACGCACTCGAACAGGTCATCGCGTTCAGCCTTCCGATTCTCGAATACGTCAACCAGCATCGTCGTGCCGACGGTCCGAAGATGATGCGCGCGGGGCGCATCGTCATGCACGACCACCTGCGGGACGTGCTTGCGGATCTGATTGCCGAGGATATTGCGCTGGTGATTCGTGGCCGTCGATCGCCGCCGCGGATGCCGGCCGATCTCGTCGCCCGGCACGTCGCATCGACGTTCGTGCTCGTTTTGAACTGGTGGGTCGACGGCGAGGCGGCGTTGTCGCCGAGGGAAGTTGACGCGCGATTCCGCTCCCTGGTTGTGCCGACGCTGGAAGCGCTCTGACGTCAACGAGCAAGACTGTGGCGCGCCCGGCAGGACTCGGAACCGCTCGCGGCGAGTGAAGCGAGTCGCGGCGCTTCCCGAGAACGGGCGGACGCGGCCAGCTCGCGAAGCGGAGCTGGCGCGCCCGGCAGGACTCGAACCTGCGACCCCCGGCTTAGAAGAGCAGTGGCCTTACTCTGAAGTGGCTTTTGTTCCAGCGAGTTGCGGCGCTACGCACGCGAGCTACCCACGCGAGCCTCTTTGACCGCTGGTGATTGGATGCTGATTCGCAACGCCCGTCATCTCGAGCGCGTGCTTGGAGTGTTCGCGGATCACTACAATCATCACCGACCGCATCGAAGCCTGAATCTGGCGTCGCCGATTCCTACGCGTTCAGCCGTCGAATCACTGCCGAGATCGCGATCCCTGCGTGTAACGCGGCGAGATCGATTGGGTGGACTGCTTCACGAGTACGGGCGCGCAGCATGATCGAATTTACGTACCCTACAGGGTTTGGTAAGCGCCGATCCTTACGGTGCGGAGTAGATCAGCTTTTCAGGCTTGTGCCTGCACTTGCGGTACACGTAGACCGCGCCCATGGACCAACCAACCATCATTCCCACGAGCGCGGGTCCCGTATCCCTGCCCACAGCGCCGCCGATTACGGTTCCGGGAATGCCTCCGACGATACCTCCGCCGTAGTAACCAGCGAGGGCACATCCCACCGGGTTAGATTCGATCTTCGCGGTCGTGATCTCGGTGATGTCGTGTCGTCCGTATTGCTCGACGATCTGCGCAAGATCCGCGACCTTCCGATCGGCCACGAACACGCCGTCTGGTCCCACGCGCACGTTTTTCTGCACCGCGAACTGGCCGCCTTTTTGCGCGGCCAGAAAATATTCCGGGTGGGTTGAGGCAAGGTCGCGCAAGACGTCCCTTGCGGCGGTGGGGAGCGACGGGGCGCCCACATTCAACACCGTCAGGTCGGACTCGTCTCCCGCCACGAAATACCGGTTCGATGGCTGTGAGCCCTTGACGATCACGATGAGTTCGGTTCCTGGTGCAAGTTTGCGCACCCGCGACCACTCGGAGTCGACGGGTTTGCTTTGCTCGACGGTCGCGAATCGTGTCGCTTCCCGAGTGATTGAAGGGGCGATGGGACCAGCCATTGGCGTGTGCTGTTGTGCCGCTACTGGAAGCGCCGATCCGATCAGCGATGTGACCAGAGCGAGCGAAACCGCCGATCTCATTTTGTCCTCCGCGTCGCGCCCACTTGCCCGCGTTCTGGGCCGCTACCTGGCAATGCGGGAATCGCGGCCCAAACAGCTCACCACTGTGTGTAACGGCAGAAGGCACTTCACGACCCGCCCCGGCGTGCCCCGAATTAGTGTGAAGGTGCCGATCCCTTCCTCCGTACCCGTCAACTCAACAGTCAGCACCATCGCGTTGGTCGTCTGCTGCGGCATTAGAACACGCGATCGAGTGCAAGAAAGGTGTTCAGAATGGGCGCCAATTTTCGTTGCCACGTACCATGCTGGCAGCGTGATCAGGTGCTCGCCGACAGTCAGGCGACGTCCCTGTCGGCATCCTTATGAGCTCGTCACTGACGCGCCCGCCTTCGCGAGCAGTCTATTGACGATAAAGATGATTTGCCCGCCGTGCCAGGCGCAACTCGTGAGGACGCCACCCCATGCCTGGCGCACGGTGATTGAGCCGAAGTGTTCATCGGCAATCATCCGATCGAATTCTTCCTCACGTGTCTGTTCGAGCCGATCTTTGGTCAATGCCCGCACTTCGCGAAAGTACGAGAGCAGCGCGTTCTTGCTCGGCCACTCGCCATGGGAGTGGGCCTTCACTGATACGCCAAACGGGTACCGTTTCGGAAGATTGAGCAGCTTGTCTCGAACCCAATTATCTTCGACCTCCGGAATGTGCCACAGCAACCAGGCGATCGAGTTCCCGGCGTTCGGCGGCTGCCAGCGCAGCTCCGCCTCCGAGAGGCTCTCGGTCGCACGAAGGATAGCCGGCGTGCGGAATTCCAAGCTGTCCCAGATCGTTCGTGCTTGAGGACCCATGGTTCTTCCAAGTAGGTTATCGGGATTCGTGAAAGGTGGCGGCGTGAGCACGATGGCAGCATCTACGACCGCGAAAATCGAAGCGCCTGCGCCGAGTGTGAGCGTCAGGGTCAGGATCGCGGCGCCCGCGCTGGCCGGTGAACGGCGGATGTTCTCGCAAGAGGTTGAGAAGGTCGACGAGCATGGCGTCCCCGTATGGCCAGATTATCCGCGAAGCGCCGCGGATCGTTCAGGAAGATGGCATCTGCTGGCTCGGCGGCTCGCGCTCGCACCACCTCGACGCGACGCATATCTCGGTGTCTGACCGGTCGACGACCGACGACCGACCACCGACGTCGACCGCTCGGCTGATTCGATCGTCAGGGCTGCGCGCCAGCAGGCCTGAGCGACCATGTGTGGTCGGTGGCGGCACACGAGCCGGCGAAGTTCAAGGCAAAGACGCCGTTGACGAGCGACCCGCTGAGCAGTCCACTGGCCGACGTGGCGTCACGCGTTCCGTTTACCGCACCTTGAGCGCCAACGTAGCTGCCGACACAAGCGGTGGCCGACCAGACGCCACCGTCCAGCCGTCCTGAAACCGCGCCTGCTCCGGCGCTCGAATTCACCAGCCGGAGCGCCGGCCGTGAATTATTGGTGCACTGAGGCCCGAAAACGGCGAGGCTGTCGTCGACCAGCAGAAAGGTGCCCTCCGAGAACGATCCCTTCACGTGCACCGTCACGACACCGAACTTGAAGAAGTTGGCCGGGTCTCTGACCATCCCCGCGCACGACGGCGACTCGGCGATCCGGAGCTCGTAGACCGTCTCGACCGAAGGCGCGGACGGGGACGAGCAGCCGCCGCACCAGATTGCGGCAAGAACAACGATCGGCACTGTCTGCGGTTTCATTTCATCCTCGCTAGACGTGTGGCAGCGTCGTCTGTTGAGCTCCTCCATGATCACTGCAAACAAGCGCCCGACGAACGCGGCCTCATCGTGTCACCCAATGCTGTACGGGCCGGCGCAGAAAATCCTCCACAGACACGGCGTCTGCGCCGACCACCAGCTTACGCGCCTGCGGCACCGCCGCACTGAACGCGGCCAATCCTCGGAACCCGTCCCGCGCGCGACCGCTCTTTACTTCAATCGCCGTGATCGACTTGCCTGCGCGCACGACGAAGTCGACCTCGGCATTGCGATCGCGCCAGTAGAACACCTCGCAGTCGCCCGCTGCTGCCGCGTTCGCCAGGTGCGCGCCGACAGCCGACTCCACGAGCCGTCCCCAGAACTCTCGATCGCGACGAGCCTCGGAAAAGACCATGCCGGATGGCGCGGTCATCAGCGCGGTATTGAGCACCTGGAGCTTCGGACTCGAGCCCCGTTGCCGCACGGCGGCGGCCGCGTATTTCTGCAGACCGACCAACATGCCGGCACCCGTCAGCAGTTCGAGATAGTGCGCGAGCGTCGTCGTATTCCCGGCGTCCTGCAGCTGCCCCAGCATCTTCGTGTACGAAAGGATCTGTCCCGAGTAGGCGCATCCCAACTCGAAGAGCCGCCTGAGGACCGCCGGCTTGTCGACCCGCGAGAGCAGGAGCACGTCTCGCGCGATCGTCGTCTCGATCAGCGAGTCACGGATGTAACGCGCCCATCGATCGGGCTCGCCGATGAGCGGTGCGGCTCCGGGGTAGCCCCCGTAGAACAGGTAATGCTCCATGTTCCAGTCGAACGCCTCGTGCATCTCGGCCCATGTCCAGTGCGGCAGGTGCACGATCTCGAAGCGGCCGGCGAGGCTTTCCGTCAGCCCTCGTTGAACAAGCAGAGGCGCGGATCCGAGGAGCACGACCTTCAGCGGCCGTCGGGCACGGGTGTCGGCGTCCCACAGGCGCTTCACCGCCTCCGACCAGTGCGGCACCTTCTGAACTTCGTCCAACACAAGGAGCGCGCCGCCTTGACCCGTGTCGCGCAGGCGCAGGCGCGCCGCTTCCCACTGCGCATCGATCCAGGCCGACCCACGGAGCGTTGGCTCGTCCGCGCTGGCAAACACGTACGGCAGGCGCGCCCGCTCGACGACCTGGGTGACCAGAGTTGTCTTCCCGACCTGCCGCGCCCCGGTGACGACCTGCATGAAGCGGCGACGTTCGCCCAAGCGGCGGAGCAGCTCGGCAGCCTGCGGACGGGTGTATTCCTGTTTGCTCACCGTGTTGAGTAATTTTACTCAATCTGTTGAGTAGTTTGTCAGGGCGATTCGGACGATGACGCGACCACGACAGGCTCGGTGAACCCGCGTTTCGGTGCCAGGGCGGCGCGACGTGTGCCGGGAAGCTCGCGGTTCAGCGAGTGCCAGTGGTGCGGCAAATTGTGCAGTGGCCGCGTCGACAAGCCGAAGATCGGGACAGGCCAGGACAGAACCGCGATCGGGGGGCGGCCGGAAACCGCGAGATTCGGCGCGATTCGCGAGGGGCTGATCGAGCCTCTGGTCGGTTTACCAAACCGCCCCTCAGGTTCTCGATCGTCCCACTATGCGCAGGCACTTGTTGCCATAGCGATGCTTGGCCGCGGTGGATCGTATGAAGAGG
>QHWJ01000217.1 GCA_003222535.1 Acidobacteriota bacterium | reverse complement strand
ACGGCGACGTACTCCGCGCCGTCTGCGCCTGGCGTGCTGTACCGCACCCACTCGCCGGGCGCGGTCACGACCGCCTGGCCCGCCTGCACGTCGAGCGCACCGCCGTCGTGCTCGACGCGCAACATGCCGCGCAGCACGACCGTGATTTCCTCGAACTCAGGCCGCTGCCCCGGTTCCTGCCAGCCCGACGGTGACGTCATGCGCGCCACGCTCACGTCCGCGTGACCCGAGTTGACGCGGCCGGCGAACTCTTCGATGCGCTTCGGCCTGGTGCCCGCGGCCGCGACGACCGCCGGCGCTGAAATGAGTTTTGGCACGTTGTTCACATAGAAACGCAAAGCCCGCGAAGCCCGCATCCTTCGACAAGCTCAGGATGAGCGCTCATGGTGAGCCTGCCGAAATGGGCCGCTCATGGTGAGCCTGTCGAACCATGCGAGCTCTGCGGTCGAATCCGTCGTGGTTCCGGCCAGTATAGACTTGATCTGTGAAGAAAATCTGCGCCAGCGTCCTCGACGCCATCGGCGGCACGCCGATGATCCGCATCAATCAGATCACGAAGGGCCTCGTCCAAGGCGTTGTGCTGGCGAAAGTCGAAACCTTCAATCCGGGGAACTCGATCAAGGACCGGATGGCGGTTCAGATGATCGAGGACGCCGAGCGCGCCGGCCTGCTCAAACCTGGCGGGACCATCATCGAAGGCACGTCCGGCAACACCGGCATGGGCCTCGCGATCGCGGCCGTCGTCAAGGGCTACCAGTGCATCTTCACGACGACGGACAAGCAGTCGAAGGAGAAAGTGGACGCGCTCAAGGCGTTCGGTGCCGAGGTGATCGTCTGCCCGACCAACGTCGACCCAGAAGATCCACGGTCGTATTACTCCGTGTCGTCGAGGCTCGAACGGGAAGTGCCGGGCTCGTGGAAGGCGAACCAGTACGACAACCTGTCGAACACGAAAGCGCACTACGAGCAGACGGGCCCCGAGATCTGGGAGCAGACCGGCGGCGGCATCACCCATCTGGTCGTCGGCGTGGGGACCGGCGGGACGATCTCGGGCGTCGGCCGGTACCTCAAGGAGCGTAATCCAGCGATCAAAGTCTGGGGCATCGACACCTACGGGTCGGTGTTCAAGAAGTACAAGGAGACCGGCGTCTTCGACAAGCACGAGATCTATCCGTACATCACGGAAGGCATCGGCGAGGACTTCCTGCCGAAGAACGTGGACTTCGACGTGATCGATCACTTCGAGAAGGTCACCGACAAGGACGCGGCGATCATGACGCGCCGCATCGCGCGCGAAGAAGGGATCTTCGCCGGCAACTCGGCGGGCTCCGCGATGGCCGGCCTGCTGCAGCTCCGGGATCACTTCACGGACGAGGACGTGATCGTCGTGATCTTTCACGATCACGGCTCGCGCTATCTCGGAAAGATGTTCAACGACGACTGGATGCGCGAGAAGGGGTTCATCGAGAAGTTCGGGACCACGGCGCGGGACCTGGTCGCGACGGGGCTGTCGGGCGAGCTGTACTCGGTCGAATCGAACGAGCCGGTCGAGCACGCCGTGCGGATCATGAGCGAGCACGACTTCTCGCAGCTGTCGATCACGTGCGACAGCCGGCTCGTCGGCTCGCTCAACGAAGCGCACTTGTACGAGGAGCTCGTGCGCAATTCGGCGGTGAGGGCCCAGCCGGTCGAGTCGATCATGCAGCCGGCCTTTCCGTTCGTGGACGTGTCGACGCCGGTGGATCTGCTCTCGACGATGATCACGCCGGTGAATCCGGCGGTCCTTGTTCGGGATTTCAAAACCGACAAGACGTTCATCATCACGAGGTCGGATCTGATACGCGTGTTGTGAATGGCGGATGCGCGGATTGCGGATTGCGGATTGTGGATTGCGGGGTCGCGGGGTTGAGGATTGCGGGGTTGCGGACTGCGGTAGTGTCCGGCTTCAGCCGGACCGCGACCTGATGGACAACACGCCGTGTGATACGGCCGGTCCGGGTGTGCCGATGGCGAATGACAATGCGTTGCGTGAGCAGCTGGTCAAGTTCCTCGACTGGCGGGACGCCCACGTCGGGTTCGACGAGGCGGTAAAGGGCATTCCGCCGCGTCTGCGCGGCGTCGTGCCACACGGCTGGGAGTACTCAGCGTGGCAGCTCGTCGAACACCTCCGGATCGCGCAGACCGATATCCTCGAATTCTGCGTCAACCCGAAGTACAAAGAAAAGAAGTGGCCCGACGACTACTGGCCGAAGTCGCCGGCGCCTCGTGGGGCGGCCGCGTGGAGCGCCTCGGTCGCCGCGTATCGCCGCGATCGAAAGGCGTTCCAGCGGCTCGCGGCGAACCCGAAGATCGACCTCTTCGCGACGATCCCGCACGGAACGGGGCAGACCTTTTTGCGCGAGATCCTGCTCGTGGTCGATCATGCGTCCTACCACGTCGGCCAGATCGTCACGCTGCGCCGCCAGCTCGGGATCTGGAAAACAGAATGATCCAGCCCGTAAATGAATTGGTGAGTTGGTGAGTTGGTGAATTGGTAAGTTGGTAAGTTGGTGGGTTCGTAAGTTGGCAAGTTAGACAACTCGCCAATTACCAATTTACCAACTGACCAACTTACCAATTCTCACGATTCGTACTTGACGCCGAGCTTCTTCAACGCCGCGTCGGGGCAGCCGTTCCACTCGCTGACGAACACGTTGCCGCGGTACTGCAGATCCGCGACGCCCATCCTGGTCGTCCAGAATCCGCTCGCCGTCAAGTCGCGGAAGCTGCTGAAGAACGCGATCGCGTGGCTCAGCCCGGGATCGGGGTTCGACACGTATGCGATTTCATCGAGCAGCTGACGC
This sequence comes from Acidobacteriota bacterium, assembly GCA_003222535.1. GTDB lineage: Bacteria > Acidobacteriota > Vicinamibacteria > Vicinamibacterales > CAVVIG01 > QHWJ01. The sequence goes on along the minus strand of QHWJ01000217.1, from coordinate 4,983 downwards.
CGCTGCGCGTCCGACGCGCTCACGAATCGTCGACCGAAGCGTTCGGTCGACAACCGATCGACGAGCGCGAGCCCGCCGCGCATCGCGACCTGCCGGAGTGGCTGGTCGATCATCATGAAGTCCATGAACGCCGGCACGCCGGCGTCGGTGGCGCTGCCGGATCGCTCGTCGCGCGGGATGATCAGATCCACGAGGACCGCCACGGTGGCGTACTCGTGCGCGGTGAAGAACTTCGGCCTGAAGGCGCTCGCCTTCGCCGCCGCCTCCGCCTGCGCGGCCGTGGCGTGCTCGTGCGCCTGCCTCGCCTCGGCGGGTGTCCAGACCATTGCGGCCGCCACCGGTCCCGCGGTCAACAACTCGAGCGCGCCTCGTCGAGAGATTTTTTTCATACGCGCATCCCGCACGAAAATGGCGACCCTGAAAGGGTCGCCCTACACCACTCCATGTCTCGCATCTTGCACCCCGTTACCTCGCACCGCGATCCATCCGCAATCCGAAATAATCCGCAATCCGCAATCCGCAATGTCATAACGTCCCCTGATTTCGTTGCCGTGCGATATGTTCCGACGTGCGCATCGCCAGCGCGAGGATCGTCCAGGTGCAATTCTTGTGGGCGTTGGAGACGAACGGGCCGGCATCCGCCACGAACAGATTCTTCACATCGTGTGCCTGGCAGTTCGCGTTCAGAACCGACGTCGCCGGGTCGTTCCCCATGCGCGTCGTGCCGACTTCGTGGATGATGCGGCCCACCGGTTCGAGGCCGTAGAGCCTTTCGCGGGAAGGCATCGGTGAGAGCGGCGTGCCGCCCATCTCGTGAATGATCTCGCGGAACGTCTCCTGCATGTGCCTCGCCTGGTTCACCTCGTGATCCGAGAACCTGGCGTGGAACCGCAGGACCGGGATGCCGAACGAATCGACGACGTGGGGGTCGATCTCGCAGTACGTGTCGTCGTTCGGAATCATCTCGCCGCGGCCGGCGAAATTCACCGTCGCGCCATAGAACCGCCGGTAGTCATCCTTCAATGACTTGCCGTACCCGCCGACGCCGTTGAAGCGCTGGATGCCGCCCATGACTCCGAATCCCGGCGCGGAGCGCTTCCCGCCGCCGAGCTCGATGTGGTAGCCGCGCGGGAAATCGAGCGTCTTGTTGTCGAGCCACCACGGCATGTAGAGGTGGGCGCCGCCCGTGCCGTCTTCGTTGTGCGGCACGCCGTGCTCCATCTTCGGGATGTGACCCGAGACGGCGAGACCCGTTGAATCGGTGAGGTAGCGTCCGACCACGCCGCTCGAATTCGCGAGGCCGTCGGGGAATCGGCCGGACTTCGAGTTGAGCAGCAGCCGCGCCGTCTCGCACGCGCTCGCCGCGAGGACGACAATGCGCGCGCGAACGGCGTAGTCGCGGCGGTCGGATCGATTCACGTACGACACGCCCGTGGCCAGGCCGCGCTCGTCGGTCAGGACCTCGCGCGCCATCGCGTTCGTGATGATGCGCAGCTTCCCGGTTTCGAGCGCGGGCGGCAGCAGCACGGACGGCGACGAGAAGTTGGCGTGTGTCGCGCAGCCCCGGCCGCACTGGCCGCAGTAGTGACACGCCGGCCGTCCGTTCAGCGGCCGCGTGAGGATCGACAGGCGATTCGGGATGCACCTGATGTTCAGCCTGTCGGCGGCCTGCTTGATCAGCAGCTCGTGGCAGCGCGGCTTCGGCGCAGGCAGGAACACGCCGTCGGGCTCGTTCGGCAGGTGCTCCAGCGAGCCGAAGATCCCGACCAGGCGATCGAGCTTGTCGTAGTACGGCTTGATCTCGTCGTAGGTGATCGGCCAGTCGTCGCCGAGGCCGTCGATGCTGCGGCCCTTGAAGTCGTCCGGGCCCATGCGAAGCGAGATGCGCCCCCAGTGGTTGGTGCGGCCGCCGAGCATGCGCCCGCGAAACCAGTCGAACCTGGAGCCCGCCGCCTGGGTGTACGGCTCGCCCTCAATGTCCCACCCGCCGAGGCAGCCGTCGAACTCGCCGAACGGCCTGGACGGCGTCGCGGCGCCCCGGCGCGGCGACTCGTAGGGCCACGCCGACATCTTCGAGTCCTTCGCCGAGTCCCACATCGGGCCGGCTTCGAGCAAGACCAGGTCGGCGCCGGCTTCCGACAGCACCTTCGCCGCCATGCCGCCGCCGGCGCCCGACCCGACGATGCAGACGTCGTATGTTTTCGGCTGGCGAATGACCTGCATTGTTCACCTCGTGAGCCGCATCTTAACGTTAGGGCACGTGGGTTGGGTAGGTCAGATAGGTTGGTTGGGTCGAGTCGCGTGGGTCAGGTGGGGTGGGGAGTGGCCTGACCTACGCGACCTACCCGACCTATCTGACCTACGCGACCTATCTGACCTACTACCGGCGGCTCGCCCGCGGGGGCGCCGTACTCGAACGAATGGTCAGGGTATGGGGCAAGGTGACCGATTCGGGCGCGATCGCGTCGCCGTTCAGGATCTCCAGCAGCAACCGCACGGTGCCCTCGCCGATCGCGCGCATGGGCTGGGCGATGGTCGTCAGCGGGGGATCGATGCAGCGGGCAAACCGGATGTCGTCGAAGCCGACGAGGGACAGGTCGAGCGGCACGCGCAGACTCCGGCGCTTGGCCGTCTCCACGACGCCCATCGCCATCTCGTCGTTGAAGCAGAAGATCGCCGTCGGCGGTTCGCGCCGGCCCAGGAGCCGCTCGGCGCCGGCCGCGCCCGACTCGATCGAAAAGTCGCCGTTCATGACGACGAAGTCGCGCTCGGCCCGCTGCTGCTTTGCGCGCGCCGTCGCGCCGCGCAGGCGATCGCGGCTGAGCGGGCTGACCAGCGGTCCCGTGATGATGCCGATGCGGCGGTGTCCCAGCCGGTACAGATGATCCATCGCCTCGGCGGCGGCTTTGGCGTTGTCGATGTGCACGCTCGGGATGCCGAGGCGCGGGCTGAACTCGCAGCCGTTGACCACGGGCGCGCATCGCGGCGCCATCGCCCGAACCAGCGCCGCCGCTTCCTTCGGCAGGCGGTGGCCGAGGACGATCAGGCCGTCGGCCTCCTTGCGTTTGAGCATGAGCGCGTAGCGATCCTCGCGCTCCTCGTCGTGCTGCGTGTCGCCCAGCAGGACGGCGTAGCCTTCACGCTGCGCGGCGTCTTCAATTCCTTGAAGGATCAACGAAAAAAATGGATTCGAGATGTCCGGGACGGTCACCAGCAGCTTGCCGGTGCGCAGCGTCCGGAGATTCTTGGCGGCGGAATTCGGCGCATAGTCGAGGAACTCGACTGCCTGCATCACCTTGCGGCGCGTGTCGGGCGACACGACGCTCGGCTGGCTCAGCACCCGCGACACGGTGGCGGTCGAGACCCCGGCGTGTTTCGCGACCTCGTAGATGTTGGACACGGCGGACGACATCATACCGGGAAGACAAAATTGTTGCTGCGACTCGCGGGTTCTGCTAGGCTCTGCAACCGATTACATAACGGAATGCAATCGGTTACTCGCGTCGATCCCGCAACGGGAAGGAGAGGACATGGTCTCAACTACATGTCGCAGTCGCTGATGAAGAACCCGCCGTTTGTCGGCACATACGGGCCGGTCACCAGCACCGGCGCGTCCGGCGGGGTTCCGTCGCTGCGGCTGTCGGATGGGCTGCCGCTGCCGACGGCCACCGACGCGGCGAACCCGTCGGGGACGATCATCGGCGTGGCGCGGGATTTCAAGAACACGCGCGTGCAGCAGGTCAACCTGATCACCGAAAAAGAGCTCGCCGGCAGCGTGTTCGCCGCGGGCTACGTCGGATCGCGCGGCGCGCACGTCGCGTTCGCGGTGCCGAACCTCGATCTCGCGCCGCCGGGCCCCGGTGCCATCCAGCAGCGGCGCACCTATTTTGCCCAGCTGCCGAACGTGACCACCATCGGCCTGTTTGCCAGCGACTTCGAGTCCTCCTACGACGCGATGCAGCTCGTCTTCCAGCGGCGTCACCGCAACGGTCTGACGATCGGCTCCAACTACGTGCTTGCGCACACCCGGTGGACACAGCCGTCGCCGAACGACGTCAGCGTCGTCGAGCGCTTCGACGCCGACTTCGACATCCGCCACCGGTTCGTGTTCTCGGCCAACTACGAGATCCCGTTCGGGGGGTCGTTCACGGGCGCCGCGAAACGCGTCCTCGCCGGATGGCAGGTCAACGGCGTCGCGTACTGGCAGACGGGATTGCCGTTCAACGTGACGAATTCCACGGCGCGCGCGAACACGAGCGCGGGCGCCGACCGGCCGAACCTGTCCGGCGATCCGACGCTGTCGAACCCGACCGTCGAGCAGTGGTTCAACACCGCGGCCTTCACCGCTCAGACGATCAACACGATTGGCAACGCGCCGCGCAACGCGCTGCACGGCCCGCCGCAGCGCCGCCTCGACCTCTCGCTCTTCAAGGACGTGTCCCTCGGCGCGACGGCGAAGCTGCAGCTCCGCGTGGAGGGCTATAACGTCACCAACACGCCGAGCTTCGCGAACCCGAACGCGGCGCTGAGCGCGCCCGGCTTCGGATCGGTCACGAGCATCGGCAACTCGATTCCGCGGCAGATGCAGTTTGCCGTCAAGGTGCTGTTCTAAAAGGCCGGGAAGGTCGCGTAGGGCAGGTGGGTCGGGTGGGTCGGGTAGGTCAGGCGGACAGGTGGGTCCGACACCGTAGCGCGAAGGCTTCAGCCGAGCGTCGAGTCGCGTGGGTCGGATAGGTCAGGTAGGACGCCCGACATGGCTACAACGATCCGCAGGTCAAAACCTGACGGGACTAAGAAGGTACGAAGACACGAAAAAGAAAAAATGATCCTCTTCTTGGTGTTCTTCTTCGTACTTTCGTGTTTTCGTGGTCGCATTCACGCGTAACCGGCACACCTCTGTTTCCGATCCAGAACGACAGGTTCCCCGAGAGCACCGTGGACGGCGAGCGCGCCGCGGCCACTCAACCGATCCCCAGGAAGCCC
>QHWJ01000216.1 GCA_003222535.1 Acidobacteriota bacterium | reverse complement strand
GTACATCTCGTGGGCGGAACTGATGACCACCTCCGGATTGGCAGCGATCACCTACGCGAACGCCGAACCGGCAGCGGATGCTCACGAGGTACTCCGCTATGTTCGGCAGAACGCCGCGACACTCGGCATTGACGAGAACAGGATTGGACTGTGGGCGTGCTCAGGCAGCGTTCCGACCGCGTTGTCCCTGCTGATGCACGGCGGGAGCGATGATCTGAAATGTGCGGTTCTCTGTTACGGGTACATGCTCGACTTCATGGGGTCCACCAGGATCGCCGATGCCGCGAAGCAATTCGGGTTCGTCAACCCATGCGCCGGTAAATCAGTGGCCGATCTTCCACGCGATCTGCCGCTGTTTGTCGCGCGAGCGGGTCAAGACCGGATGCCCGGCCTGAACGAGGCGCTCGATGACTTCGTGCTCAAGGCTTTGACATCCAACCTGCCGGTCACCCTCGTAAACCACCCGGACGGGCCGCACGCATTCGATCTGTTGCACGACAGCGAGACATCGCGCGAGATCATCAAGCGAATCCTTCAGTTCATGCAGTTCCATCTGACTGCGTAGCTGACGATCACGGACGGCTGGCTGTCGTCCTTCGATGTGCATTTCGCGATGGGAGCCGCCGGCGTGGCGTATATCGCCATGCCGGCGGCGACGCGAACGAAACAATGGCCGGTTGGCGGCCACTCCCAATCCGGCGAAAACGCTGAGGGTCGCCGCGAAGAAGATAGAATCAGCAAGGAGGAATTCATGATCCGCAGTCTCGATCGCCGGTGTCTAGCCGGCCTCGCCGCCGCGCTCGCGCTCGGCGCCTCCCTGTCGGCGATCGCACCGCCGACGATCAAGTTCACCGATGCGAAGTTGCAGAACGGCCTGCGGCTCATCGTGGCGGAGGATCACGTCGCTCCGGTGTTCTCGGTCGCCGTGGTCTACAACGTCGGATCGCGCAACGAGTCCAGGGGCCGCACAGGCTTTGCGCATCTATTCGAGCACATGATGTTCAAGGGCTCGGAGAACGTCGGTCCGGGTGAGCACTTCTATACCGTCTTCGCCAACGGCGGCACGATGAACGGCACGACGAACAAGGAGCGCACGCTCTACTTCGAGACGATGCCGGCCAATCAGCTCGAAGCGGCGATGTTCCTCGAAGCCGACCGCATGCGCTCGCTCGCGATCGTCAAGGAAAACCTCGACAACCAGCGCAACGCCGTGCAGGAGGAACGGCGGCAGGGATTCGACAACCAGCCGTACGGCAGGACGAACGAAGCGGTCGACGACCTGGCCTTCGACAACCCCGCCTACAAGCACTCCGTCATCGGATCGATGGACGATCTCAGCGCCGCGACGACCGGGGATGTCGCGGCCTTCTTCCAGACCTACTACGCTCCGAACAACGCGATCCTCGCCGTGGCCGGCGACGTCACCGACGCGAAGGTTCGCGAGCTCGCGCGGAAGTACTTCGAGCCGATTCCCGCGCAGCCCGCGCCTCCCGCGGTGGACATCAGCCAGCCGCCGCAGACCGGCGAGCGCCGTCTCGCCCTCGAGGATTCGCTCGCACGCCTGCCGCGCGTGGACGTCAGCTATCGCATCCCGCCGACGCCTTCGCCGGACGCTGGTGCGATTGACGTGCTGACGCTGGTGCTCTCCGGCGGGCGCAGCTCGCGGTTCTACGAGGGCATCGTCCGCCAGAAACAGCTCGCCGTGAACGTCAACGCCTTCGGACCCGACAGCCGCGGACCGCGGCTGCTTCGCATCGTGGCCACGCCGACGCCCGGGAAGGCGATCGAGGACCTCGAAGCCGCGATCTCTGCCGAAATCGAGCAGCTGAAAACGCGCCCGATTGCGGACTGGGAGATGGAGAAAGCGCGCAATACCGCGCGCCGGCAATTCGTGGGGCAGCTCGGCCAGTCGCTGACGCGCGCGATCAACCTCGCCGAGTACGCCCTGATCTACAACGACCCGGGCCAGATCAATACGCGCTGGGATCGGCTGACGAAACTGACCCCCGCCGACGTGCAGCGCGCGGCCCAACAGTACCTGAGCGATGCGAACCGGAGCGTCGTCATCACGCGACCGAAGCCGGCTGCTGGGAGAGGAGGCCTCTGATGCGCACCCCACGCACATTCAGGCAGTGGTCTCGCTTCGCCCGGTGGGCAGACAAATCCGCTCGTCCCGAGCTTGTCGAAGGACGAGCCGTGGGATGCTCGTGGTTCGACAGGTTCACCACGAGCGTGGGAACCGATATCGGCGCGCAGCAAACTAGACCACTACACACGTTCATCGCGATCGCCCTCATACTCGCCCCGATATCGGTGGCGGCGCAGCCGCCGGCGCAGGTGGAGCCGTCTCCCACGCAGGGCGTCGTCAAGAAGGGCAAGGTGCCGGTCTCGAACGAGATCCTGAAGATCAAGCTGCCGAAAGCGGTTGAAGTCGACCTGCCCAACGGCCTTCACCTGATGGTGCTCGAGGATCACCGCCTGCCGCAGCTCTCGTTCCAGATCTTCATTCCCGGCGCGGGCGGCTATTACGATCCGGCCGATCAGCCCGGTCTCGCGTCGTTCGTGGCGGCGCTGATGCGCGAAGGCACCGCGTCACGCACATCCGAACAGATCTCGCAGCAGCTCGAAGTGATGGCCGCCAGCCTGACCGTGGGCGCCGGCGCGGGCCTCGAAGCGAGCGTCAACGGGACGAGCCTCACCGATCAGTTCGACAAGCTGCTCGATATCGCCGCCGACGTCCTGTTGCATCCGTCATTCCCGGAGGAGGAGCTCGCGCGCTACCAGCAGCGGACGCGCGCGCAGCTGACGCAGCAGCGCGCGAATCCCGGATTCCTCGCCGCGGAACTGTTCAACCGCGTCATCTACGGCACGCATCCGGCGTCGCGCATTTCGCCGACCGTCGCCGCGCTCGATGCGGCCACCCGCGGGGCGCTGGCGGCGTTCCACCGCACGCGCTACGTGCCCGATCACGCCGGCATGGCCGTCGCGGGAGACATCTCGCCCGCCGATGCACGCAAGCTCGTCGAAGCGAAGCTGGGAGGCTGGCCGAAATCCGGGGCGGCCGCGCCGGCCGTGTCCGATCCGGCGGAGCTCACGGCACCGAAGATCTCCTTCATTGCGCGACCCAATTCCGTGCAGACGAATCTGATCGTCGGCACGCAGGCCATCTCGCGCATCCATCCCGACTACGACGTCCTGCAGGTGATGAACAAGGTGATTGGCGGCGGACCGACGGGGCGCCTGTTCATCCATCTCCGCGAGGAGAAGGGGTACACCTACGGTGCCGGAAGCGGGCTGAGCGCGCCGATATTCCGGGGCGACTGGTCCGCGTCGACCAGCGTGCGGTCGGAAGTGACCGAGCCCGCGCTGCGGGACCTGCTCGCGGAAATCGCTCAACTGCGCGATCAGCTGGTGTCGGACCAGGAGCTCGCCGACGCGAAGCGATCGATGATCGCTTCCTTCGCGTTGTCGCTCGAGTCGCCGGCGCAGCTGCTGAATTACCACGTCACGCGATGGCGGTACAAGCTGCCGGCCGATTACTGGGACAGATATCCCGATCGCGTGTCGGGGGTGACCAGGCAGCAGGTGCAGGCGGCGGCGCGGACGTATCTGGACGCCCGGCGGATGCAGATCGTGGCCGTCGGCGATCCGGCGCGGGTCGGTGACACCCTGAAGAAGCTCGGGACCGTGGAGACCTTCGACGCCGAGGGCAAACGCATCTCGCCGCTCTGAGAACCGGCAACCAACTGGCGGACACTCCGGTGATGGTTGGCGAACGCAACCTGGATGTGTCGCGTCGTTTATGAAACAGGTGGTGCGAGACCGTAGCGCGAAGGCTTCAGCCGAGCGGGTCAGGTGCGTCAGGCACGTCCGCGAAGGTCGCCTGATTCTCACGTCCGCTTGATGACCACGAAGCTGATGTCGTCGCGTGGCTCGCTGAAGGCCACCAGGTCCGTCCTGATGGCGTCGAAGATCTCTACGGCCGTCTCGTGCTTGACATCCCTGAGCTTCTGTTCGAGACACTCAGGGAAGTAATGGTCGTCGTCGGCATTGCAGTGCTCCACCAGACCGTCCGTGTGCAGCAGGAGAATGTCACCCGCACCCATGAGGACCCACTGGTTGATTTTGTAGTCGTCCTTGAAGCCCAGAGGGCTCGCCGTCCTGTTCCCATCGGTCACATGCAGGGACGGCAGCATTCCGAGCGGCGGTGACGAGATGCACAGGTCCTGACTGACGTCCATGAACCGATCGTGCTTCTTCGAGAAGACGGCCGGAAACGGCTGCGCCGCCGAGAGGAACCTGAACACGGCATCCTCCGAAATCTCACCGTACATCAGCGAGACGAACTTGTGTTCGCTGGACGACTGATAGAGCCGGGTGTTGAGGTTTTCGAACAGCCGTTTCGTCACCTGCCCGAACATGTCCAGCTCGTAGATCGCGCCGAGGAGAAATGCCTGGTGCAGCATCGCGGCCATGAACGCGTCGGTCACCCAGTGCCCCGATACATCGAGAACGGCGATCCCGGCGGTCTTCTGGCAGCGCCTCAGGTTCTCGATGACCTCCAGTCTCCCCTTCTCGGTCGCTTGCCGGATTCTGAGATCGAGATCGAACCGCTGCTTGAAGTCCACGTAGATCAGGTGGTCTCCGCCCACCGAACCGTGCAAGGCGAGTGTGCCGCCGTAAATGTCCACGCCGCGGAGCCGGGGGACGTCGCCAGGTTTCGGGATCAGATGTTTGACGATCTCTTCGAAATTCTCCAGCTCGTTGGCCAGCTGAATCACAGGGTCTCCTCATTCGTCGCCCTCTTCTCGCTGATGCTCGAGCAGCACTCCTCTGCTCCTTGCGAGTCCTCTCGAACTCTCGCCGGCGAATTGGGGTCGTGGCTCGGCGAACGACGCGCACCGCGCAGACGGGAACAACGAGGCCACTTGCGAGCATGACGATACTCGGCATTGGATGAATTTGAATGTTGCAAACGTGCTCCGAGGACCATCGAGTCGGAGCGTTTTCGTGCTGGTGCTGTGAGACGCGCTTCGCCGTGCAAGCCGGGATCCGCGTCGCGTCGCCTCGATGTTCGAATTGACAGCGCGATCGTGGTTCACGGTTCAGTCGCGGCCGTACAATTACGCGACGGTAGGAATTACCCGGTTCACGGTTACGGCCGTTTGGCCGAGCGAATCATGCGTTTTCTCGCGCGACACGCGCTGCTGGGGAATGTCTTCTCCGACGCGAACGGCGGCAAACCAACTGGCACGACATCCAGGAGCGTGTCCGACAAATGTGAACACACTCCTCTAGTAGGCCGGCTCCGGCGAAAAAACAGTTGGAATTCGCCTGATCGTTCCGCGCGAAGCGCGGCTACTAGGAGCCCGTGAGGCATTACTCCGACGGGCTCCTAGTCGTGGCCGCTGATGTTCTCTCGCGCGGCGACGTAACTGCGACGGCCGCGCACCGTCAGGCCGGGCCGCTTCACCCTGACGGCGAGCGCGTGCGGCCGTCCGTCGAGCCGCTCGGGTGAGAATCCGATCACGTACTGGCTGTGGAGCTCGTCGGCGATCCGCGCGAACGTCGTGCCGAGATCGGTCGTCTTCCTCAGCGCGAAATAGCCGCCACCGGTTTCCTCCGTCAGTCTCTTCAACCCCGCGTCCTGGGCGCTCACGACCGGCCGCGTGCCTGTGAAGTGCGTCCGCTCGATTCCGATCGCGTAGACCATCACACCGTCCGCGCGCGCGCGACCGATCACGCTCCGAAGCCCGATGCGGCTCTCGGTGTCGGCGCCGTCGGTGAGCACCAGGATGACGCGGCGACCCGCGCCGCCTTCGAGCGCGTCGAGGCCGGTGGCGAGCGCGTCGTAGAGGCGCGTCGTGTCACCGAAGTCGAGCGTGTCGATGTCCTGCGCCAGCCGGTTTCTGTCCGACGTGAAGCCGCCGCCGAACTGCACGCTGTCGTTGAAGGCGCCGACGCGGCACACGTCACCCCTCAGAAGCCGCGTGACGAATTCGCGGGCGGCTGTGCGGACGAGCGGCACGGTGCCTGTCATGCTCGCGCTCGTATCGAGCAGAACGACGACCCTGATCGGCAGGATGGTGGTCTCGAAGAACGTGACGGGCTGCCGCCGGTTGTCCTCCAGTACTTCGAAATCGGCCTCGGTCAGGTCCAGCACGATCCGGTTCTCGCCGTCGGTCACCGTGGACGGCAGCGTCACGACTTGCGTGCTGGCCGTAAACGTGGGACGGTCGGCTGCCTGGGCGACACCGGCCACGCACAAAAGCGCGACGCCAGCACAGGCGCGTTGGATGAGTCGTTTGTGGACCATGAGCAGACTCGGACTGCCAAACCCGTACCTCTGCCAAACGTTCGAAAAACGGCCGAGTTTGCTTGCGGACTGCAAAAGACCGGATCGAAGTGTTCAAAAAACGATCGGCATGGTGTTCCGTCATGGGACACCGCCGACGCGGGGGGTCTCGAGAGAGTGGAATTGTCGTGCGCGTATAATCGGGGCTGGTGCCGATGAGGCTTACGCTCTCCGGTCCTGGCGGCTCTCGCTCTCGCCCACGGTTCTCCGGCCACCCTGACCCGTTAGGCGCAGTGTCGAGCTCGATGTCTTTACACGCTCGTGGTGAGCTTGTCGAACCACGAGCCCGGCTGGTGGCTCGTCCTTCGACAAGGCGACGACGGGCGGTACGAGCTGCGACGCTCCGGATGGATCACCTCCGCTTCGAGTCCCGCAAGGGTGGCGCGCTTCTTCGATCACGATCGGCACCTATCAGCTTCAGGGCAACCGGTTGATTGCGCGGGCTGACAACGGCCGGCAAGCCATGCTCGCCGTCGAGATCGTGGACGCAAAGGGGATGAAGCTCGATGGCGAGCTGTACATCCGGGAGTGATCCAGCGCTCACCGTTGACCCGGTGCGGCTCTCAGGTCCGCTGCTCACGTCGACGCTCATCTGCCTCCCGCCGCGTCAGGCGCGTCAACATCAACTGAGACGAAGACTGGCAAGGAGGTTGAAGAGCTCGCGCCGTAACCACACGGCTTCTGGAGGGGAAGCACATGTTCGAAATGACCCTGGTCGACCATCTCCGGATGACCTTCGGCCACATCGTCTATCGTCACAGAGCGCACGCACAAATCGCGTATTCGCGCTCGCGATGGAATCGGGGGCTGAAGGCGGTTGAAGCGCTGTTGATGACCGGAGTCGCCGTCGCAGCATTGGGAGCTGCGTTCGGTCGAGGCTACCCGTACGAGATCGGAAGTGCCGTCCTCGCGATCCTGGCGCTGGCCACGTTACTCCTTCATTTGACATTCGACCTCGACAAGAGCACCCAGGCGCACGCCTCGTGCGCGACACGGTTGTGGCACATACGGGAGCAGTATCGAGCCCTGTTGTCGGATTTGTCGGATGGCGCGATCGAAATCGACACCGTGCGGCGGAGACGGGACGAGCTGATGACGGAGTTATGCGGCGTCTACGAAAACGCTCCGCCGGCAGACCATCAGGCGTACCAGACCGCGGCTCAGGCGGTCCTGACCGCAGACGAGCGAGTGCTCACCGACGAGGAGATCGATCGGTTTCTCCCGAAGTCGCTTCAGACGGCCGGGAGGGCCGGCCCGGCCTAGCAGCCCGTGGTGGAAGTCTGGCTGCATTCGGGGCCCCCAGCGCGGCTGCCGCGCTGGGGACCCCGTTCGACGGGCGATGCATCCCCTCCCCACCCCAACGCGGCTGCCGCGTTGGGGACCCCGGCGGGGGCTGCGTTGCTCCTCCTTCAAATATTCACTGACACGGTTCCGCCGCAACTACGCGAGATGCCGCCCCCCATCGACGCGGATGGTCTCGCCCGTGATGAAGTCGGTCTGGCAAAGCAGAACGACCGCCTTGGCGATCTCGGCCTCTCCGCCCCAGTGACCGACCGGGGTGGCCCTGGCTACTTCGTTGATTTCCTCCTGGCTCA
>QHWJ01000215.1 GCA_003222535.1 Acidobacteriota bacterium | reverse complement strand
TGCCGTGCTCCGAATAGCCGGATGATCCACGCCGGAGACGACCACACGGATTTCCCGGAAGGCGGATTGTAGCTCTCGCCGGCCGCACTGGTTCCCCCACTGCCCGGGACGCCTGAAGGCGCGGGTGAAAGGCGGGCGTCCGTCCCCACGCGACGAAGACGCCGCCTTCATTGCACAATATCGGCAGGCGTGTCGGGTCGCTTTCGCACCGACCGTGGAGACCTCATGCAACTTGATCCCGAAGGCAACGAAACGGCGGTTCTCGATGAGCTGCTCCCTGACATTCGGGGGCTTCACGTGCTTGAAATCGGGTGCGGTGACGGACGGTTGACCCGCCGCTACGCGGCACGAGCGGGGCCGGTGCTGGCGATCGATCCCGATCCGGCCGCCATCGCGACATTCAGGGACACGATCCCGTCAACCCTTCGCCGGCACGTCGACATGCGCACCGGCACAATCGCGACGCTCGGCCCGCCCAGACGTGCCTTCGATGTTGTGCTCTTCGCGTGGTCCTTGTGATGAATCGAACATGAGGGCATGGTCGATGCCCTTCAGCGCGCTCACGGATGGCTGCGCCCGACGGGCTGCGTCCTCGACGCCCATCCCACCGCCGAACCGGCATATCTGGAAGTGCAGTTGGCGGCCGGGATCGTCGCCGTGGGGCGTGTCAACGATATCGACGGTCAGGCCGGCCCCAGCAGTCGCCACGCGAGGGCAGATGCCGCGCTCGCAGAAGCGGTCACCCGGGGCTGGTTCGCCATCGAAGCACGAGCCGAGTTCTCGTTTCACCGCCACGCGGATTCGGTGTCCGAGATGCGATCGCACGTCCAGGGGAAGTGGAAAGGCGCCGCGCTCGACGAAAGCGCACTTCAAAGAGCGGCGACGCTTCGCGGCTCGGAGCCGAATGCGCGGCTCTGGGTGCGTGAGCAGGTCAGCATCGCGCGCCTCCGACCGCTCGAACAGCCAGGGACGCCACCTGTAATGTCGTGACCGATGATGGAACGATCGCCCGCGAATCGGCGTTGCCAGAGATCTGCTATTCGTGGCGCAAGGCCACAAGCGGCTCGATCCGGCGGACCGTCGTGAAGGACTCGTCGAGGCTCATCCCGGCCGCGAGGTTCTCCTCGACCTGCTGGTGGAGGTGAAACCGCAGTTCGGCGTCGAGCTCACGTTCCAGGCGGCGTCGACTGAACAACGCTCGGAAGTGTGTCGAAAGCGCGTCTATCCTGCGCACCGATGCCTCCCTATTCGCAGCGGAGCGCGACCATCGGATCGATACGGGTTGCGCGACGCGCAGGAACGTAGCTCGCTGTGAGCGTGACCACCAGCACGAGTACCACCATGCTGCCAAGTGTCAGCGGGTCGATCGCCCTCACCTGAAACAGGAGCGGCGCGATCACGCGGCCGAGGCCGATCGACGCCGTGAGGCCGAGCAGCGTCCCGATGATGACGAGTCGTCCGCCTTCGCCAACGATGCCGCTCAATACGTCTCGGCTCTGCGCACCCAGGGCAAGGCGGATGCCGATGTCACGCGTGCGACGGCTCACGCCGTACGACACGACGCCGTAGATCCCGATGACCGACAAGAGCAACGCGGCGCTGGCAAACATGCCAAACACGGCGAGCGAGAAGCTCCGGCGGTCCTGCGATCCCCTTACGGCGTCGGACATCGTGCGCTCATCATGCGTGGTGACGTTCGGATCGAAGGCACTCACCGTAGTGCGTATGGACGTCAAGAGACTCTCCGGCGCAACGCCGGAGCGCACGACGGCGAAGACCTCGTTGGCAAAGAGCGCCGTGGCGCTGTCCGGCAGTTGGGAGTACGGCACGTACATCTGCGAGCGGATTCGCGTGGTGGCGTCACCGTCGAGGCCGCGGTGCGCCACGTGCCCGACCACGCCCACGATCTCGAGCGTCTGCTCGAAGCCGTTGTGGATGCGCTGGCCGACGACGTCCAGGCTCCCGAACACGCTCAGCGCGAGCGCCTGGTCAACGATGATGACCGCCGGGTGATGCGCGTCATCCTGCCGCGTAAACCCGCGGCCCCGCAGCAACGGAATCTGCATCGTTCGGAAGTAGGCGGGACCGACCGCTGAGTACATCGCCTCTCGCATTTCGCTGGGCATCGTCGGCCGGGGTTCGTCCGCTCGGCGGAAGCCCACCGTGGTGTCGCTGGTAAAGACGATCGATCCAACCAGGACGCTCGCCGCCTCCGCAGCTGGGATGCTGGCCAACCGGTCATCGAGATCGGAGAGCGCCGCACGCACGGCGTCCGGTTTGGAACCGCGTTCAGCGGGCAGCTCCGTGCGTACCACTACGACACCGCGGGGCTCGAATCCGAAACGGCCCGTCAGCAGATACACCAAACTGCGAAGCATCAGTCCGGCGCCTACGAGGAGCACCAATGTGAGACCGACCTGGCCAACGACCAGCAGGCGCTGTGCAAGCGATCGCTCCGTGGCGCCGCGTCCGTGCGCTCTCAACGGTTCGTCGATGTTTGGTCGGCTCGCAAACCGCGCCGGCGCCAATCCGAACAGGAGACCGGTGTCCACTGGCACGACGAGTGCGAACATCAAGACTCGGAAATTGAGGTCGACCTGAGACGTCACGGGCAACACTGCCGGCAGGAAATCGAGCGCGGCGTGTGTGGCCAACGCGGCAAGCACGATCCCCAGCATCCCGCCCGCGACGGCCAGGACCACGCTCTCAGTCAGGAGTTGACGCGTGAGGCGGGCGCGCCCGGCGCCGAGCGCGCTGCGCACGGCAAACTCCTGCGATCGCCCCAACGATCGCGCAAGCGCCAGGTTCGCGACATTCGCGCAGGCGATCAGCAAGACGAAACCGACCGCGCCGAGTAGCGTCCAGAGCACGCGGCGCATATCGCCGACGCGTCGTCCTCGAGCATCATCACGTTCACGCCCACGCTGCGGTTCGACTCGGGAAAGGCGTTGGCGAGGTTCTTCGCAACGACGTTCATGTCCGCCTGCGCTTGCGCGAGGCTGATCCCGGGCTTCAATCGTGCCAGGACGCGCGTGTTCCCGCCTGAGCCGCGCATCAGGAAGAGCGGATCGTCGTAGATCCCGATCGGGAGGAACACGTCGTTGGCGAACGACGATCCACCTGCGCGGTCGAGGCGCAGAATCGAGGGCACCACTCCAATGACGGTGTAAACCCGCCCGTTCAGCGTGAGCGGCTGCCCGATGATCTGCGGATCACGGCCGAACCGGCGGACCCAAAGCCCTTCACCGATCATGGCCTGTGGTGCGACGCCTCGCCGATCCTCATCAGGCCGAAACGTCCGCCCGACCATCGCATGCACCTGGAGCGCGGAGAACAGGTTCGCTGACACCATGACGCCGACCAGATGCTCGGCCCGGCCCCGTCCGGTCAACGTGAACGTGTCGAGGCGCCAGGCGGCGAGATCCTCGAATGTCTGGTTCTGCCGTTGCCAATCGAGAACATTCGGATAGGAGATACCGTTCCTGTCCCCGTACGTCGATGTGCCGTACACGGCCACGAGCCGATCCGGATTGGGAAACGGGATGGGATGCAGCAGGGCGCCGTCCACAACGCTGAAGATGGCCGTATTGGCGCCGATCCCGAGCGCGAGCGTGACAATGGCGGTCAGGGCGAAGGTTGGAGCCTTGATGAGCGTGCGGCCCGTGTAGCGAAGATCCTGCCACAGCTCGTCAAGGAACCTGAGGCCGAGCGAGTCGCGGCACTCCTCCTTCACGTGAGCGATGCTGCCGAGCGAACGGAGCGCCGCCGCGCGAGCAGCAGCGGCGCTCATCCCGGCGGCGACGTTCTCAGCGATCTGTTGTTCCAGGTGGAACTGCAGTTCGGCATCGAGCTCCCGCTCGATCCGCGGTCGCCGAAACAGCGAACGAAACGCGACGATCGCTCGGGTTGTCCAGCGCATGAGCAGCCTCGCTACGTGGTTCGAACGACGAGGTTGATCGCGTGCGAGAGCCGGTTCCAGTGCGCCAGCTCGGCCTCGAGTCGCTTGCGGCCGGCGGTGGTCAACGAGTAGAACTTTGCGTCCCGGCCGGTTTCACTGGCGCGCCAGTCTGCTTCGATCCAGCCCTGCTGCTCGAGCCGGTACAACGCCGGATACAGCGATCCCTGTTGCACCTGCAGTTGTTCCTTCGAGATCTGCTGGATGCGCTTCGCGATCGCCCAGCCGTGCTTGGGCTCGAGCGACAAGACCTTGAGGATGAGAAGGTCCAATGTGCCCTGGACGAGGTCGTTGGGTTTGCTCATTCGAGATACCTTGACCGTCGACAATACTCGCGTCCATTGTAGATTGTCAAGGTATCAGCTCACCTTCATGCACAACCTTTTCGATCAGGACTTCGTCCAACCTGCTGCGCAAGTTCATCCTGCTTTGTCGGTCGATATTGCGCTCACAACGTGCCGAAGAAGAGCTGGGGGAGGAGCTCCGGTCGGCGCGCTGATCTATGGCCTTGAACCGCGCGACCCGATGACACTGGTCGGTGCGATAGCTCTGCTCGCAACGGTAGCAGGATTGGCAGCATGGCTTCCGGCGCGGCGCGCGGCGCGAATTTATCCAGCCGCCGTATTACGTGAGAGTTGAGAGTTGAGAGTTGACGTCGGACTCTCCCGGCACATCGGGACACCAGATCGAATCGGCAGCGCAGCCTGGCAACAGGAGCATCGCCACGACGCGAGTCACGAGTCCGTGATTGATTTCTCCTTTCAGCAATGGCGGGAACCAGACTCCGCCGGCAGATCTCTCATCGTCCAGTTGTGGTAGAGTTCCGCCGCTGGAATGCGCTCAGCTTCCCAGGAATTACGCGGACGCTCGTCACCTCCTCGTTCGGGAGGAGTCGGCCGTGCTTCGGCTGGATTCGGGCGAGTCGAATCGCATTCACGGCAGTCCGCTTGCTGCCTGGTCCAAGATTCTCAAACTGCGAGGAGGTCGATGCCTACTTTGATGATCGTGCTTGTGTTGGCCGCGGGTCTGACGGCGGCGGCGTGCGATGAAAAGCTCTCGAAGCTCGCAGGGCCCACACCAAACCTCGAGCCGACGTTTTCAAGCATCCAGGCTCAGATTTTCGAGACGACGGATTCGGCCGGGCGCCGGGCCTGCATCATCTGCCATACGAACGTCGGCCGCAACCCGTCGGGAGGCCTGAACCTGGTTCACGACGGGGCCTACGACCAACTCGTCAATGTGGCCAGCGCTCGCAAGCCGGGCGCTACCCGCGTCGTGCCGGGCGACGCTGAGAACAGTTACATCATTCACAAAGTGGAAGGACGCCCCGACATCGTCGGCGTCCAGATGCCGCTCGGCGGACCCTACCTCACAGATGGGCAGATCCTGATCCTCAAACGCTGGATCGCTCTTGGCGCGCCACGCAACTAATCGATAGGAGCCTCCGTGACACGTTCAATGACGTTCAGCTTGTCCCTTGCCGTTGCCCTGCTGCTGCTGTCGGCGCCGCCCTCGTTCGCTCAAGAGACCGACGACGAGGCGCTGAAGCCGGCTGAGCCGGACTTCACGTTGATCAGCCTCCCGACAGCCCTCAGACTGCCGAAATACAAGAGCGCCTTTCGGGTCACGCATCGTTTCACGCGCCCGCTCGGCAGCGGCGATTTCGGGGATCTCGTGGCCGACCTCTTCGGCATCGACTCGGGCGCCGCGATCGGTCTCGAGTACCGCTTCGGCATCGTGCCGAGCGGCCAGATCGGCATCCACCGGACGAACAACAGGACGATCGAGTTCTTCGGCGAATACGGGCTGGTCAGACAGGGTCAGCGTTTGCCACTCGAGATCGCGGTCCTCGCATCGGTCGAGGGCACCAACAATTTCAAAGACAACAAATCACCCGCGATCGGTGCGATCATTTCGCGGCGTGTCGGCGCTCAGGCGGCGTTCTACGTCGAGCCGATCTGGGTGAACAACTCGAATCCCCTCCCCAAACAGGTGGTCGACCACAACGACACGTTCATGATCGGGCTTGGCACCAGGATCCGCGTGAGGCCGACGGTCTATCTCGTGGCGGAGGCGAGCCCGCGTGCGTCGGGATTCAAGGATGGCGTCAACCATGCCAGCTTCGCCATCGAGAAGCGTGCGGGCGGCCACCAGTTTCAGTTGAATTTCTCCGACTCGTTCGGGACAACGATGGCGCAGATCGCGCGCGGCGGCTCGAGCTCGAAAGACTGGTACATGGGGTTCAATATCTCTCGCAAATTCTTCTGAGACCGAGCCGTCGGCTTCCGATCGCGTTCATGGACCTGCCGCTCCAAACGGCTCACCCTTTTCCGGAGTGTCCGAACGACTTTCCGGAGTGTCCGAACGACGCGCGAGCCGGTCGTGTGCACAGTCAAGTCGTCAGGGACCATATGGTGACCGGCGGCCTGCCAGGCGAGCGTGACGCCGGCGCCGGCGTCACGGAGGAGCGCATGAGCCGGTGTCAACAGCTGGTTTGTCGGACGCCGAAGGCGCAGTTGGTGCCGTTGCCGGCAGCTTGACAGACCACCGGGGCGGGGCCTAAATTCCGCAGAGCGCCGTTGCACCCGACGCCGTGAAGCTATCCGGCGCCTTGGGCGTGCGAACGGCGCGGAACGCTCTGCTGGTCCGTTCAGGTCACGCGGCTGGTCAGGCCTCATCGCCACCATCGCCGCATGTGCGCTCCCATGCTGGCGACGACGTTCGACCAGAGCGAGCCACCCTACGGACCTTCAGGGCGCTCTTTTTTCGCTTACGATGTTTTCTTGGCCTGAGCGAGCAGCGCCGCCAGGATCTCCGCGTACCGCTCGTCGGCGGTCGAGAAAGCCTTCAGGTACTCCGGCTCCGAGAGCTTCTGCTTCTTCCAGTCCCCATCGAACATCGTCCGCTTGCCGCCCATCTCGACGGCGTCGAACGCCTGGTTCTCCTCCCGCTTGGCCTTGAGGCCGTCCGCCCCGGGATCCTCGATGAAGACTTTGGTGTCCGGCACCGAGGCGCCGTTGAGATCGAGGTAGACGTCCCGGTATTCCCGCTTGGTCAGGCGCTCGTTCAGCAGCTGCGGGACCGAGTACTTTGCCGAGACGACCAGGAGCTGCGTCCCCGGGAAGTAAAGTGCGGCAACGAACAGGTCGGGCGCCGAGGGATCCTTGGCGGCGATGCTATCGAGCTTGGCGGCATCGAGCGCGGCAGCGAGCTCCTTGGCGAGCGGTGCCGATTTGGACTCCTGTGCGGAGGCAGCCGCGGCAAGGGTCAAGACGACGAGAGCGACCAGAGAACCGCAGCCGACTCGCGTCATCAGACTCATGGAGCCCTCCGTTGCCGTGGTGTGACGCTGTTGTAGCACCCACACCCTTCGTCGTCAACAAGGAGTTGGGCTGAATCCGGCGCACCGCGGTTGCTATTGGAGTTTTCAACTGGCCGATCGGCAGGCACCGGACACAGGCCCGACCCGCCTTCGACAAGGGAGCACTTCACCGTGCCGGCCGTCAGATGAAAAGCGCGTCTTCGTCTTCGCCGCGCCGCCGGCGGGCGTGACCGTTCCGGCGCAGCTCGCGAATCGCCTGCATCGCCGCACCGAACGCTCTCAACAGCGCGCGGCCTTCCTGCGCGGGACGGCGAATCGACGCATGAACCGTGCTGAGCGTGTCATCGACGCGGGACGCGATTTCGCTGAACAGCTCGTCGGCGCGCTCCACCTGTGCCGCGGCCAGCGCCGCGGCGCGCGAGGCATCGCGGCCGATTGCGTTCAGGTGGCCGAACAGCGGCTTCACGTCGCGCTCGAACTGTGTCACCGCCTCGTCGAGCCGCCGGGCCATGCGGCCCGCGGCCACGATGATCGCAATCTGGCCGGCAGCGGTCAGCAACGTCGCCACGGCGATGACGCCCAGGAAGATGTCACGCCACACGATCACGCGTTTTCCCGACGCGCCTGCTGATACGCCTCGCGTCCGCGCTCGATGGCCGTGGTGAGCGTCTCGCGGCCCTGATTGATCACGTCGCGGCCTTTCGCCGCCGCCTCCGCCGCGCGCGCGCGCGCCTCCTCGGCCTTGTCGCCGAGGTACTCGCGTGTCTCGCGTCCGCTGGCGGGCGCATACAGCAGCGCCACCGCGGCGCCGCTCACCGCGCCGAGAATAAACGCAAGGAGAATGTTCCCCGCTCCGCCGCCATCGTCTCTCGCCATTAGAAGATGCTCACTTTCACGTTCAGATATTTCTTCGGGTCCTTCTGAATCGCCGTCAGCAGCGCTCGCATGTCGTTCACGGCTCCATTCATGTTCTCATATAACTGCTTATCTTTCAGCAACCGTCCCGCCGTTCCCTCCCCCGCGTTCAGTTTCGTGATGAGCTGATCGAAGCGGTCGGTGACCGAGCTCAGGCGATTGAAGAGGGAGGGGTCCGTCATCAATTTCCCGGCCGTTCCCTCGCCGCGATTGAGACGCCCGGTCAGCTCCCTGAGATTCGACGTCGCGCCGCCGAGCGACTGCGAGAAGGCCTCGTCCTTCAGCAGCTTGCCCATGCTGCCCTCCCCCGCGTTGAGCCGGTGGGTCATGTCCTCGATGTTCTTGAGCGACGCCTCGAGCGCGTTGGCCGACTTCGGGTCCTTCAGCAGCCTGCCGAGCGTGCCGCGGCCGTGCTGGAGCTCGCGCGTCACCTGTCCGGCCGTGGCGACCAACTGCTGGAGCTCAACGTAGACACGATCATCGGTCATGAGCTGGCCGACGGTGCCCTTCCCGGAACCGACGCCGCGCACTATCTTCGTGATCTCCTCGATTCCGGTCAGCGCCTGCTCCGCGACGTCCGCGATCTGTCCTTTGGCGCGTCCCAACGGCACGTAGCCCCATTCCGGAATCGGTGTCCCCGCGGTGGACGGCGTGACGTCGACGGCGCCTTCGCCGAGCAGCGACACCGAGCCAAGGAAGGCCGTGGACCTGGTCGTGATCTTGTCGCGATACGTCCTGTTCACCTGGAACGTCACGTCGACCTGGTCGCCCGCGAACTCGTAACTCCTGACACTGCCCACCTGCACACCCGCGACCCGAACCGGCGAGCCGGGGACGAGGCCGGCGGCGTTCGGGAGACGCGCCTTCAGGTAGTAGCGCTGCCAGAAGAACCCGCGGGTTCCGGTCAGGCTGAAAATCAGCACCGCCGCGATGCTGATCGCCGCGATCGTCAGCAGCCCGATCTTGAGTTCCGCCCACGCCAGCGATCGTGTTCGAGGCATACGGTGACCCTCAGCTTAAGAACGTCCGCAGATACGGATCGGTCGACTGGCGCAGCGCGTCGGCGTCGCCCTCGAAGCAGATCAGGCCGTCGCGGAGCATGATGAACTCGGCCTGGCGTTCTTTCTCGCGCGTGGCCGGCACGACCTTGACCTTCCCGTCGCCGCCGCGCACGGCCATGTGGGTGGCGATGTAAAACGCATCGCGGAGCTGATGCGTCACGACCAGCGAGCTCACACGCTCCAGGTCCCTCAGCTTGACGATCTCCTCGTCGACCGTCGTCGCGGTGATGGGATCCAGCCCCGTGGTCGCCTCGTCGTAGAGCAGGATTCTGGGCTTGAAGGCCATCGCGCGCGCGATGGCGACGCGCCGCCGCTGACCGCCCGACAGCTCCGACGGCATCCGATCGATGTATTCGCCCAGGCCGATGAAGCCGAGCACCTCTTCGACGCGGCGGTGCGCGTCTTCGATCGGCATGTCGCTTTCTTCGTACAGCTTGTAGCCCACGTTTTCGCGGACCGTCAACGAGTCGAAGAGCGCGCCCTCCTGGAAGATCATCCCGAGATCGGCGCGCACCGCCATCATCTCGTGCTCGTTGAGCCGATCGACGCGTTCGCCGTTCACCCAGACGACCCCGGCGTCGGCGTGGAGCAGTCCGGTGACGATCTTCAGGATCGTCGATTTTCCCGAGCCGCTGGCGCCCAGAATGATCTTGGTGTGCCCCCCAAGCAGCGTGAAGCTGATGTTCTTCAGAACCACCTGTTCGTCGAACGCGAGCTGCACTTGATCGAACACGATGACCGGCGCACCCGCTTCGCTGAGGATCTGTTCCGCCGTCAGCCCGTCCGTTGACGCCTCGACCATGAAAGACAGCTTTTAAAGCCTATCCGGAAACCGGCGTCATGTCGCCGGAACACGGCGTCAGACGATGTCTAGTACAACACCGCCAGGATTACCTGTGTCACGAAGAAGTCCGCCGCAATCACCGCCACCGACCCGGCGACGACGGCGACCGTGGTCGCCCTGCCGACGCCTTGGGTGCCGCCGCTGGTCCGGAGACCCACGTGACACGCGATCGTGACGATGGCGAACCCCAGCACGAACGGCTTGATGAGCCCCATCCACACGTCCTGCATGTAGAGGCCCTGCGTCACCGACGACCAGTAGACGCCCGAGGCCACCTGGAGCTGAAAGCGCGCCACGATCCACCCGCCGAAGATCCCGACGAAGTCGGAGATGACGGTCAGCACCGGCGCCATCAGGATCCCGGCCAGCACGCGCGGGACGACGAGCTTGCGGATGGGATCGGTGCCGAGCGCCCGCAGCGCGAAAATCTGATCGGTGACCACCATGGAGCCCAGCTCCGCGGCGATTCCCGAGCCGATGCGCCCGGTCAGCATGAGCGCCGTCAGCACCGGGCCGAGCTCCTTGATCATCGACGCGCTCACGAGCCGGCCCACCACCGGGCGCGCGCCGAACTGGTCCAGCGTGACCCCGCTCTGCGACGTCAGCGCCGCGCCCGTGAACAGGCCCGTGAGCAGCACGACGGTCAGCGATCCGACGCCGATCACATCGAACTGCTCGACGATGTCGTGTGTGTAGCGGGGCCTGGTGAACAGCGCGTAGAACGTCGCCAGGTCGAGGCGCACGTATTCCTGCACCTCCAGCGCGGCTTGCTTCAACCGGCTCCCGATGAACGGCAGCACGCGACGGTCACGCCCTCCGAGCGGGCCGCGCCAGGCCCAGCTCGGGGTTGCGCAGGCGCTTGATATCGTCGCGCAGTGCGGCGGCCTTCTCGAAGTCCAGGTTGGCGGCAGCGGCGCGCATCTGATCCTGGAGCGAGACGAGGTAGGCGTCCAGCTCGGCCTGCGTCTTGAAGTTTTCCGTGCCGTCCCGGAGGTAATCCGGCGTCATGTAGTCCCGTTCATAGACGCTCGACATGACTTCGTCGATCGCCTTCACGATGGACTGCGGCGTGATGCCGTGCTCGTGGTTGTACGCTTCCTGCAGCGCGCGCCGGCGCTCGGTCTCGCCAATGGCGTTGCGCATCGATGCCGTCACGACGTCGGCGTACATGATCACCCGGCCGTTGACGTTGCGCGCGGCGCGACCGGATGTCTGAATCAGCGACCCGGCCGACCGCAGGAAGCCTTCCTTGTCAGCGTCCAGAATCGCCACCAGCGACACTTCCGGCAGGTCGAGCCCCTCCCTGAGCAGGTTGATCCCCACCAGCACGTCGAACTCGCCGCGTCGCAGATCGCGGAGGATCTGGATGCGCTCGAGCGTCTCGATGTCCGAGTGCAGGTAGCGGACCCGGACGCCGAGCTCGTGGTAGTACTGCGTCAAGTCCTCGGCCATCCGTTTCGTGAGGGTCGTGACGAGCACGCGTTCGCGCTGGCTCACACGGGCCCGGATCTCCTGCAGCAGGTCGTCCACCTGACCTTTCACGGGCCGGACCTCGATCGGCGGATCGATCAACCCGGTCGGACGGATGATCTGCTCCACGACCACGCCCTGTGACCTGGACATCTCGAAGGGGCCCGGCGTTGCGGACACGAACACCACCTGCCTGACCCGCTGCTCCCACTCCTCGAAGTTCAGCGGACGGTTGTCGAGCGCCGACGGCAGCCGGAACCCATAGGCGACGAGCACTTCCTTCCGCGCCCGGTCGCCGGCATACATGCCCCGGACCTGCGGCACCGTCTGATGGCTCTCGTCCACGACGATCAGCGCGTCGGCGGGCAGGTAGTCGAGCAGGGTCGGCGGCGGCTCTCCCGGCGCGCGGCCGGTGAGATGCCGCGCGTAATTCTCGATCCCGTGGCAGTAGCCAATCTCCCGAATCATCTCGAGGTCGAACATCGTCCGCTGGTGGAGGCGCTGGGCCTCGAGCAGCCGCCCCTCGGACTCGAGGACGCCGCGGCGCCAGGCCAGCTCCTCTTTGATCGTCTCGACCGCGCGCTTCGTGCGGTCGCGCGGCGCGACGAAGTGCGATTTCGGATAGACCGCGATCTTGTCGTGGCGGCGCAGCGTCTTCCCCGTCAGCGGGTCGAACGACGCCAGCTCGTCGACATCGTCGCCGAAGAGCTCGATGCGCAGCCCCTGTTCTTCGTACGACGGGTAGACCTCGATGACGTCGCCGCGGACGCGGAAGGTGCCGCGGGCGAAGTCGTGGTCGTTGCGCTCGTACTGAATCTCGACGAGCTTGCGGAGGATCTCGTCGCGCGCGATGCGCTGGCCGCGCTCGAGCGGCAGCAGCATCCCGTAGTACGCCTCGGGCGAGCCGAGCCCGTAGATGCACGAGACGCTGGCGACAATGATGACGTCGCGCCGCTCGAAGAGCGAGCGCGTGGCGGAGAGCCGCATCCGGTCGATCTCGTCGTTGATGGTCGCTTCCTTCTCGATGTACGAGTCGGTCGCGGGGACGTAGGCCTCCGGCTGGTAATAGTCGTAGTAGCTGACGAAATACTCGACCGCGTTCTCGGGGAAGAAGCGCCGGAACTCCTGGTAGAGCTGTGCGGCGAGCGTCTTGTTGTGGACCATCACCAGCGTCGGCCGGTTCACGCGCGCGATGGTCTTCGCCATCGTGAAGGTCTTGCCCGAGCCGGTGACGCCGAGCAGGACCTGATGCGTGTCGCCGCGTTCGAGGCCGTCGACCAGCTCGCCGATGGCGCGCTCCTGGTCGCCCGCGAGCATAAAGTCCGAGACGAGGTTGAAGCGGTCGTAGAGGGAGGGCATACGAACCTGCAATCGTACTATGGCTGAGGGCTGAGGGCTGAGGGCTGATGGCTGATGGCTAACTGAATGGCTGAGGGCTGAAGGCTAAGGGTCAGGGTGATGGGCGCCCAAGGTGGAGCGCCGGCTTTGTTCAGGCACTCGCAGAAACGGAGGAAGAAGTCAGCGGGTTCGCGCGGATCATCGACCATCGAGCGCGTCACTCGTCGGACGCGACAAACCGCCACGACCATCGCGTCGGCGCCGAAAACGGACCGTGGACCCGCACGCGATAGTGAAGCGCCTGCGCCAGCCGTTCCTCTGGAGGCCGCGAGCGCCAATGGGCCACTTCGCGCTCGTCGTGGAGGTGCCAGTGCTCATCGGCCGGCTCAAACGCCCACGGCGTGCGGGCGTCGACGCCGCGGGACACGCCGGTCGTGGTGGGCGTCACTCGAAGCGGGTCGCTCATGATGTCGGATTCATTCTAAGCGACGCTCGCTTCCTCGATCCCGCCAACGACGACGCAAAAAGTGTCAGCCGCCTTCCCAGTCCCCAGTCCCCAGTCCCCAGTCCCTACGGCTTATACGGCCCGAAGTACCCGCGCCGCGATCGGACGCGCAGGTCCTTGCGCACGGCCTTCACCTCGACCCTTCGCCACGCGCCGTCGGCCTTTTCATTGGCCGACACGTACGCGAGGGTGTACTGCGCGCGAATCTGGGCGACGACCTTCTCGTAGACGCTGTCGAGCTCTTTCACGGCCGTCGGAAAGAACGCCTGACCGCCGGTGACTTCGGCGATCCGCTGGAGGATCATCCGCTGCTGGTTCTTCGTGGACGAGAACTGGTGCTCGAGCTCGCCGATCGCATACATGGTGACGTCGGAGGCTTTGAGCAGATCCATCAGCTCCGGGAGCGAGATCGAGCTACGGGTGTCGCCGCCGTCGGTGTAGACGAGCACGATCTTCCGGCCATCCTGCGCGCCGGCGCCGTCCAGATAGACGCCAATGGCATCGTAGAGCGCCGTTGAGCCGCCGGCCTTCTTCTGCCGGATGCGTTCGATGAGGCGGGCGAACTCGCTCTGGCTGTACCGCGCCGCGCGCACCTCGGTGTCGAAATCCACCACCGTGACGTCGACGGCGTCGACGAGCGTGTTCAGGAACCTGATCGAGGCCGTCTTGGTGAAGCTCATGTCCTCGCCCATGCTCTCGCTGACGTCGAGCATCAGGCCGAGGTGCAGAGCGGGGCCGGGCCCGGCCCCGGCGGTGAAGTAGCGGATTGTCTGCTTCTTGCCGTCTTCATAGATCTCGAGGTCGTCCGGGGTCAGATCGGTGACGAGACTCCCCCTCCTGTCGGTGACGGTGACGCCGAGGTTCACGAGATCCACGCGCGACCGGAATGAAGGACCCTGCGCGGTCGCGCGCACAGAGGACACAAAGGGTACGAAGGACACAAAGGGCAAGCACGAAACGAAGGCCAGAGCGAGTGTCGCCCAACGAGTTCGCGTTTCCGTCATCCGTGGCTTCCTCGGTCCGTGGCTTCCTTGGCCCATGGCTTTCTTTGTCCGTGGCT
>QHWJ01000057.1 GCA_003222535.1 Acidobacteriota bacterium | reverse complement strand
GCATTTCGAGGAGACGAGCGCGCTCGTCGACGTCTTCCTCTCGCTCGGCGTGGACAAGATCCGCCTGACCGGCGGCGAGCCGCTGCTGCGCCGCGACCTGCCGTCGCTCGTGCGGATGATCGCGGCAAAGCCCGGCCTGAACGATCTCGCGCTCACCACAAATGGCGTGCTGCTCGCGGATCAGGTTGATGCGCTGAAGTCGGCCGGCCTTGGACGCATCACGGTCAGCCTCGACACGCTGCATCCGGACCGCTTCATCAGGCTGACGCGCTTCGACCAGCTCGAGGCCGTCCACGCCGGCATCGCGGCCGCGCGCCGCGCCTTCGGCCGCCTCAAGATCGACACCGTTGTCATTCGCGGCGTCAACGACGACGAGCTGGTGCCGCTGATCGAGTACGGACGATCGGTCAACGGCGAGATCCGGTTCATCGAGTACATGGACGTCGGCGGCGCCAGCCGCTGGTCACCCGACCGCGTGGTCTCACGGCAGGACATGCTCGATGGGCTCGCGCGGCACTACGGCGTGATCGCGCCGATCGCCGAGCCTGGATCAGCCCCCGCCGAGCGGTTCGCGCTCGGGGACGGCACGACGTTCGGCATCATCGCGTCGACGACCGCGCCCTTCTGCAGCACGTGCGACCGAAGCCGGCTGACCGCCGACGGGATGTGGTATTTGTGCCTCTATGCGACCCGCGGCCTCGATCTGCGGGCGCCGCTGCGGGCGGGCGCTTCGTCTGGCGAGCTGGGGGCGCTCATCGCCGGCGGTTGGCGCGCCCGCGACGACCGTGGCGCCGAAGATCGCCTCGCGCTCGGCGATCAGCGCGCGTTCGTGCCGGTGCAGGATCTGCTGCGAAAGGATCCCCATCTCGAGATGCACACGCGCGGAGGATAGAATTCAGAATTTGGAATTTGGAATTTGGAATTCGGAATTACGAAAGAGTTGTTCCAGGGTCTAGGCTTTCGGGTCCGACATATCGACTTTGCCGAACAACAGCAGCGAGACGGCCTGCCGGAGACCTTTCACGCTGCACGGCTTTTCGAGAAACGCCTCATCTGCCCAGAGTGTCGTTTTCTCCTTGAACAATCGATCGCTGTACCCGGTGAGGTACAGCACCTTCAAGTCCTGGCGGGACTGCCGCAGCCGGCGCGCGAGCTCGTCGCCGGTCATCTCGGGCATCATCAGGTCGGTGACGAGGATGTCGAGCGGATCGAGCGTCGCGGCGACCTTGATCGCTTCCGGGCCGTCGGAGACGACCGTGGTCGTGTACCCGGCCTCCCGCAGCGCGCGGTCCACGAATTGGCGCACGGAACCCTCATCGTCGACGATGAGCACGCTCATGGGGCGTGAGGTGCCCTTCATCGGGGCGCGAGCTCTTTCGGCGCGCCGGTCTCGCCTGAGATCAGCACGACTCTCGCGTGGGGCGCCAGCAGCCCGTGGTGAAAGTCCGGCGTTGCACCGAGGCTGGCGATGCGCCCGGCTGGGGCCCGCAGCGTGGCTGCCACGCTGGGGACCCCTGGCAAGGCGTGACGACCGAGAACCGGGGCCCCCGCCGCGCGTGTTTTGCGCGGTGGGGTGGCAATATCGGGAATATTTGAGGGAGGAGCAACGCAGCCAGGCACTGGGTCCCCAACCCGGCAGCCGCGTTGGGGTGGAGAAGGGATGCAGCGCCGGCCGAATGCAGTCGGACTTTCACCACGCCGCTGAATGAGGCCGAAGGCTTCCTGCATGACGGGACTCGATCCCAGCATCCCACAGAATTCGAGCTGCTGCTCGACCTGCTTTCGAGCGCGACGGCCGGGCGCTCCCGTTCCGAGCGTGGGGGGCGAGCGCGCAATAGGCCCGAGCCGCCAGGCCAATTGATCGCCGATGTGTTCCGCCGTTGCTCCCGCAAGTGCCTTCGCCGTTAGTGGGATTGCGCCGTCCCACGAGCGGACACTTTTGCCCCTCCGCTCGAGCCTTTTGCAACGAGGTAAATGATGGCGCTATAGTGGTTTATCGGTAGAGACCTGGCTGGCGCGTCGTTTGCCCTGCGAAAGCCCGATCGTTTTCGCAAAAATTTCCGTCTAACCCCAGACAACAACCATGGATATTGCCCGCCCGTCCAATGCGAAGAAGAAACGGATCCGCCAGATCATTTACAGCGCCGTTCTGCTGCTGGCGGTGGGGCTCGTCAGCTTCGGCCTCTCGCGGCTGAAGCCGGCCGCTCCGACGGTTGAACGCGCCGTGGTCTGGCCCGACACGGTGAAGCGCGGACCGATGGTGCGTCAGGTGCGCGGCCTCGGGACGCTCACGCCCGAAGACATCCGGTGGATTCCGGCGACCACGCAGGGTCGCGTCGAAAAAATCATCCTCCGGCCCGGCACGGCGGTGAAGGCGGGCGATGTGGTGCTCGAGCTGAGCAACCCGCAGCTCGAGCAACAGCTGCAGGATGCGCAGCTCAAGCTCCAGGCAACGGAGGCGGGCCTGGAGAACATCAAGGTGCAGCTCAATAACGATCTGCTGCAGCAGCGGGCCTCATCCGCCAACATCGAGGCGGACTACAACAAGGCGAAGATGCAGGCCCAGATGAACGAAGAGCTCGCCAAGGATCAGCTCGTGTCCGCCCTGGTGCTGAAGCAATCGCAGGTCGACGCCGACTCGCTCGGCGTGCGCAACCAGATTTCGAAGGACCAGCTCGCAAGCAAGGCGGACTCGATGCGCGCGCAGATCGCGGTGCAGCAGTCGCTGGTCGATCAGGCGCGGGCGCTGCTCCGCCTGACGCAGCAGCAGCGCGACGAGCTGAAGGTTCGGGCGGGCCTCGACGGAATGCTGCAGCTCGTCCCGGTTGAAGTCGGCCAGCAGGTCGCGCCGGGCGCCAACCTCGCGCGCGTCGCGAACCCGAGCCGCCTCAAGGCGGAAATCAAGATCGCGGAGACCCAGGCCAAGGACATTCAGCTCGGGCAGAAAGCCGAGGTCGACACCAGGAACGGCATCGTCGAAGGGCGCGTCGCCCGCATCGACCCGTCGGTCCAGAACGGCACGCGCACGGTGGACGTCACGCTCATCGGCGCCCTGCCCAAGGGCGCGGTGCCCGACTTGAGCGTCGACGGCACGATCGAACTGGAGCGCCTGAACGACGTCCTCTTCATGGGCCGGCCGGCGTTTGGTCAGGACCAGAGCGTCGTGGGGTTGTTCAAGATGTCTGACGAGGGCGCGAACGCGGAGCGCGTTCAGGTGAAGCTCGGACGGAGCTCCGTGAACACCATCGAAGTGCTGTCCGGCCTCAAGGTCGGGGATCAGGTGATTCTGTCCGACATGTCGGCGTATGACGCCTACGATCGCATTCGGTTGAAATAACGCCCAACGTAGGCGCCCCTCTTTCAGGGGCGCCGATTGGCGGGCCCGAAAGGCTCGCCCTGCCGGGAGAACAGAAGCATGGCTGAGAACGGACAGGCGCTGATCAAGCTGGATGGTGTGACGAAGGTCTTCTTCACCGACGAAGTCGAGACGCACGCACTCTCGGGGATCCACCTTTTGATCAACAAGGGTGAGTACGTCTCGATCGCCGGACCATCCGGGTGCGGCAAATCGACGCTCCTGTCGATCCTCGGCCTTCTCGACTCCCCGACTGAAGGGCAATACCACTTGAACAACCGGCCGGTGGCCGAGCTCGCGGCGTCCGAGCGCGCGCGCGTGCGCAACCGCGAGATCGGGTTCATCTTCCAGAGCTTCAACCTGATCGGGGACTTGACGGTCTTCGAGAACGTCGAGCTGCCGCTCACCTACCGGGGCATGAAGGCCGCCGAGCGCAGGCAGCGCGTGGAAGCGGCGCTCGAGCGTGTCGGGATGGCGCACCGCGCCAAGCACCTCCCCAGCCAGCTCTCCGGCGGTCAGCAGCAGCGCGTCGCCGTGGCACGCGCCGTCGCCGGCGAGCCGCTCATCCTGCTCGCGGACGAGCCCACCGGAAACCTGGACTCGCGCAGCGGCGAAGCCGTCATGGATCTGCTTCGCGAGCTGCACCAATCCGGCGCGACCATCTGCATGGTCACGCACGATCCGCGCTACGCGCGTCACGCCGACCGCAGCATCCACGTCTTCGACGGCCGCGTCGTCGAGGAGCAGACCGAGATGGCCGTTACCGAATAGAACGCTGCCATGGCTCATGGCTGATGGCTATGGCCAATGGATCGGCCATCGTCCATAGCCATTAGCCCTAAGCCATTAGCCATGATTTCCGACTTCCGCCAAGCTCTCAGACTCCTCGTCAAGAACCCGGGCTTCAGTGCCCTCGTCGTGGCCGTACTGGCCCTCGGCATCGGCGCGAACACCGCCATCTTCAGCATCGTCGACGGCGTGCTGCTCAAGCCGCTGCCCTTCGCCGACGCGAGGCGCCTCGTCGCGATCGACACCACGGTCAGGAACGAGCCCGACGACACGGCGTATCTCGACTTCCTCGACTGGCGCTCGCAGGCGACGACGATCGACCGCATGGCGGCGTACTCGACGGCCGCGGTCACACTGACCGGACGCGGCGAGGCGGCGTCGATCCCCACGGCCGTCGTGACCGCCGATCTCTTTCCGCTGCTGGGCGTCCGACCGATTCAGGGCCGCGTCCTCACGCCGGCCGACGACGCGCGCGGCGCGACGCGGACGGCGGTGATCTCCGAGACGCTGTGGGCGCAGCGCTTCTCGCGCGACCCCTCGATGGTCGGGCGCCCGGCGGTCGTCGACGGCGACCCGATCGTGATCGTCGGGGTGATGCCGGCACGCTTCGAGTTCCCGTTCGACGCGGAAAACCCGCCGCAGATCTGGATGCCGATCATGGCGTCCCGCTTCTCGGCGCAGTGGGCCGGCCAGCGCGGCGCCTCGTTTCTGAAGGCGATTGGCCACCTGCGGAGCGGCGCGCAATTGCCTTCCGTGCAGGCGGAGATGTCGGCGGTTGCCGCGCGCGTGAACGCCGCGAACCCGCAGGAGGGCCGGAGTGCGCGCGGCGTGCTGATCCGTCCCTTCCAGGACATGCTCGTGCGGAGCTACCGCCTGGCGCTGGTCGTTCTGCTGTGCGCCGTGTCGGCGGTGCTGCTGATTGCCTGCGCGAACATCGCGAACCTGCTGCTGGCGCGCGGCACGGTCCGGCGCCGGGAGATCGCCGTCCGCACCGCCCTCGGCGCGAGCCGCGGGCAAATCGTCCGCCAGCTCATGAGCGAGAGCCTTGTCCTCGCCGCGGTCGGCGGCGTCGGCGGAACGCTTCTCGCGTGGTGGGGCGTCGACGCGCTCGTTCGCGTCAGCCCGCTGCAGATTCCGCGTCTCCACACCGTGCACATCGATCGCAGCGTCCTCGCCTTCACGGTGCTCGCGACGATGGTCACCGGCGTCCTCTGCGGGATGGTGCCGGCAATTCAACTCTCGCGCGCCAACCCGGGAGACGCCCTCAAGGACGGTGACCGGGGCGGCAGCGGCGCGTGCGGCGGCCGAACGCGTCAGGTGCTGGTCGTCGCGGAGGTGGCGCTCTCGCTGGTGCTGCTCGTCTCCGCCGGCCTGCTGCTTCGCAGCTTCGTCCAGCTTCAGCGCGTGAGCCCGGGGTTCGTCACCGAGCGGGCCGTCACGATGCAGATACTGCTCCCGCAGACGAGGTACCCGAACCAGGCGGCCTTCATCCGCTTTTATCGGCGGCTGCAGGCCGGGGTGCGCGCGCTGCCGGGCGTCACGGCGAGCGCGGTGTCCACCACGCTCCCGATGACCGGCAGCGATATCGGCATGGGATTCAGGGTCGAGGGCCGCCCGGTGGATCCCAACGTGCGCACGTCCGCCGCGTTCTTCGGCGTCAGCCCGGACTATTTCCGGACGATGGGCATTCCCATCGTCGAGGGTCGCGGCTTCACAGAGCGCGACGACGAGCGCGCGCCAGGCGTCATCGTCATCAACGAGACGATGGCGGCGAGGACGTGGCCGGGCGAGAATCCGATCGGCAAGGCCGTCATCGTCAGCTACAACGACACCCCGCCGCGAACGATCGTCGGCATCGTCGCCGACGTCAAGCAGGGCGGGCTGACCGATCGGCGCCAGCCGCAGATGTACACGCCGTTCGTGCAGGCGCCGTGGCCGTTTCTCGCGACGGTGGTCCGCACGACCGCGGCGCCTCAATCCGCCGCCGGCTCTCTGCGCCAGGCGCTCGCGCGTCTGGATCCGGAGCAGGCGGCCGGCGAGATCCGCACGCTCGACGAATACGTGGCGCGATCGATGGCGACGCCGCGCTTCACGGCGATCCTGATCGGCGCCTTCGCGGGGCTGGCGTTGCTGCTCGCCGGCTTTGGTCTCTACGGCGTGATGGCGTATTCAGTCGCGCAGCGGCGCCGCGAGATCGGCATCCGCATGGCGCTCGGCGCCCGGGAGGCCGACGTTCGGTCGCTCGTGGCCGGCCAGGCGCTGCGCATGGGCGCCGCGGGCGTGACGATCGGCCTTGCCGGCGCCCTGCTCGTCACCCGCATCCTCGACAGCCTGCTGTTCGGCGTGACGGCGGGGGATCCGGCGACGTTCGCCGGAGTCTCGGCCGTGTTGATGACGGTGTTGATCGTCGCCGCCTACCTCCCGGCGCGGCGCGCGACGCGCCTCGATCCGATCGTCGCGCTCAGAGCGGATTAATCATGCTGATTTCCCTGCGCAACGTCGAAAAATCCTATCCGATCGGCGTCGGCCGCGTTTACGTCCTCCGCCGGGTGAATCTGGACATCAGGGAAGGTGAATTCGTCTCGATCATGGGACCGTCCGGCGCGGGCAAATCGACGGTCCTGCATATCCTGGGGATGCACGACAGCGCGTGGTCCGGGGAGTACTACTTCATGGATCAGCCGGTGCATCGTCTCAATCCGAAACAGCGTTCGGAATTGCACAAGAAGCACATCGGCTTCGTGTTCCAGAGCTATCACCTGCTCGACAACCTGACCGTGTACGAGAACCTGGAGATTCCGCTGTCGTATCGCAACGTGAGCCGCAAGGATCGGCAGAGCATGGTCGCCGACATCCTGGACCGTTTCCAGATCGTCGGGAAGAAAGATCTGTATCCGAATCAGTTGTCCGGCGGGCAGCAGCAGCTCGTCGGCGTCGCCCGCGCCGTGATTGCCAACCCGCA
The DNA here is from genome assembly GCA_003222535.1 of Acidobacteriota bacterium. GTDB lineage: Bacteria > Acidobacteriota > Vicinamibacteria > Vicinamibacterales > CAVVIG01 > QHWJ01. The sequence continues at coordinate 845 of QHWJ01000057.1, read as the reverse complement.
GGTGATCCTCGCCGACGAGCCGACCGGCAACCTGCACACGGCGCAAGGCAAGGAAATCATGGAGCTGTTCCGATCGCTGAACGACAGCGGCGCGACCATCATCCAGGTGACGCATTCCGAAGTGAACGCCTCCTATGGGACGCGCATCATCCAGCTTCGCGACGGCTGGGTCGTGGATGAAGAAGCTCAGCCGGCGGTCGGGAGCCGCGCTGGCGATCACTGAAGGCAATCCGACCAAAGGCCGGCCGTCCTCGTCTAAACGGCGGCCGTTTTCCAGACTGCGGATGGCGGACCGCCGATTGCGGATCGCGACGCGCAGACTGAACACAGGAGACGTCCGTGGCACTTGCTCAACGATGGCCCGTTGAAGACCAGACACCGATGCGATCCGAGCCCGCCATTCCGCGTGTGCTGATCGCGGACGATCAACCTGACGTCCTGGAGGCGCTCCGCCTGCTCCTGAAGGGCGAGGGGTACCGGATGGAGTCGGCCGGATCGCCGGCCGCGATTCTCGAGGCGATCGACGGCGACGAGTTCGACGCGGTGCTGATGGACCTGAACTACGCGCGCGACACGACCTCGGGTCAGGAAGGGCTCGATCTGCTCTCGCAGCTGCGCTCGCATGATGCCACGCTGCCGGTCGTCGTCATGACGGCGTGGGGCAGCGTGGAGGTCGCGGTCGAGGCGATGCGCCGCGGCGCGCGCGATTTCGTGCAGAAGCCGTGGGAGAACGCGCGCCTCCTCACGATCGTCCGGACGCAGGTCGAGCTCGCCCGCGCGCTGCGGCGTCAACAGAAGCTCGAAGCGGAGAATCGAGCGCTGAAGCCCGACGGGCGGCCGATGCT
>QHWJ01000056.1 GCA_003222535.1 Acidobacteriota bacterium | reverse complement strand
ACATACGCCAGGATTGGCGAAAAGGCCAAGGCCCGCGAGGCGCTCGAACGCGCCCTGAAGCTCAACCCGCGGTTGGCCGGCGCGGAAAGCGCCCGCCGGACGCTCGCCTCTGTCTCTCAATAGCTGCTGAATTGTCCGCTCGGGTTTTCAACATGGCCGCGAGCATTGCCGCGTCGAGCTCCCTACTCTGTATCTGTCTGTGCGCGGCGTTGTCCGTGCCGCTCTCAGCCCGATCCACGAGGCAACCGCAAAGCGCCAGCACGAGTCCAGCCAAGCCTGTGGCATCTCCTGCGTTGGCCAAGGACTACGTCATTGGCGTAGAAGACATCCTGAACGTGGTGTTCTGGCGCGACAAAGAGCTGTCGGCCGAGGTCACCGTGCGGCCGGACGGCAAGATCTCGCTGCCGATGCTCAACGATGTGCCGGCGGCCGGAATGACGCCGGAGCAGCTGGCCGCCGCCGTCCAGCAAGCGGCCGCGAAATTCGTCCGCGAGCCCGGCGCGACCGTGATCGTCAAGGAGGTTCGCAGCCGCAAGGTGTACGTCATCGGCGAAGTCGTCAAGCCGGGGACATTCCCGCTTGCGAGCGAGATGAACGTATTGCAGGTCATCGCGGAAGCCGGCGGGTTTCTGGAGGGCGCCAACAAAGGCGACGTGACGATCGTGCGCAACGAGAACGGCCAGGAGCGTCGCTACAAGTTCAACTACAACGATGTTGTCCGAGGCAAGAACGTCCGTCAGAACATCCGGCTGCTCCCCGGCGACACGATCCTCATCCGCTAGACATCTTCTAAAGCGTCACACGTGTACGAAGCGCTGAGGCTCGGTCGGCTTCTGGTCCCCGTTACCTGCTGTGCGTTGATGGCCGCAACCCCCGCGTTATCCCAGGGCATTGCCGTTCCACGACCATCAGGCGGTTTGTTCGGGGCGACCCGGTCCGAAGTTGGTGGCCGCGACAGACTGAACTTCATGTTTGACGTGAACGAGGCCCTCGATAGTGAGTTGCCATTGGAGTTGCGCTCGCGAGTACCGCAGGGAGATTTGCAGTCCGGCGGGTTCTCCACGATGCTGACGGCCTCCGCTGATTACGCGCGCAATCGCCGGCGCGTGCAGGTGGCCGGCACTGCGCTGTCCGCTTTCAGATATTACCAACGCCTCGATCAGGTAGCCGCGGTGAGTCATAGCGCCGGACTGGGAGCGAGCGTCCGCCTGCCGAAGCAGGGGAGCCTGCAGATCGCTCAAACGGCCGCGTATTCTCCCTCTTACTTGTATCAGCTGTTTCCAACGGAGGCACTGCCCGGGCCTGGAGAATCGATTCCCGCGAACCCGGACTACCGGATCGACGCGACCGAGTCGTACTCGTACGGGACGAAAACAGCCCTCGCGTTCGGATCCGCACGCGGAACTCGTGTAACGACCACCGCCGAATACAGCCACACTGATTTTCAGCGCCAGACGGCGGCACGTCCAAATCTCACGATGTACGCAACCGCCGCGAAAGTCTCCCGCGCTGTGTCACGCAACAGTGGTCTGTCCGTCGAGTACCAGTACCGCACCGGGGAGTTTGGGTTCGGCGGGCTGACGAAAGAGCACCGGGTCACGATGGGCGTGGAGTACTCTCGCGCGCTTTTCGTAAGGCGGCGTGCCACTTCCGTAAAGCGTGCCACCTTTCGCTTCAACGTGTCGCCGGCAACGCTCGAACTCCCGGAATCCGAATTGAACGCGGTCGCCACCGCTACTGTCCCGAGCGTAGTCGAGGGATCTGTCCCGAGCGCACTCGAGGAGGGACCTGCCCCGAGCGTAGTCAAGGGGCGGCTGTATCGGCTGGAGGGTGATGCGAGCGTCGATTACGAATTCCGACGGAATTGGCGAGCGACTGGCAATTATCGCCGCGGCGTCGAATACCTGGCGGTGCTGACCGAGCCGGTGTTCGCACACGGTGCGCGGGTCGGGCTGACTGGCTTGATCACGCGCCGCCTTGACGTGTCGACTGCGGCCGGACACGCGACCGGCGCATCAGCCATGAATCGCGGCACCCAGACTCTGGATACGTCCACCGGTGAAGTCAGAATCAGGTACGCGCTGAAGCGCTCCTTTGCTCTCTACTCAGAATACCTGTACTACTATTACGACCTGCGTGGGCAGGCCCGCCTCGCGCCCGGCCTGCAGAGCGTGTTCGAACAGCACAGGATTCGCGTCGGGTTCATGCTCTTCGTTGAGCCGCCGGGCAGATAGAGAGGAACGATAAGCGCCGTGGTGGCCAGAACGTATACCCTCGACGAGATCCTGAGCCTCATCGCCAGGCGTCGCTGGCTCATTCTCGTCCCGTTCGCGTTGGGCGTGGCCGCGGCACCGCTCCTCGCCCGGTATGCCCCCGAACGCTATCGTTCGGACGCGTTGATCCTGGTGATCCCGCAGCGGGTGCCCGACAGCTACGTGAAGCCGACAGTGAGCCAGTCCGTCGAGGAGCGGCTTCCGTCAATCACCGATCAGATTCTCAGTCGCTCCCGGTTGGAACGGATTATCCAGGAGCTGGATTTGTACAAAGCCGAGCGATCGCGGGAGGTCATGGAAAATGTCGTGCAGATGATGCGTGATGACGTCATCACGAGCGCGGTCGGCAAGGCGGTCAACTCGTTTCGGGTGAGCTATGTCAGCCACAACGCCGAAACGGCACGAAAGGTGACTGAGCGATTGGCCTCCCTGTACATCGAGCAGAACCTGAGGGACCGGGAGAACCAGGCCGACAGCACCAGTCAGTTCCTGGCCACACAGCTCGAGGAAGCAAAACGGCGTCTGATCGAACAGGAAAAGAAGCTCGAAGAGTACCGCAAAGGCCATGCAGGCCAACTCCCGACACAGTTGCAGGGAAACCTGCAGGCCATTCAGAACGCCAACCTGCAGCTGCAGTCCCTCAACGAGTCCACCAATCGCGCCCAGGAGCGTCGCTTGCTCATCGAACGCCAGATCGCCGATACACAGGCTGTTCCCCTGCCCCCCGCCCCGCTTCCGTTGGCGACACCAGAGGCCCCCGCGCCCGCCAGCACGGCTCAGCAGCTCGATCTGGCGCGCGCACGTCTTGCGTCATTCCTGCAGCGCTACACCCCGGATCATCCAGAGGTCGTGAGCCTGGAGCGAACGATTGCCGACCTGGTCGTCCGGTTGGAGAGCGAAACGCCGACGAGCGTCACGCAAGCGGTGCCCGAGAAGCCCATCACGGCCGCCGAGGCCGCGCAGCGAAAAAGGATCCTGGATCTTCAGGCCGAGCTGGCCGTGATCGATCATCAGTTGACCGCCAACCGTGCCGAAGAAGCGAATCTCAAACAAACCATTGTCGCGTATCAGGCCAGGGTGGACATTCTTCCGACCAGGGAGTCCGAGCTTGTCGAGCTGACCAGGGACTACAGCACGTTACAGACCGCGTATGTCAATCTTCTGACGAAACGTGAAGATTCCGTGATCGCCGCCAACCTGGAGCGGCGCCAGATTGGCGAACAGTTCAAGCTCCTGGACGTCGCGTCGCTTCCTGAAAGACCGTACAACCGGGTTCAGCGCCTGGGCGTGATGGCCTCCGGCGCGGCGGCGGGATTCGTGCTCGGCCTGCTCGTTGTCTGGGGGCTCGAGTATCGTGATCCCAGTTTCAGGCGCGAAGAAGAAGTGCTGAAGGTGCTGTCCCTGCCTGTGCTCGCGTTGATTCCGGTCATGAGCTCCGACTGTGAACATCGAGCGGCGAGACGGCGCCGCTGGGCGCTCGACATCGCGGGCACGACGGTTCTCCTGGCAGCCGGCGCCGTGTTGGTGTTCTGGCGTCTGCGCTCGTAACGGCGGGCCTATCGATGTACGAAAGTTTCTACGGCTTGTCCGAGCTCCCGTTCGAGCTCACGGCAAATCCCAAATACCTGTTCCTCACCGCCGGGCAGCGCGAGGCGCTGAGCATCCTGCAGTACGGGCTCATCTCGGCAAAATCCATCACGGTGCTGATTGGGGAGGCCGGAACTGGCAAGACGACGCTCATACGGGCGGCGCTCGAATCCGAGAGGTGCCGCCACGTCCGGTGCATCTACCTGAATAATCCCGCTCTTCACACGGACGACTTCATCAGGCTGCTTGCCCTCAAGTTCGATCTTGGCCCGGAGTCAGGTGGATCCAAGGCGCTCCTTCTCGAGCGTCTCGAAGCTCTCCTTCGCGAACGGCGGGCATGCGGGGAGACAACGGCGCTCGTGATAGACGAGGCCCAGAGCCTCAGTGTGGAGCTGCTCGAGGAGATACGGCTTCTGGCGAACATCGAGACGCCCTCCGCGAAGCTCCTCCCTTTGGTGCTGGCCGGACAGCCCGAGCTGGGAGCGCGACTCGAGGATGCGAACCTTCGGCAACTGAAGCAGCGCGTGACGCTTCGATGCCACATCGAGCCCTTCGAGGTGGCGGAGACGGCTGACTATATCGCGAGCCGATTTTCGACTGCCGGCGGCGTGGCGTCGCGCGTCTTCAGCCGTGAAGCCGTCACGCTCATTCACGAGTACTCGGGCGGGATTCCGCGAACGATCAGCGTGATCTGTGACAATGCCCTCGTGAGCGGGATGGCGCTCGGACGCGACCACGTCGATCGGGCAATCGTCGTGGAGGTGTGCCGGGATCTCCGCCTGAAGCCCGGAAGAGAGCACCCATCATCGACAGCGTCAGGCATGTTGCCGGACGAGTCACCGGATTCAACGCCGCACATCGTCGAGAACGGACGTTTGCCAGGATCCGTGGACCAACGGAGCGCGAAGGTTTCAACCGAGCGTCAGCGACAGACTGCCGTCGAGCTCGATGAAAAAGCGGCGGTTCGCCTCGGTGCGCCCGCTTTCCCTCTCCGCGCGTCAGGCAGGATTATCACAGAATGAGCCGAATTGATCAGGCACTGAGAATCCGGGAAGTTGCCAGCGGCGCTGCGGCGCCCGAGACCGGAACCAACCAGTCGCGCGGTTCCTCTTCGTTGAATCAGTACCCGAACGAAGAGCCGGACCGGCATCCTCTCGAAGAGCCGGCTTCACCCGACTCCTTTGAGTCGGCACAACCCTTTCGGCCGGCTTCCACCTCGCGTCGAACCGCGACTCGAAGAGCGAAGTTGCCCAACAGCGCCGACATCCAGGCTCGTCTGGTCACGGGGGCCTTGAGTACGGTGTCGCTCGAGCAGTACCGCAGGCTTGCAGCCGTGCTGCATGAGGATCAGGTCCAGAGGCAGCTCAAGACCGTGATGATCACGAGCGCGCTGCCGCAGGAGGGGAAGACGCTGACCCTCGTCAACCTCGCCCTTACGCTCAGCGAATCATACGCGCGTCGGGTTCTGGTGATTGATGCCGATCTGCGCTGGCCGGGCCTGCACACCGTTCTGGATATCCCGAATGATCGGGGCCTGAGTGAAGCACTTCGCGATGGTCGACATGAGCTCCCCTTCGTTGAGGTGTCGAGCCGTTTGAGCGTGCTGACCGCCGGAAAGCCCGGCCCGACGCCTTTGGCGGGCTTGACCTCCAGCCGCATGGGAGAGGTGATCGAAGAGTGCGCGGCGCGCTTTGACTGGGTGCTGATCGATACCTCGCCCGTCGGCGTGCTTCCAGACGCTCAGGTCCTCGCCCGGCTCGTCGGAGCGGTCATCCTGGTGATCGGCGCCGGCTCGACGCCAGCCGCCGCCGTCGAGCGGGCTGTCGCCGAGCTTGGGGGGCCCGATTCGATTATTGGGACTGTTTTGAATCGCGTTGAGGAGGGCCGGATACCGGATGCTGACTATTACGGACAGTATGGGAGCTCGCGTGACGGACGCTGATACTCTCACCGTTTCAGTTCATCAATAAAATCGGACTGCGCGCCGACTTCTTCACAGTTTGCACGCGACTTCAACGACGTTGGGATAATTGTCCTGCAATGAAGGGCAGTTCTATCCCGATCAAATCGAGACATTTGCCTCTGTTTCACGGCTCACTTTTGCTTGATACTCCGCGCGCTTCATTAACTCAACACGGCGCCGACTGTTTTCAACCACGCGCCGGCGACTACGGCGAAAAGAGCGTGGCGTGGGCCGTGACTGGACGCGGAGCGACGGTCGGAGGCAGAGCGACCGACTCGCGGGCCCTTTCGAGACGCTGATGCGGTTGCGGCACTCGTTCGGGGTGAACCGGCAGGTGTCGGCTGTCGTGGAAAACCTGAGCGGTGACGGAGCGTTCGTGCGGACAGCGGAAAGAATCAATCCGGGCGAGCAGGTGTTCCTCGTGTTCCGGCTATCGGCGACGGGATACACGGGACCGCACATTGCGGCGCGCGGGCGGGTGGTCCGGTCGGAGCGCCAGTCGAACGGGAACGTCGGAATTGCGGTGCAGTTCAGCAGTCATCGATTTTTGTGACGGCTGGTTCGTCGACGCGCTACGCGGACTCGAGCGGCTTCGACGATTGGCCGGACATCGGCGTCGGTTCCGCGAAGCGCGCGTGGTCCCTTCAGGCTTGTGTCTTAGCCATTGGTCCCAGTCAGCTGTCACTTGTTAAGAAGGGTGTTGCAAGCGCCATCTCATCGCCGGCGTGGCTCGGCGCAATCCCCTGCACGCCGCGCGCAAAGGCAGCCGATGGAGCTCGAGTCGATTCCGGCCTATTCCGGCTTTCGCGGAGGACAGGTCGGTCAGCCTTACAACGAGGCGGCGTTCCGGCATTTTCTGCATGTCGACCGGCGGCGCGCCGAGCGTTCGACGCGGTCTCTTCTCCTGGTCCTGGTCGCCGTCCGACAGAGCGCTGGCCGAAGCGCGAAGCTCACGGACGCCACGGCGGCCGCGCTCTTTCGCGGATTGGACGCGTGCGTCCGCGAGGTTGACTTCGTGGGTTGGTACCGGGAAGGCCACGTGGCCGCCGCCGTATTGCCGCAAGGCGTCAAAGCAGCCGGCGAAGTGACGCATCTCGTCGCGGAGCGGGTGCTCCGCGCACTGAAGAAACTGCTTCCTGCCGAACAATCAAGGAACGTGCGTGTGCGTGTGGTCCGATTGGGCGGCAGGGTCAGGATCTGATTCTCGATGATCGACCTCCCCCAAGGCTCGGCTTCGTCGGCCAGACGTTCAAGAGCGCTTCGATCAGGCGCTTTTGGACGCGACCGGCCCGTCGAGTGGCACCACCTGATCAGCCAGGAACTGTTCAGGGACGCGCTCGTGCGCGAGCGCAAGCGGGCGGACCGATTCGAAGAAGCGTTCGTCCTGGTTCTCATCTCCCTCAACAGCCGCGCCGCACGGCAATTGCGCTGGGGGTACGCCGTCGAGGCTCTGTTGCAGACGAAGCTCGACGGTGACGTGATCGGATGGTTCGAGCAGGGTTCGGTCCTCGGCCTTATTCGATCGCTCGCCGACCGTGATCTAAAAGCGACCGCAACGACCCTCGCCGGCACAGTCCGGTCCGAGCTGGCGCGCTGCCTGACGCCCGACAACGTGGACAGCTGCTCGATTCACCTGGAGGTCTACTCACCACATGGCGACTCGATCCCGGCTGTTCTTTTCGATGCCGGAGACGAGCGCCGGAAGCCGCAGGTTGCCCGAGATGCCGCGAAGCGAGTGATGGATATCGCCGGCAGCACGGCATTTCTGATCACATTCTCGCTCGTGTTCCTGATTGTTTCAGCCCTGGTGAAGCTCACGTCGAAGGGGCCCGTGTTTTTCCGACAGCAGCGCATGGGAGAGGCCGGCCGACTGT
>QHWJ01000252.1 GCA_003222535.1 Acidobacteriota bacterium | reverse complement strand
GCCGTACGTATGTCCGAACCCCGCGTCGAACGTATCGATCGCCGCAAACGACTCCTCGGTGCCGACCACGAACGGCCTGAACGAGATCGGAGGCGCAGGCGGCACGGGCGGTACGGGCGCACGGACGGGTGGACGCTGCGGGGGACGCTGCGCGGCGGCAGGGGCGGCCAGCGCCACCGCGACGAGCAGCGCGGGGATCGCCGTCTTCACTTCGCGAGCCCCAGTCCGCGCAGCGCGTTGCGCGCATCCACCAGACCGAACCCGAACGTATCGTCGCGGCCCGCGGCACCCAGATCGATCGCCGTCTTCTCGAGGAGATCTTCAATCGCGGCCGGATCCGTGACGCCCTGCTGCATCAGCATCGCCGCCACGCCGGCCACGTGCGGCGCCGCCATCGACGTACCGATGTATCCGATGTTGCCGAACACATCGAAGCGCGGCGCGTGAAACTCCGATGGCGACAGCAGAAACGTGTCCGTGAGATTGGAATCGAAGGTCTGTTGGCGCACGAATCCAGCGCTGCCGAAGCCCCGCTCCGATCCGCCCGGCGCTGAGAGCTCGATGTAGCTGCCCGTGCTCGAATAGTACGCATGGTTCTTCCCGCGATCGACGGCGGCGACCGACACGACGCCCGGAATGCGCGACGCGATCTCGGCCAGGACGCTCGTGGGGTTGACGCCGAAGGGCGGCACGTTGTCTTCGAACTCGTTCCCCCCGGCGATCGTGATGAAGCAGCCTTTGCCGACCGCATATCGCAGGGCCGCCTCGATGACGGGGGAACAGTCGTTCTGATTCGGGTTCGTGGCGCAATTGGCGGGACCCGAGCTGCCGAGGCTCATGTTGATGACCTTCGCGCCGTTGTCCGCCGCGTACCGAAGGCCGCGCGCGACATCGTCGTCGCTGCCGCCCACGTTGGAAATGTTCGTGAAGCCGGCAAACAGCAGATCCCACTCGCTCGCCAGCACCTTCACCGGCATCAGCTTGACGTTGAACGCGACGCCGGCGGTCCCGATGCCGTCATTTGTCAACTGACCGATGGTTCCGCTCACGTGCGTCCCATGACCGTCGAAATCGAGCGGCGTCGCTCTCTCGTTCACGAAATCGTACGGCGCGACGATGCGGCTGGATCCCGTGGCCGACACGAGCTGGGGCGCTGCGGAGTATGGAATGACGACGGGCCCGAGCGCTGGATACACCGTCCCGTTCCTGCTCCTGAACGACTGGAGCGTCGGGGTGATGGTGGCGTTCTCGTACGCCATGCCGGTATCGATCACGGCGACTGTGATAGCCGATCCCGCCTGCGGCTGGATGTCCCATGCCTTCTCCATATTGATCATCGGGAGGTTCCACTGCTGCGCGTACACCGGGTCGTTGGGCACGAACAACGCGTGGACCCGGTACGCCGCCTGCGCGTATTGCACCTCCGGCCGCTGGCGCAGCACGCTCGCGGCCTCTTCGGCGTCTTCGGCTGGGTCGATCCGCACGATGTCGAAGTCTGCGTAAGAAGGACGAACGGCAATCTCACCCGTGTCGCTGGCCGCCCGTACGGCGGCGCGGCGATCCGGCATCGCCGCCTCGTCGCGAAACTTCACGATGACCCGGCCCGGCCTGTAGTGCCCGCCTGACGCGCCGGCGCGATCCTGCAGCAGCGCTTCGAGCAGAGCGGCGCGCCTGAGCGTTTCTGGTGACGAAGGCGTATGGCTCTCATCGGCAATCATCCCTTCGTCGATCGCCGGCAGCCCGACATGTTCGAGAATCTGGAGCCGCCAGTCGCCGGCCGTCTGGCCGCGCAGCGTCAAAACGAGTCCGGCGGCGACCAAGACGGTCGCGCACACCGGAAGAGCACGAAAACCACGCATCCGTGTATTCTAGCTGCAGGCCGTATCGGGGGTGCGGCTACAAAACCCTTACATGCCTGCCACACTCTTTCAAAAGGTCTGGGATGCTCACGCCGTCCGCACGCTGCCGAGCGGACAGACACAGTTGTTCGTGGGATTGCACCTCGTACATGAGGTGACGACGCCGCAGGCGTTCGACATGATGCGCCAGCAGGGGTGGCGCGTCGCGTTCCCCGAGCGCACGTTCGCGACGGTCGATCACATCGTGCCGACGAGCAGCCAGCGCCGGCCGTTCCTCGACCTGATGGCCGAAGAAATGACGACGGCCCTCGAGCGCAACTGCCGCGAGGCGGGCATCAGGCTCTGGGCTCCCGACAACGACAACCAGGGCATCGTCCACGTGATCGGCCCCGAGCTCGGACTCACGCAGCCGGGGATGACGATTGCGTGCGGCGACAGCCACACGTCCACGCACGGCGCCCTGGGGGCCATCGCGTTCGGCATCGGCACGTCCCAGGTGCGCGACGTGCTGGCGTCGCAGTGCCTCGCGCTCGATCCGCTGAACGTGAGGCGGATCGACATCAGCGGCCGGCTGAATCGCGGCGTCTACGCCAAGGACGTCATCCTGACGATCATCCGCCGCCTCGGCGTCCAGGGCGGCGTCGGCTTCGCGTACGAGTACGGCGGCTCGACGATCGACGCGATGACGATCGACGAGCGGATGACGATCTGCAACATGTCGATCGAAGGCGGCGCGCGCATCGGCTACGTGAACCCGGACGACACGACATACGCCTTCCTGCGCGGCCGGCGGTTCTCGCCCGCGGGCGACGCGTTCGACCGCGCGGTAGCGTGGTGGCGGCAGATGGCGTCCGACACAAGCGCGACCTACGCCGATCGCGTGACGTTCGACGCGACCGCGATCGAGCCGACGGTGACGTGGGGCATCAACCCCGGGCAGTCGGTCGCCGTCTCCGAGCCGATCGACGGCGACCCGGACGATGAGGCGTTCGCGTTCATGGGCTTCCGGCCGGGCCAGCGCGTGCGGGGCACGCGGATCGACGTCGCGTTCATCGGGTCGTGCACCAACGGCCGCCTGTCGGACCTGGAAGACGCGGCGCATGTCGTCCGCGGCCACCACGTCGCGCCGCACGTCAAGGCGCTCGTCGTGCCGGGGTCGCAGGCGGTGCGCCGGGCGGCGGAGGCCCGTGGCCTGCACGACGTGTTCATCGAGGCCGGCTTCGAGTGGCGCGGCGCCGGCTGCTCGATGTGCCTCGGGATGAATCAGGATCGGCTCGAAGGCCGCCAGGTCTCGGCGTCTTCCTCGAATCGCAACTTCAAGGGCCGCCAGGGCAGCCCCACCGGACGGACGCTTCTGATGAGCCCCGCGATGGTGGCGGCCGCGGCCATCGCCGGCGAAGTCGTCGACGTACGGGAGATGCTCGAGGCCGTGCCGGCATAGGCCATCAACCCTGAGCCCTCAGCCCTGAGCCCTCCACTATGAGCCATCAGCCATCAGCCATCAGCCATATCGAAGGACGGGCGTTGCCACTTCGAGGCGACGAGCTCGACACCGATCGCATCATGCCGGCGCGCTTCCTTCGCGCCGTGTCGTTCGACGGGCTCGAGCGGCATCTGTTCGAGGACGACCGCGCCGCGGATCCGGGGCATGCGTTCAACGATCCGCGGTATGCCGGCGCCTCGATCCTCGTCGTCAACGCGAATTTCGGCTGCGGATCGTCGCGCGAGCATGCGCCGCAGGGGCTGGTGCGCGCCGGCATCCGCGCCATCGTCGGCGAATCGTTTTCGGAGATTTTTCAGGGCAACGCCGCGATGCTCGGCCTGCCGTGCTTCGTCGCGAGCCACGAGGCGGTCGAACGGCTGCAGACGCTGATCGAAACGACGCCCGATGTGGCGATTGCCGCCGACGTCACGTCCGGCGCGATCACGGCGGGAACGATGCGCATTGCCGCGACGCTGCCCGCTGCGCTGCGCGACGGGTTCGTCTCGGGTCAATGGAATCCGACCCTGATGCTCCTCGATCGGTACGATGAAGTGCGCGCCGTCGCGGATCGACTGCCATACATGAATTGGGTAATTGGATAATCTGGTAATCTGGTAATTGATTGGGTAATTGATTGGGTAATTGATTGGATGATTGCCTGCCGATAACACAATCAATTACCCGATTACCCGATTACCCGATTCCCGAGATCCCTTCTCCTGCGCCACTGTCAGAAACGCATCCGCCGCGTGCGAGCGGTGCGCCTTCCGGCACACCAGCATCACCTGACGCTTGCGCGACACGCCCGCGACCGGCACGGCGACGAGCCGTCCGCCCGCGATCTCCGTGATCGCGCAGCGGCGGGGCAGCAGCGCGACCCCCAGCTTCAGCTCCACCGCGCGTTTGATGCCGTCGAGGCTCGGCAGCGAAATCACCATCCTGAGCGGCACGTGGTGCTCTTCGAACAGGCGCAGGACGCGCTCGCGCGCCGGCGACGGATCGTTGTGGGCGACGACCGGCTCCAGCGCGATGTCCTCCATGGCGACCTGGCGGCGGTGGGCCAGGCCGTGTGACGGCGGCACGAGGAGCACGAGCTCGTCGGTGCCGATGGGCACTTCGAGCAGCCCGCCTTCCGCCGGATGAAACGTGAGCGCGCCGAAGTCGAGGCTCCCCTGCTGCACTTCGACGGCAATCTGGCGCGCGGGGACGCGCCGCACGTCAATCGTGATGTCGGCGTAGCGCTGGCGGAAGCGGCCGACGAGCGGCAGCAGCGTGTGCACCGCCGCCTCGTTGGCGCCGATCAGCACGCGGCCGCGCTGCAGGTCGCGCAGCTCGCGGACGGCCGATTCCGTTTCCTCGGCGAGCCGGACGAGCCGCTGCCCGTAGTTCTGGAGCATCCGGCCCGCCTCGGTCAGCGTCCCGGTTTTCGACGACCGATCGAAGAGCTGCTCGCCGAGCTCGACCTCCAGACGCCGCACTGCCTGGCTGACCGCCGGCTGCGTGCGATGCACCTTGGCGGCCGCGCGTGAAAAGCTGCGTTCCTGCGCGACGGCGAGGAAGACCTTCAGCGCGCCCAGATCCACAGCCGAAGGGTATAACAAGTCATTATTTTTGAGTAATAATTATCACTTTGACTTCTACCTGGCAGGCGGCTACAACAGGGCCATGAGTACTCCGGCACGCGTCACGGTCTTCGATACCACGTTGCGCGACGGCGAGCAGGCCCCGGGCTTTTCGATGGACGTCCCGGCGAAGCTTGCCATGGCCCAGGCGCTCGACACGCTGGGCGTGGACATCATCGAGGCCGGGTTCCCCATCGCGTCGCCGGCCGACTCCGAGGCCGTGCACAAGATTGCGCTGAGCGTGCGCCGGCCTGTCATCGCGGCGCTCGCGCGCACCAGGCCGCAGGACATCGAAGAGGCGGCCCAGGCGCTCGGCCCGGCGGAGCGCTCGCGCATTCATACATTCCTCGCCACCTCGGATCTGCACCTCACGACCAAGCTTCGCATCTCGCGCGAGGAATGCCTCGCGGCCGCCGTCAGCGCGGTCGCGCTCGCCCGCCGGTTCACCGACGATGTGGAGTTTTCAGCGGAAGATGCGACGCGCAGCGACCGCGACTTCCTCTGCCGCGTCATCGAAGCGGTGATTGAGGCCGGCTGCACCACGGTGAATCTCCCCGACACCGTCGGCTACGCCACGCCGGACGAGATCCGGGACTTCTTCGCCGAGATCATCGCCCGCGTGCCCAATGCCGGTCGCGCCGTGTTCAGCACGCACTGCCACAACGACCTGGGTCTCGCGGTGGCCAACAGCCTCGCCGCGATTCAGGGCGGCGTGCGGCAGGTCGAATGCTCGGTGAACGGCATCGGCGAGCGCGCGGGCAACGCGTCGCTCGAAGAGTTCGTGATGGCGCTGCGCGTCAGACAGGATCGCCTGCCGTACGACACGGGCATCCACTCGCCGGCGATGTTCGAAACCAGCCGGCTGCTCTCGACGCTCACCGGCGAGCCGGTCCAGGCGAACAAGGCGATCGTCGGCCGCAACGCCTTCGCGCACGAAGCGGGCATCCATCAGGACGGCGTGCTCAAGGACGTGCGAACCTACGAAATCATGCGGCCCGAGGACGTGGGCCAGTCGGTGTCGTCGCGCCTCGTGCTCGGTCGCCACTCCGGCCGGCACGCCGTGCAGTCGTGCTGCGAGGCGCTCGGCTTCACCCTCACGCACGCGGAAATCGATCAGGTATACCGCGCCGTCATTTCGCTCGGCGAGCACCGCAAGGCGATCGGCGACGGCGACCTGCGCCGTATCGTCGATCACGTCCGCACCCCCTCCTCGTCTGTCGCCGCGACCAGTTCCGCGCCGGGCGAGGCGGTCGGCTACGGACACGGGGTCTAGACATAGACATCTTCCAAAGCCGTGTTCTGGCGAAGTGAAGCATCCGGTCACGCGCGTCGCTTCGCGACGCGTCGAACCGCGATCACGCCGCACGCAGCCCGCTTCGGGTGACCATCGAGAAATCAATCTGCAATCTGAAATCCGCAATCTACAATTGACCGCATGATCCCGCTGCGGGACGTCATTCCGTCCCGGACGACGCCTTACATCACCATCACGATCATCGTTCTCAACGCGCTCGCGTGGCTGTTCGAGGTGTCGCTGCCGCACGATGTGCTGAACGAGTTCCTGACCATCTACGGAGTAGTGCCTGCGTACTTCTCGTGGCCGACCCTCATCACTTCCATGTTCCTCCACGGAAGCTGGTCGCACGTGATCGGCAACATGTGGTATCTGTGGATTTTCGGCGACAACGTCGAGGATCGCGTCGGCCACGGCCGCTTCATCTTCTTCTATCTGCTGTGCGGGATTGCGGCGGCGCTCGGACAGGTGGCGGTGAACCCGAGCTCCATGCTGCCGACCATCGGCGCGAGCGGCGCGATCGCCGGCGTCATGGGCGCCTATTTCGTTCTCTATCCCCATTCGCGCGTGTTGACGCTCGTGCCGTGGATCTTCATCCAGATCATCGAGCTGCCCGCCATCGTGCTGCTCGGATTCTGGTTCCTGATGCAGCTCTTCAGCGCCGGCGCGATCGCCGTGACGGCGTCCACCCACGGCAGCGGCGGCGTCGCCTTCGCGGCCCACGTGGTCGGCTTCGTGGCAGGCCTCGGCGGGGTGTTCCTCTTTCGGAAGCGCCAGCTCGATCCGTGGGAACGGGTCGACTTCTAGCTGTTAATGGCTGAGGCCCGAGAGGTCAGGATTTCGTGCGGATCTGCACTGAGACTCTGGCGATTTCGATGAGCAGCTTCTCGAGATCGGCGTCGTACTGGGCGGGGGGCGTCGACTCCTTGCGCGCCTTCAGTTCTTCGAGCTGTGTCTCGAGCTCGGCGCGGCGCTTCACGAGCACCGCCACGGCGGTATCGGCCGGGAGCGCGAGCGCAGCGTCCGGTTGAAGGTAGGTCACGCGCGCCACGGCTCCGTCGGTGCCCGGGTTCAGCGCTTCACGGCCGACGCCGGCGCCGGTGTCGTCGAGCAGCGGGCGCTCGGTCGGCAACTGCCCTTTCTGCTCGAACCATTGCCGTACGCCAGCGCTCGCGTAGGTGAAGGCTTCCCACACCGACACGCGATTGTTCCTGTCGAGGTCGGCCGCCACATCGTCGAACGCCTTGAGGAAGTATTCGGGAAAGACCGTTTCGAACTGCTGGGCGGCCGAATCAGTGGCGGTGAGCACGACACGGTTGCGTCCCGCCATTCTTCGAAGGAACGGAAAGCTCGCGCCGGTGGTATCGACGAAGATCACGCGGCCGGGAATCGGCTTGACGAGGTCGGCCCATTCGGTCGCGGTCAGGTCGGGACCGACGAGATTGAACTTCGCCTCCTCGCCGTCGAGCGACGTGCCGTGGCCGATGAGCAGCACGAGCAGCTGATCGTCCTTGTTGAGCCGCTTGCGGAGATCGATGAACGCACGCTGCAGGTTCTCGCGCGTCGCCATCTGCACCCCGTCGCTCTCGCTCTGCGCGAGCACGATCATCCGCTCCGGGGCGTAGTGGAACTTCTCGCGCAGCGTCGACGCGAAGGCCACGCGCCACTTGAGGTACTTCTGCTCGTATGCCTCGCCGCCCGCCGCGCCGGTGACGATCAGCGCGTAGCGCTCGCCGGCGTGCGCCGGGGACGCGAACACGAGGAGCGCGACGAGCGTCCCGAGCAGCCGCACCGGCGACCCTGCCGCCTTCGCGCCGCCGCTTCGGCGAGCCACGCCGAAGCTGGCTCGTCCCGCGAGCCAGCGGAGGCGGGAAAGGGTCGCCCTACGAGTGCAGGGTTGGTTGCGGGGCAGGGCGACTCGATCAGTCTCGCCTGGGACGTGGTCACCGAGGGCGATCCATTCAGGGTCACCGTGGACGTGGTCGTCTAGGGCAACCCCTTCAGGGTCGCCGCGGCCGTGGGTCATCGCAACCCCCATTGCCGCCGCAGGATCCACTCTGCAGACAGCAGCAGCACGACGAGCCCGAACGCCCACGGTTCGTGCCAGAGGTCATGGCGCTCGGGCGCTGCATTCTGCGGCACGGCCGCCTGGAGCCACGCTGTCACGCGCGACGCTTCGGCGGCGCGGACGTAGCGCCCTCCGGAGTTTCGGGCCACACGGCGCAGGAACCCTTCGTTGAGGCGAGGGTCCGCGAATTCACGGTCCGCCCCGCCGACATACATCCACCGATCGGCCGCGCCAAGGGGCGTCGTCCCGCGACGCGCTTCTGCGTGGATGCGGTACAGCCCCGGCTGCTCGGGCCCCAGCGCGGACGTATAGCGGCCGCTCGCGGGGTCCGCGTGGCGCAACTTTATCGTCCGGGTTTCGCCGCCCGGCGCCGTCAGCGTCGCGTCGACTGCCGCGTCGGCGACCGGCGCGTACGCAGCGTCGCGCGCGTCGACGTCGATCGAAATCGCATCGCCGGGCTCCGGCGCGTCGGGCACCGCGATCGTCACCGGATCGGGGGCGGGAGACGAGAGCCAGCGCGCGGCCTGCCGCCAGAAGAACTCGTACGATCGATCAGACGAGGCGACCATCATCTTCCAGCGCCACGCCGCCTCGCCCGCGAACACCATCGACCGGCCCTGGCCGTACCGCTGGACGGCGACTACGGGAAAGACACCGCCCCCCGGCGCCGTCGTCAACGCGAGGACCGTTGCGCCCGGCCGCGGACCGCCCAGCGTCGCGCTCGCCGCGAGCGCCGGCAGCGCCGCCCACATCCGGCGGGTCTCGTCCGGCGATCCGCCGATGCGCATGATCGGGTGCGTCTCGCCCTCCGCCGTCAGCGTCAGCTTGTTATGGGCCGGCAAGTCTCCTTCGCCAAGCGCCGTGCGCACGATGCCGCCGCGACGATCGTTCAGCTCCACCGGCAGCACTTCTTCGAGCGGCGTGGCGGAGAGGCCGCGCCGTGCAAACGAGCGGCCCCCGAGCACCAGCAGGCCGCCGCCGCGTTCGGCGACGAAGTCCGCCGCCATCGCGAGTTGCGCCCGCGAAAAGAAGTCGCTTTCGACGTTCGCGATGACGAGCGCGTCGTAGACGTACAGCTGCTCGCGCTTCGCCGGAAAGCCGCTGGTCAGCGCCGCCGAGCGGCCGGCGCCCGCCTGCACGAAGAAGGTATCCTGGCCGTCGGCGTTCTTGCCCTTGCGCGTGACCGAATCGATCTCGAGACCGGAGTCGCTGGCCCACGCGCGTGTCATGAAACTGTGCTCGAAGCCGGGCGCGCCTTCGACGACGAGCACCCGCCGCTTGCGACCCGCGGGGCTCACGAGCACGTGGCGGACGTTGTTCTCCACCACCGGCTCGGATTCATCGCGAGGGATTTCGGCGGTATAGACCGTGGAGTTCAGCGGATCCGGCGAGACCGTGAAGACCTCATCGATCGGCGACCCGTCCGCAGGTGGCACGACCCGCCGAGCATCGAGCACCTGGCCGTTGCCGAGCACGCGCAACGCGAACGGGGTCCGCCCGAAGCCCGTGCTGACCGCCGTCACGTGAAGATCGACCGACGAATGATCGAGCCGCGGATCGCTGGTCGTGATGCCGAGCACTTCACGATCGCGCGGGCCATCGGGCGATCCGATGCCGACGGCAAACACCGGCGGCCCTCCAGCATCCCCCGCGGCCCCACCCGCCCCACCTGCCCCACCCGACCCACCCGCCCTTCCAGTGTCCCCCCCATCCGACAAGACGACGATGCCGGCGACGCGCTGGCCTCGAAAGCGCTCGCGCACCGCCGCCAGCGCGCCGGTGAGATCGCTGCGGCGCGCGTCGGCCGCGAGGTCACCAATCTTTGCGGGCGCGAGCCTCTCACCCACGCTGAAGATCTCCGTCGTGAAGCGTGAGGAGAGGGCGAGGCCGAGCTCGTTCTTCAGCAGCATGTTGGCCCGCGCAACGCGCGTCTGGCCGTCGGCGTCGGCCAGCCGCATGCTGCGCGAAACATCCACGAGCACGGGCACGATCGCTTCGCGCGATCCGGCCGGCGGCCGGATAACGATAGGGCGGAAGAGAAACAGCACGAGCGCCGCAAGCGTGAGCACGCGAAGACTGATGAGCACGCCGCGCTGCACGCCGGTGAGCCGCGAGAGCGGGCGGCGGTATTCGGCATGGACGACGGCCGCGACGGCTGCCGCGAGAATGACCACCAACCACCAGGGGAGGGGATAGGCGAAATGCATGCAGTCTTCAGTCGCCCGTCAGTCGGGTCACGGTTTCTTTTTCCCCGCAATCGCCTTGAAGTAGTCGTCGACATGCTTCTGGTAACCGGGCGGCGCTTTGTCGTCCGCGCCCGCGGCTAGCCGATCACGCGCCTGCTGTGCCTGTATTTTTTTGGAGAGGGTCGACTCGACGATGTCGAGCGCCTGCGTGGCCTGCTTCCGCATCTCCTCCCACTTCGCGAAGTCCTGCTTGAACGCTTCAGTCCCGGGCGCGGTCAGGCCCGCGCTGGTCGGCGCTTCGAACGTGAAGCCACCGCCGCCGCCGCGCGCGAAGCCCGGGTCGTCGCGGCGCACCTGGTCCACGAGGTCCCTGGTCTGTTGAAGCTGGCGCTCGTACTGCTCGCGCAGCCGCTCCAGCTCCGTCCCGTTTCTTCCTCCGCCTGCCTGCCCGGCTCCGGCTCTTCCCGACTCTCCCGACGATTTCTGGGAGCTGGACCCCTGCGATTCACCCTGCCCGCCGCGGCCGTTCTGTCCTGCTTGTCCCGCTGCCCTTCCTGCCTCTCCCGTCTGTCCTGCCCGTCCTGCCTGTCCTGCCCTTCCCGACTCTCCTGCCTTCCCCGCCTGCGCCATCCTGTCGAGCTCGCGGCCGGTGTTGTTCAACTTGTCCCGAAGCTCCTGCGCTCGCGCACGCTGATCGGACAGCTTTTGCGACTGGCCGTCCTGCGTTCCTGAGGCCGAGGCGAGCTTATCGGCGACCTTGTCGAGCGCGCGCGCGAGATCCTGCTCCGGAGCCGACAGCGCTCGCGCATCGTCGCCGGATCGCGGCTCCGCGTTGCCGCGGCTGCCCCGCGGCTCTTCGGTCGCAGCGCGCATCCCGTCCGCCGCCTGCTGCATCCGTTCGGCGAGCCGCTGCCGGTCCATATCCCTCGCGCCATCGCCCGCGGCGGCCTGTGTGCGCGCGTTGTCGCGGACGTCCGACCCCGGTGTCCCCTGCGCCCGCTGACCGGACCCTTCGGCCTGCTGTTTCAGCGAGCCCTGAAGCTTGCGCGCGCGCTCGGCCAGCCGCTCCTCCTCGCCGGAGAGCCGGCGCACGGCGTCCTTGCCGGCGTCCCCCTGCGCCGTTTTCGCAAGCTCGGACGCGATCTGCCGTTGCGCGTCGGCGAGCTGACGCGCCTCGAGCTGCATCTCGCCCAGGGCCCGGCGCCGCTCGTCGGGGCGCACCGACTCGAGCTGATGCTGGAGTTCGCGCAGCTTGTCGAGCGCACGGCTGCCGCGCGCGCTCGCCTGTTCCGGATCCTGCCGGCGCAGCTCGCTCGCGGCGTTCCGCATCTCCTCCGAGACGTCGCGCATGCGCTTGCTGTTCTCGCTCTGCTGACCGCCGGCTGACGACTGCTGACTGCCCTGTCCAGCCTTTCCCGCCTCTCCTGCCTGTCCCTGCTGCCCCTGCTGGCCCGACTGTCCCTGCCGCCCGGATTGACTCTGTTGACCGGACTCCCCTTTCTGGCCCGACGGACTTTTCTGTGCGGACTTCTCGTTCGGCTGCGACTGTTGCCCTTGCTGATTCTGGCCGGACTGCTGGCTCGCCATCTGGCGGGCGACCTCCTCGGCTTTCTGCCGGAGCTCGGACTGATCGCGCGTGAGCTTCGCGAGCTCGCGCTTCAGCTCCTCCTCTGTCATCTGTTCGCGGTTATCCTCGCGCGACTCGGCGCTCGACTTGGTTTCGTAGTTGGTCTGCTGCGACTTCTGCAGCTCCTTGTCGAACAACGACGAGACGTCGTAGTTGCTGGGTCTGTTGCCGTTGCCGTTGCCGGCCTGTTGCCGCGTGACCTCGCGACGCTTCACGTCGGCCTGCGCTTTGAGCAGGTGGTTGAGCGCTTCAAGCTCCTGCGGCAGCGCGTCGGTCGTCTTGAGGCCGTCGAGCGAGACAACGGCGTGGCCCATCGCGGCCGCGGCGGCGGTCATGTGGTCCTCTTCCGGCAGCGTCTCGCCGGCTTTCAGCTCGGGTGGCGGCGGCGGCGTTGGCTGGCCCCCGCGCCCACGCTGAGGCTGCCTTTTCCGCGGATCCCTCATCGTCGACTCGCGGAAGCTGCTCGCGGTCTGCTCGACGCGGGTTCTGAGCTCGGCCTCGGCGCGGGCGACCGATCGGATGTCCTGCTCGGACTTCGCGCCCTTCGCGGTCTGCGCGCGGCGATCGAGCTTCCACGTCGCGACGACGACTTCCTTTTGCGCGGTCACGAGGTCGTCGACCGAGCTCTGGCCGCCGCCGGGCATGCCGCCCTGGCTCTGCGCGAGCGCGAACTCCTGCTCGTAGGGCTTGACCTCGAGGAAGAAGATGTCGCTGCGCGCCTCGTTCGGCCGCGTGCCGCGCGTGAGGTCGCGGGCCCGCACGTAATAGGAGATGAAATCGCCCGGCTGGACGTCGAGATCCTCGAGGAACAGGGTGTGACGTCCGTTGACCGCCGAGCTGCGGCGCGCGATCTCGAGCGGCACCACCTTGTCGGCCGCGCCGCGCACCGAGTAAACCAGGTCGAGCCGATCGACGCCGTAATCGTCTTCCGCCTGCGCTTCGATGTCGACTTCCTCGAGCCGCGTCACCGACCGATCGGTCGCCGGTTTCAAAATGCGCACCTCGGGAGGACGATCTTCGAGCGTGCGAATGAAGTATTCCGTATCGCCCGGGCTCGCCATCCCATCGCGATCGGCGAGCGCCACGCGGTACGAGTTGTCGTCGGTCACCTTCAGCGACGCGGAGAGCTCGTTCGGCTTGTCGGCGGCCAGGGCGATCGGCTTGCCGTCGCCGAGCGTCATCTGACCGTTCGCGGCGGGCCGATCGGTGAAGACGTGCACGCGAACGTCGGTGCCGGCCGGTGCGTAGATGTCGCCGCTGTCGGTCTCGGTCCGCGGCTCGAGACGAAGGCCGGCGGGATACGTGTAATCGACGTCGATGCGCTTCACGCGCGGCGGAAACGCGACGGCGATCTCATACGTAGGAGAGGTGACGGCGCCCGCGACCACGCGGTATTTGAACGACGCGCCGACCGACGGCATCGCGAGCCTGAAGGAGCCGGGCGTGTCGCTCGACATGTCGGAAATGCGCCACCGATCGCCGTCCGCGATCTGGACCTGCGCGATCACCGGCGCGCGATTGCCGACCAGCCGCGCCCGGATGGCGAGTGGCGAGCCCGCCTTGACTTTCGCGTCCCCCGGCGTGACATCGAGGCCGATCCGCGCGGGGAAGAGCGTCAGCGAGGCGGCGTCCGCGGCCTGCCGCGCGGGACCGCGCGCCGCGAACAGGACGAGGCCGAGCGCCATCGCCGCGGCGGCAGCCTGGAAGCCCGCCCGGCGCAGCGCCGCGGCCGGCACGATCGTGTCGATGTCGATGGCGGCGGTGCGGCGGGCGGCGTCGGCCAGCATCGCGTTCGCGAAGGCCGGCGCGGTCTTCGTCTGCGCGACATCGACGGCGGAGACGAGCCGGTCGTCGAGCGACGGCGCACGCTCCTCGATGTAGCGCGCCACCCTGCTGTCGAGCGGGACGCGGCGAAGCGGCGCGAGGCACCAGGTCAGGGCCCCGACGGCCATGATCAGCGCGATCGCGGCCATCACCATCAACACGACGGGCGCACCGGTGGTCCACCGCGCGGCGATGACCGCCACGCCGACGATGATCGCTGCGATCAGCGCGCCTCGGACGAGTGCCTGAAGCGCGCAGAGCGCGCGCCACCGCGATCGCACGCGACCAATCAGCTCGTGAATGACCTGGTAGTCCTGCATAACGCCCATACCTGTTTTACTGTCGCGCGTCTGACGGTTTATTGCGCTCGCTCGTCCTGAGCCTGTCGAAGGACGAGCAGTCTCGCTCGTGGTTCGACCAGCTCACCACGAGCGGTTATTCCGTTCTGCCGACGAACGACAACGACCAATCCTGCTCATACCGTCCTGCTCGCCACGATGCCTTCCACAGCCAGCAGCACCGCCATCAACGCCAACGCGTACTGCCAGAGATGCTGGCGATCCTCCTGCTGCCGGGCCTCGACGCGCGCTTCCGCTCCGCCCGCGTCCTTCAGCCGCGTCACGGCCGACTGAAAGTCGTCGACCGACATGCGCGCCGGGTCCGTCTCGCGCGGATCGACGTTGACGGCAATCGGGCGCGGCCCGGTGCCCGCGCGTCCGGCGCCGGTCACCGTGACGACCCCCGGCACTCTCTTCACGCCGGGCGGCACATCTGCAATGACGTAATCGGACGCATGGGCGCGCGCGCTCGCCAGATATCGCACGACTTCGTGCAGGAACGGCACGAACGTCGCGTGCAGCGGAAAATCGCTCCAGCGATTGTCGAGATCCGACGCCAGGACGAGCGCACGTCCTTCCCCTGCCGGACATTCGATCAACGCCGTGTCGCCGGTCGTGAAGCGCGCCAGCGTCTGACAGGCACTGCCACCGATGCGCGCCGCGTTCTGAAACGTCACCAGCCCGAAGGTCGCCGAGCTCCCCGCAAACGCCTGGAACACCGGATGCCGGACGTCCCCCGGCGCCAGCGCGCGCGGCGCGGGCCGGGTGCCGTTCACGGTGACGATACGAAGCGTCGAGCCGGCACCCAGGACGTCGCCGACCACGTCGCCATCGACGTCAGGGCCTGCCGCGATGAAGATGCCCCCACCGTTCTGCGCGTAGGACGCCAGCAGCTCGCGTCCCCGGCGCTCGAGCCCGCGGGTCGACAGCAGCAGCACGGCCGCGTGCGCGGCCAGACGGTCGTCGGTCCACGCCGCGAGCGGCGCGCCACCCACGCTCGCGACTTGAAACGCGGCGTTCGCCGCCGTCCCGGCGGCCAGCGCGTGCTGCACGTAGAACGCTTCGCGGCCGAGGTCGCCCGAGCCGGTGACGACGAGGACCGTCGGCCGGCTCGTACCGCCGAGCACGGCGTAGCGGACGTTGTCGGCCTGAATGCCGCCGGGATCGTCGACCGCGACGGCCGCCGACGAGCCGCGTGGCGCGCCGGCGAACGTCGCGTCGGCGGACTGATTGGGGCCGAGCGACACGATGGCGTCGCCCGCGGGACGGCCGTCGATCGTCAAGTGCACACGCGCGTCGCGGGGACGCGCGCCGCCGTTGTGAATCGTGGCGACCACCCGATCCGCGAGCGTCCTGACTGCGGTCACCGCGAGATTCGGAGGCAGCGCTCCGACATCCGCCAGCTGGATCGTCGTTCCGGCCGGCACCGATGCGTGGTCGCCCGCATCCCACCCGTTCTCCTGCAGATCGGTGACGACAACGATGGTGCCCCGGCGGCCGTCGAGATTCTGCGAGGCCGCGGACAAGGCCGCCCTGTAGCGCGTCGCGCCGAATCCGGGCGCTGCTTCATCAATCGCAGCGGCCGCCAGTACCCGGTCCGCTCCCGGTTTCGCCAGAATCTCTGCTTCGTCGGCGAAGCTCACCACGCCGACGAGATCGCCGGCGGGCGCGCGCGCAATGGCATCCTTCGCGAGTTGCCTGGCGCGCTCGAATCGGCCGGGGGCCGACAGGCTGTACGACGTATCGAGCGCGACGATCGTCACGCTGGACGAGGCAACGGCTGCGCCCGTCGCAAAAAACGGACGAGCGAACGCCAGCGCCAGCAGCACGAACGCCGCAACACGCAGCGCCAGCAGGATCAGCTCGCGCAGGTGACGCCTGGCGGTGTGCTCGACCGGCGCACGTTTGAGCAGCCTGACGGCGGCCCACTTCATGCGAGCCTCGGGCTCGCGCTTGAGGAGGTGCAGCACGATCGGCACGGCGGCCGCTGCCGCGCCTGCGAGGAACAAGGGAGAAAGGAAGGACAACATGTCAACGGCTCACAACGCCCTCGATCTGGTGGAGAGATACGACAACAGGGCGAGCTCGAGCGGGCGATTCGTGTCCAGCAACTGGTAGTCGATGCCGCTCGCGCCCAGCTCGCGGCGGTAGCGCTCAATCAGCGCGCCGATCTCCCTGAGGTAATGGCCGCGTACGGCGCCGGGCACCGCCATGATCTCCTCGCTGGTCTCCAGATCCTCGAAGCGCGTCGCACGATCGAACGGAAACTCGATCTCGTCGTGATCCAGCACGTGAAACACGATGACGTCGATGCCGCGGAACTGGAAATGCTTCAGCCCGCGGATGATCTCGTCCGGATTGTCGAGCAGATCCGAAATGAGCACCACGATCCCGCGCTTGGTCAACGTGTCGGCGAGCAGATTGAGCGGCTTCGCCACGTTCGTCTTGCGGCCGCACTGCAGCCGGTCGAGCGTGACCAGCAGGGCGAGCAGATGTCCGGGACGCGAGCTCACCGGCAGCATCGTGACGATGTTCTCGTCGAAGGCGGTGAGGCCGACGGCGTCGCGCTGCCGGTTCATCAGGTAGCCGAGCGCCGCCGCGAGACACCCGCCGTACTCGAACTTCGACAGGGCGTGGTGCGAGCCGTAGGCCATCGAGCCGCTGACGTCGAGCAGCAGATGGCAGTCGAGGTTCGTTTCCTCTTCGAACTTCTTGACGTAGTAACGGTCGCTGCGCGCGTACACCTTCCAGTCGATGGTGGAGAGCGCGTCGCCGGGAATGTACTGGCGGTACTCGGCGAACTCGACGCTGAAGCCTTTGAACGGGCTGCGATGCAGGCCCGATAAGAAGCCTTCGACGATCGTTCGAGCCTTCAGCTCGAGCGTCCCGAGGCGCGCGACGACCGTGGGGTCCAGGAACGGCCGGTCGCGCGCGGGCCTCGGCATACCTACATTCCGCTCGCCGGGACCGGCACCGCCTCGAGCAATCGCTCGATGACGGTGTCGGAGTTGATCCGTTCCGACTCGGCGTAGAAGTTCGTGATGATCCGGTGGCGCAGGATCGGCTGGGCCAGCGCCTGGATGTCCTTGATCGCCACGTGATACCGGCCGTGGATGAGCGCCCGCGCCTTCGCCCCGCGGACGAGCGCCTGCGATCCGCGGAGCCCCGCGCCCCATTTCACCCACTTGTCGATGAAGTCCGGCGCGCCTGAGGCGCCGGGGCGCGAGGCGCTCACGAGCCGCACGGTGTACCGGGCGATCTCTTCGGCGAGGACGACCTGCTTCGAGAGCTCCTGGAACTGCAGAATGTCGGGACCGCTCAGCACCCGCAGCGGCGTCGGCCCTTCCGTGCCGGTGGTCTGCGTCACGACGGTCACCTCGTCGTCTTCATTCAGGTATTTGATCACGACGTTGAACATGAAGCGGTCGAGCTGGGCTTCGGGCAGCGGATAGGTGCCCTCGAGCTCGATCGGGTTCTGCGTGGCGAGGACGAAGAACGGCCGATCGAGATCGTAGGTCCGGCCGGAGGCCGTCACGTGGTACTCCTGCATCGCTTCGAGCAGCGCCGCCTGCGTCTTGGGCGGCGTCCGGTTGATCTCGTCGGCCAGGATGATCTGCCCGAAGATCGGGCCCTTCACGAAACGCAGGCGGCGCACGCCCTGTTCTTCGTCGAGGATTTCGGTGCCCGTGATGTCCGACGGCATCAGGTCCGGCGTGAACTGGATCCGCTTGAAGTCCAGATGGAGGATGTCGGCGAGGGTTTTGATCAGCAGGGTCTTCGCCAGGCCGGGAACGCCCGTGATGAGACAATGTCCCCCTGTGAACAGCGCGATGAGCACCTGCTCGACGACCTCGTCCTGGCCGACGATGACCTTGCGCAGCTCGGTGAGAATACGCTCGCGCCCCTCCGCGACTCTTTCAGCGCTGGCGGTGGCAACCGACGAATCCATGTAGAGTCCTTTTAGTGCGTGAGGGCGTAGATGATTTCGTTGATCCCCATGCGATAGGCCAGTGCCGTGTATTTGATGTAGCCGGGATAGTCGACGGCGTTGGACCACTCCCACCCGTCGCCCATGTCCGTGTCGAAGTTGATGAAGATCATGGGACGGCCGCGATCGTCGAGAATCGTCCGGAGATGCTGCACCACGCCGCCACGCTCCCACGTGCGTCCGGCGAGAAACGATCCGAGGCCCGGCACCTGCGGATAGCCGTCGATCTTGTAGAAGCAGCTGAAAACCGGATGGTCTTTCGGGACCTCGATGATTTCCCGATCCGGGAACAGCCGTTTCATCTCGTGCTCGAACATGGCCCATTCCGCGGGACCGTGGAAATCATCCATCATCGCGCTGCCGCCGCGGAGCAGGAACTCGCGAAGGATCGCGATCTCGCTGTCGAGCAGGCGCGAGCTGCTCGGCTCGACGAAATAGATCCAGGGATATTCGAACAGGCGCGGATCGTCCATGGTCAGCAGAATCGGGTCCTCGACCTGGATGGCGGTCGCCGTTTTGACGCGGCGCGTCAGGTTCTGCTCTGCGGCTGGCGCGTCGATACCCCAGGGCTCGCCGTAGAAATCCTGCGTGACCCGCCCGCTCTCGAACATGTGGTGGTATTTGATCCGGACGAAGCGCCATTGCAGCCCGGCGAAGCGATCGTCGGGAGCCGCCGGGAGCTGCGCATCGAGGCCGGGCTGCAGGACCGGCACGAGCGTGAAGGCGGCGAGCAGGATCGCCGCGAGCCGCAGCCGGACCTTCATCGATCCACCAGCTTCAGCAACAGGTCCTGGGCGCGCTCGTAGCTGGGCGCGATCTCCAGCGCCGCGAGCGTCTGCTTCTTCGCCTCCGCGCGCTTCCCGCCCTTGAAGTAGCTTTCGGCGAGGTCCGTGTACGCCGCGGCGCGGTCGACGGGGCCCAGCGCGATCACCGTGCGGAACTCGCGCGCCGCGACGTCCGCCTCATTGCGCTGCAGCGCGAACCGGCCAAGCAGCGTGTGGGCGTCGGCGTCGAACGGGTCGATGGCGACAATCCGCTGATAGACCGGCACGAGCTTCGCGGGATCCTCGACGTTGTCCTGCCGCAGCATCGCGGCGAGCTGCCGCGCGGCCTCGACGTTGTTGAAGTCGACGGCGACCAGAGCGGTCAGCTCCTTAATCGCCCGCGGGCGATCCTTCTTCTCGAGCGCGATGGCCGCCATCTGCTCGTGCGGGCTGTCCTTCCCTCCCGCCACGGGCACGAGCGCCGCCGCCCGCTCGAACGCCTGCATCGCTTCGTCCAGCGCGTTCTCCTTCCGCAGAGCGGTGCCGAGCGCCATCTGAACGGGGAAGCTGCGCGGGTTCTCGCTGGCGAGCGCGCGCAGCACCGCGGTCGGCGCGCGCAGCGCTTCCCGATCGCCCGGCGCCGTCATCGCGCGCCGCATGTCGCCGAAGAGCCGTTCGATGGTCTGGTCGAATCCCACTTGCAGCTGATCCAGGTCGGTGTTCAGCGCGGCCTTGAGCGCGGCGTCGGTATCGATTCCCTGACCGTAGGTGCGCAGCAGCCTGCGCATCCCCGCGTCGCCGTACGCGCTGACAATGTGCTCGACCAGAAGCGACGCCTGGTAGTAGGCCAGCGAGATCGTCTTCGGGTTCTGGAACGCGGCGTTCAGATCGCGCAGCTTCAGCGTTTCGCCGCGATTCAGCATGCCGGCGAACTGCACGTCCATCTCGCGGCCCCACTCGGATCGCGCCTTCTTCTCCTCGTAGACCGAGATCCCTTCGGTGAGCCACCGCGGCACGCGCTGATTGGACATCTGCAGCGTGATGACGTGCGCGAGCTCGTGCCAGAGCGTCGCCTCCCACTGGAACTCGCCGGGCGGACGCGCCTTGGGCGAATCCAAAGTGACCACGCGGCCGAAGCAGACGCCGAGCGCACCGATCATGCCGGGCAGGCCGGCGGTCCGGACGGCGAAATCGTCGTGCTTGGGAAAGATCTCGATCAGGATCGGTCCGCGCGGCGTGAACTCGTAGCGCGCCGACAGCGTGCTGAGCGCCTGGTGCGTGAGCGCCATCGCGTAGTCCTGCAGGACCGGCGCCTCGTCCTTGTGCAGGCGCATCACGACGTCGCCGTCGCGCACGGTGACGAACTTGTCGAGCGTGTCCATCATCGTCAACAGGTTGTAGGTGAGCTTGTTGTACGGATCCGCCTTGAACGACGCCTCGAGCGCGACACGCGCGCCCGGCTCGTCGCCGGTGCGCAGCAGATGCGAGCCGAGGTCGGCCAGCGCGCGCGGATTGCGGCTGTCGAGCACGAGACCGCGGCGCGTCAGCTCGACGGCTTCGTCGAAGCGGTAATTGTGCCCGGCGAGCTCGCCGGCCACCCGGTAGACCTCCCCGTAGCCGGGGGCGATGGCGAGCGCCTTCGCGGCCGCGGCCTCGAAGTCCTGCGGCTTGTCCTCGACATACGACAAAGCGGCGCTGAGTGCGTGCGCGGCGAGGCTCGAAGGGTTCACCGCCAGCGCTTTGTCCAGGGATTGCCGCGCCTCGTCGTGGTGGCTGGCGTCGGCCGCCTCTTCCGCCAGAAAGACGAGCGCGTCCACCGACGAGGGATTCAGCTCGAGCGCGCGTTTCGCGAGCGCGACAGCCTGCGGCGGGTTGTCGTCGGCGAGCGCGCGCGCCGACCCGACGAGCGCCGGCGTCCATCGTGGATCGGCCTGCAGCGCCATCTGGAACGACTTCAGCGCCTCCGCCTTCTCGTACTTCTCGAGGAACAGCTCGCCCCACCCGGTCTGAACGGCCGGATCGCCGGGCAGGGCGTTCGCCGCGTCGCGGTACGCGGCGTTGGCTTCGTCGAAACGTTCCAGCGCGCGCAGCGCCCGCGCGGCACGCGCCATCTCGATCGCATCGTTGGTCGTGTCCGCGAGCGCGGCGACTTTCTCGAGGATGCCGGCGGCGTCGGGTCGCCCGAGCATCTGCTGCAGGAGGCCGAGCTCCAGCGCCGCCTCGCTCGCCGGCGCGCGCGACACGATCGGCCGCAGCAGCGACTCGGCCGGAGTGTAGCGTCCGCGCGCGATCGCGGCGCGTGCTTTGAGCGCCACGACGTTCGGATCGCGCGCGTCAAGCTTGTCCGTCGTCGCATCGACTTCGTCGTAACGGCCCTCGATGAAGGCCCGGGTGGCGGTCTGCAGCGGCGTGGCCGGACGCCGGGGAGCCTGGGCCGTGCCGTAGGAGGGCAGAACCAGGAAGGCGAGCGCGGCGACCAGCAGGCAGACAGAGATCCGGCGCGACGGCGGAGAATCCGACCATCCGAACGCCGGTCGCTGATGAGAAGCCATCGCGATCCGTATTATAGGCTGCAAGTCAGGTGCCGAGGGCTGAGCTGTGTGGGTTGATGGCGGGCGATCTTGAGCAGCCCGTGGTCCACCCAAGCCGCCCGGCATTCGAGGCTCGTCGTGACTTGCATCACGGCGTTAGACGCCGTTTCGGGTCAGCGGGCCTGTCGACGCGATTCCGGAGCGCACGCTCCTCGACCGCGATTCGCTTGATCATCAGCGCGCCGAACGCGACGACGGCCAGGGATCCGGACACGGGAGCGCCGGCGGCCGCCGCGACACCGGCCAGTTCGCCCATCACCCCCACGTAATTGGGATGCCGAAGCCATCGATACGGTCCTTTTACGGTCAGCGGAGCGCCTGGCACCACGATGACGCGGAAGGTCCAGAACGGACCCAGGGACAGAATGGCCCACCACTTGAGGATTTTCGCGGCGGCGAAGACACCCGCGCCCGCGAGGAGCACGGTAGCCGGGGGGGCGCCACGCACGGCGCCTTCTGCGAACATCGACAGAAAGGCGCCTGGATACGCGACGCGCATTATTTTGTACACGTCATCCGCGGGCTCGACGCCGCCGCGGGATCGCTGAGCGCGCTCGTTCCGCGACGCGCGGCGCGCTTCCACCAGGAGCGCGCCGAAGGTGAGGATGGCGAGCACAGATAGCGGAATGGGCAGAGTCAACGGGTTCACCCAGAGCAACGAAGCAACGGAGTTTCAGTCGTAGACAATGGCTTCGCCGTTTCTATGTTTCTCCGTGCTTCGTAGTCCAGATTCTTGCTTTTCAGACTGCTGCGATTGAAGTCACGACGTTGAACGCAGAGCACGCAGAGTCCGCAAAGACAGATCCGACGTCACGCCAGGACATCTTTTGCAAGAGAATCAACGGCGCCGCGCCGATGAGCGTGGTGCCCGCGAGCCGCAAGCGTGCGCGAACGGGTGCGTCGCGAAAAGCCGGCGCGAACAGGAGCGCCGCAAGGGGAAACACGAGGTACACACCGTCTTCCGGGCGCACCACCATGACGAGCGAGAAGCACATCCCGAGAAAGACGGCGTGCCGCCACGACGGCGGACGGTCGACGAACCAGCGCTCCGTCAGGATCAGCGCCGCCGCCACGACGCCGAACGACACGGCGTGCGTCATGGACGGCTCGTAAATCACGTACCACGCGAGGGTCGTCGCGCCGAGCGTCAGCGCGCACGTCAGAAGCGCAATCGCGCCGCCGAACTCGCGCCGCAGGCGGAAATGCAGGACAACCAGCCCGGCGGCCATCGCCAGCCACGACGACAAGAACGCCGCCTGGATGTACCACCGCCCAAGGCCGAGCGCGACGCCGGCCGGTCGCGTCCACATGCCGGCGGCCGCGCCGCTCCAGTCGCCGGAGGCAACGAGCAGATACGCCGGCGCCCAGACGATAGCCGGGCCTATCGGGACGACGTGATGAGGACGGGCCGGTTGACCGAGAGCGGCGATCTCGGGGCCGATGTCGAGATCGCCATCGAAGACGACGCTCCGCAGGTGCGCGAAGTACAACGCACCATCGCTGGTGATGCCGTTGTTCAGCGACTGCTGCGCGACGAGGGTCGCGAGGAGCATCGCGCCGAGAAGGTAGACGTCGATTCCCGATCGAACCGTGCGCAGTAAGGTCAGACCGGAAATTGTATCTCCGGAAACGGCACCGATTGGTCCGGCTTATGGGACTTAGAGAAGTCTATCGCGACGCCGCTCGAATTGAAGTCGAGCGCTCTGATGTGCGCCCGTCGTTTTCCTCGAAGCTGAATGCCGACAACTCCAATTCGTCGTTGCTATTTTCGAATGCTTCTGCTATTGCTAGGCCTTCCATCGAGAAAAAGCCAGACATTGAATTCCTCGGTGGCCGCGTCGCGTCCGCCGACGCGGGAATCTTCGCCCAGGAGTGCGCTCATGCGGCGGTCGCTGTACCGCCATTCGCTCGTCAGGTTTTGATTCAATTCATGCTCGAGCGGCCAAGAAACGGTTGTCTGGAAATCTTGGAACAGCTCCGTCTCGCTGGCGTGGTCATGCTGTTGGCTTGCCTTTCGGCGGAAGCCGCGGGGGCGGCCACGTTTACCATCGTATGGGACGCGAGTCCCGGACCCGACGTCGCAGGCTACGTGGTCTCGTGGGGAACGATCTCGGGCCAGTACTCGGACTCGGTGGACGTTGCGAACCAAACATCGTTTCGGTTCACGCCGCCGGACCCCACAAGGGTGTACTACCTTGCGGTGCAGGCCTATGACATCGCCGGCGTCAGAAGCGCTTTCTCAGCGGAAGTGACGACCCCACTCGACTCAGGTGTGGTCCCGCCGATCGGTCCCCCTGGTCCTCAAGGACCGCCAGGACCACCAGGGCCGCAGGGTCCAGTGGGCCCTGCAGGCCCGACGGGGCCTCCTGGCGCGACGGGGCCTCGAGGTGCGACGGGGCCTCCAGGTGCGACGGGGCTTTCGGGTGCGACGGGGCCTCCGGGTCCAGCGGGGCCTTCAGGTGCGACGGGGCCTCCGGGTGTGACGGGACCTCCAGGTCCGGCGGGGCCAATGGGTCCCAAAGGCGCGGCTGGTTCAACGCTCATTGGCGCCCAGAATCTCATTCCGGAATCTGAATGGGTTCTTGGAACGTCGTGGACGACGGTAATGAACGGCTTCAGGGGGACGACGTCGGGCGGGCCGCTTCTGATTCAGGTGAACATTCCGATCAGCGCAAGCAGTCCCGGCCTGCTCGCGTGTCAGCCAACCGTCGACGGGAACTGGGCAGGCTCCTACTCTCTCGGCCAGGCGGTTTCGGATGACTTCCACAAGGAAGGGGTCGTCTCAGCCGTCGCGCCCTGGGGCAGTAGGGCGAGCCAGATGCAGTGGTCAACCTCTCGCGTGTATGCCTCGATTCCGGCCGGACCGCATCAATTTGCGGTGCAGTGCGCAACCGATTCCTCTGAAAGCTTCTTCGGAACATCGGTTTCGATGCTGTCGTTTTCGGTCGTTGAGCTGCGCTGACTTGCCTCTTTCTCGACCGAGTCTCGCCAGGCGGCGCGCGGATGTGACGACAGACGAAAGGCCATATCGGCGGATCGGTTACTTATTACAGAATTTCGAGTAATAAGCGACGGCACAGTCGCCGGCTGTCGCGATGATGGCGCGAAGCACCGAAGGCGCGACGCGTGCGGCGATTGTTGCCGCGTCGACAGCCCGCGGCGAGGCGACAACGGCGCGCAGGGCGCGGTTGAACCGCCACTTGGCGCCGAACTCGCGGCGGCGGTCGGCAGCCAGACGCGCGTGGACACCGGGCCATCCGTGCTCGAGCGCTTGCAACGCCGCCGAGGCCGCAAGCTCGCCCCCTCGCGTTGCGAAGCGCAGGCCGTCTCCCGTCATCGGGTCGATGAACCCCGCCGCATCCCCCGCAAGCAGCAGACCATCGATCGCGGTGCTGCGGACATCGACGGCCAGTGGACCGAGCACGACCGGCGCCCCCGCGAGGTGCGCGCCGGCAAAGCGATCGTGCAGCACCGGATCTTCCTCGAGCTCCCGCGCGAGCATCCGCGCCGGATCGGCGAGCTCGGCATCGCCCCGGCCCGAAGGCTTCACGACGCAGACGTTCGTCAAGCCGCCGGGCACGGGTGCGACACCGATATAGCGGCCGCGCCGAACGTGCATCTCGCCGTAGGTTCCGGTGGAGTCTTGAGCGGGCGGCAGCGCGTTCTCGTAATACGCGCCGATCGCCCAGCGTCGCGGACGATCGGGCTGGCGTGCGAGGCCGAGACCGAACGCGATCGGGGACCGGCGACCGTCCGCGGCGATTGTCACGCCTGCGCGCAGATCGCGCGCCGACCCACCGTGGGAGACGCGTGCGCCTCGCACCATCGGCAGGTGACCGCCGTGGTCGAGGATCGCGCCGCGCGACGAGACGCCCTCTTCGAACTGACACCCGGCCGCAATCGCGCGCTGCAACAGCAGCCAGTCGAGATCACGCCGGATGATCGCGCGGCCCGAGGTGCCGCCCGGATAGCTCCCTTCGATCGCGACACCGCGCGCGCCGGTCACCAGCATGCCGTCGATGCGCAAGCCACGAGCTTCGACGTCTTCCGCCACGCCGAGAGACTCGAGGCGGGCCAGGGTTCCCGGGTTGACCGTGTCGCCGCACAGCTTGTCACGCGGAAACGTGGCGCGGTCGACGAGCCGCACGCGCGCGCCGGCGCGCGCCAACACGAGCGCGGCGATCGCACCCGCGGGGCCCGCACCCACAATCAACACATCAAACATCGGGTAATCTGGTTACTGGTTAATCTGGTAATCTGGTAATTGGATTGGGTAAATGGGCGATCGGGTAATTGGGTTGGGTCATTGATTCGTGCGGTCGATCGCTCAATCCAATTACCCTCAATCGCTCAGTCAAATTACTTTCAATCGCTCAATCTAATTCTTCAATCGTTCAATCCAATTACCAGATTACCCGATTACCCGATTACCCGATTTACTGTGCTCTACCAATGACGATCGCGCTGTTCTTGGAGCCGAACCCAAGACAGTTGCACAGCGCGGCCTCGACCTCGGCGGCGCGGCCCTCATTCGGAATGACGTCGAGATCGCACGCCGGATCGGGATCGTGCTGATTGATGGTCGGCGGGAGGAATCCGCGCGACAGCGCCAGCGCGGCGGTCACGACACCCGCGGCGCCGCTCGCGCCCTGGGGATGGCCGATCATCGACTTCACCGACGAGCCCGCCAGGCGGTCGGCGTGATCGCCGAAGACCTGGCGCACGCAGCGCGATTCCACGGCGTCGTTCATCACGGTCGAGGTGCCGTGATAGTTGACGTAGCCGATCTCGTCGTGGCGGCGTCCGGATCGCTCGAGGGCGAGCGACATCGCGCGGACGATTTCCTCCCCGTGCGGCGCCATCTGGACGCGGTGGTACGCATCGCACGTCGAGGCGTATCCCTCGATCGCCGCGTAGATGGTCGCGCCGCGGGCCAGCGCGCGGTCCTCGCGCTCGATGACCATCATCCACGCGCCCTCGCCGAGCACGAAGCCGTCGCGGCCCTTGTCGAACGGCCTCGAGGCATGCGCCGGACGGTCGTTGTACGCCATCGACACGACTTTCATCCGCGAGAAGCCGAAGATCATGCCGGGCGTGACGCACGCATCGGTGCCGCCCGACACGATCACGTCCGCCTGCCCCGATCTGAGGAGGGAGGCCGCGTATCCGATCGCGTCGGTCGAGCTCGTGCAGCCGCACGACAACACGTGGCTGACGCCGCGCAGGCGGAGCGAAATCGAGATTTC
Source organism: Acidobacteriota bacterium (assembly GCA_003222535.1). GTDB lineage: Bacteria > Acidobacteriota > Vicinamibacteria > Vicinamibacterales > CAVVIG01 > QHWJ01. The sequence goes on along the minus strand of QHWJ01000252.1, from coordinate 11,924 downwards.
GCTCGAGACCATCCCGACGATCGAGATCGGGATGGCGTAAGGCGTCACTTTCTTCCCGCGATCGAGGAAGAAGTCGTAGTACTGACGCTCGCCGACGTCGATGCCGCCGCCCCCGCTGCCGATCACGACGCCGGCGTTCGGCTCGGCGATGCGCAGACCGGCATCGGCCCATGCCTCGCGCGCGGCGATCACGCCGATCAGCGCGGCACGCGAGTAGCGCTTCGGATCGGCGCGGTAGTCAGCGTCCCAGACATCGTCGCCCGCGAGCGCCGGCACGTCATCGATCGTGACGTGGCCGACCGGGGCAGCGACGCGGCACGCGAACTCGGATGCGTCGAACTCGGTGATCGCGCGGGTCCCGCTGCAGCCGCGGCTCACCGCGTCCCAGAAGCGTTCGCGCCCGACGCCGAACGGCGACACGACGCCGATCCCGGTGATGACGATGCGCGGATCGGCAGCCTGACGCATGTTGAGAACCTATACTATTTGGTCATCTGGTTATCTGGTTATAACCAAATGACCACATTCGAGCGCGTCTTCGTCTGGGCCGGCGGTGTGATGTTCGCCACATCCCTCGCCGTCTGCGGATACGCCTACCTCGTCGTGTGGGAGCGGCCGGTCGCTCATGCGGTGCCGCGCGGCGTCGCCGACACGGATGTGATCGTCGGTGGCTACGTCATTCCGCTTGGCGGGATCGTCGTCGACGTGCTGCTCGTCACGCTATTTGCCGCGCATCACAGCATCTTCGCGCGCGACCGCGTGAAAGCCTCGCTCGCCGAGGTCGTGCCCGCCGGCCTGCTTCGGTGTGTGTACGTCTGGATTGCCGGCCTCCTGCTCATCGTCGTCTGTCTCGCGTGGCGGCCGATTGGCGGCGACCTGTATGACACGCCCGGCTTCGGCGCCGTTGCGCACGCGGCGATTCAACTCACCGGCGTGTGGATCATCGCACGCGCGGTCGCCCGGATCGACCCGTTGGAGCTGGCCGGCATCCGACCACCGTCGGCGTCCGGCGGCCTGCAGACGTCGGGCGTGTACCGCTGGGTGCGGCACCCGGTGTATCTCGGGTGGGTGTTGGCGGTGTTCGGCGCGGCGCACATGACGGGCGATCGACTGGCGTTCGCCGTTATCACCACGGCCTACCTTGTCGTGGCGGTTCCCTGGGAAGAGCGATCGCTGATGCGAACCTTTGGCGAGGACTACGCGCAGTACGTGCGCGAGGTGAAGTGGCGGATGATCCCCTTCATCTATTGAACCGCGAGTCGTCGTCGCCCTGCGGGGCGCGCGCCGCCGGCACCACCCCGCCCTTCTCGATGAACACCATGGAGTGCTGCGAGGGGATGTCGAACTTCTTGCCGCACGTCTTGCAGGTGACTGAATCGTCGACGCGGATCATGTAGTCGCGCAGCTTGGCGTACAGCGCTTTGTCGCGCTCGTCGGCGCCCGGTGGCAACCGGTCTTTCTTTGTCCGGACGACCCAGCGCATCTGGTAGTCGTTGTCGCGCCTGCACCGCGGACACGTGAGCCTGTCGGTCCGAGTTTCGTTCTTGTTGTGGAAGAAATCGCGTTCGTCGAGCGCCATGGGTTGATCATAACAGGCCGGACAGGGTCGGGTAGGCCGCGTAGGTCGCGTAGGTCAGATAGGTCGGGTAGGTCAGGTGGGTCGGGTGGGTCAGGTCGGTTGGGTCGGGTAGGTCGCGTGCGTCAGGCAGGTCAGCAGGTCGGGTAGGGCAGGAAACCTACTCGACGCACCCGACCGACGCGACCCGCGCGACCACCTGGCGCATGAGAAACGTGCGATCCTGAGGATTGAATCATGCTCTCGACAAGGTCAAGGATCGCATCGTCGAGTACCTGGCGGTGCGGAAGCTGAAGGCGCGGCAGAGCGCGACGGCGCAGATGAGGGGCCCGATTCTCTGCTTCGTCGGCCCACCGGGCGTGGGCAAGACGTCGCTCGGCCAGTCGATCGCGCGCGCGATGAATCGCCGGTTCGTCCGCATCTCGCTCGGCGGCGTGCGCGACGAAGCCGAAATCCGCGGGCACCGCCGGACCTACATCGGCGCGATCCCCGGCCGCATCGTGCAGGCCCTCAAACAGGCCGGCGCGATGAATCCGGTTTTCATGCTCGACGAGATCGACAAAGTCACCTCCGGCGGCTTTCAGGGCGATCCCGCGTCGGCGCTGCTCGAGGTGCTGGATCCGACGCAGAACCACTCGTTCCGCGACCACTATCTCGAGGTCAACATCGATCTCTCGCGCGTGCTGTTCATCGCGACCGCGAACCAGCTCGGCACGATTCAACCGGCACTGCTGGACCGCATGGAGATCATCCCGCTCGCCGGATACAGCGAGGACGAGAAGCTGCACATCGCCTCGCGCTACCTCGTTCCGCGCCAGCTCGAAGAGAACGGCCTCGCGCCGGACATCGTGTCGTTCGCGGACGCTGCGATTCGCCGGATCATCAGCGCATCGATGCGTTTCTTCCCGGTCCACACGCTCGAAGACGTGCTCAAGGTCGCGCTGCCCCAGGTCCCGGTGGCGACGCAGTCCTTTATTGCAGATTTCTGATTGCAGATTTCTGATTGATCGCTGATTTGCAGATTGATGCAGGGCGACTTTGAGCGCGCACACGCATTCCGGGATCGCGGACACTCCAATCTGAAATCTGAAATCTAGAATCTGCAATGCAGATCGTTTTCTACGTCTCAGGTCATGGATTCGGTCACGCCTCGAGGGACGTTGAACTGATTCGCGCCATGTGTGCGCTTCGCGCTGACGCGCGCATTGTCGTGCGCACGGCCGCGCCAGAACGGCTGTTTGGGCCGATCGCCGGTGCACAGGTCGATGTGCAGCCGCTCGAGGCCGATACGGGCCTGGTGCAGATCGACAGCCTGCAGATCGACGAGGAGGAATCCGCCCGGCAGGCGGCGCGCTTCCATGCGGATTTCGACCGGCGTGTCGCCGAAGAAGCGGAGCTCCTTGACCGCGTGCAGGCGGATGTCGTCGTCGGCGACACACCGCCGCTGGCATTCGCGTCCGCCGCCCGGGCCGGAGTGCCGTCAGTGGCGGTCGGCAACTTCACGTGGGACTGGATCTACAGCGTGTATCCCGCGTTCGACCGGCTGGCGCCCGGCGTGATTCCGGCAATCCGCCACGCTTACGCGTCCGCGACGCTGGCGCTGCGGCTGCCGCTTCACGGCGGGTTCGAGCCGATGGCCGCCGTCACGCGCGACATCCCGTTCATCGCCCGCCGATCGACCCGCGACGCTGGCGACACACGTCGCGCGCTCGGGCTGACCGGCGATCGGCCCGCAGTGCTCCCATCGTTCGGCGCGTACGGCGCCGATCTGCCGCTTGCACTGCTCAGGCGCTCGGATTCCTTCGCACTCGTCGAGCCGGCGCCCGATCCGCCGCCGGGATGGTTCTACCAGGACCTCGTCGCCGCCGCCGACGTCGTCGTCAGCAAGCCGGGGTACGGCATCGTGTCCGAGTGCGTCGCGAACGACACGGCGCTCTTGTATACCTCGCGCGGCCGGTTCATCGAATACGACGTCTTTGTCGCGGAAATGCCGCACGTCTTGCGGTGCAGGTACATTTCGCAGCAAGATCTGCTCGCCGGCCGGTGGGCGCATGCGGTCGAGGCCCTCCTCGCCCAGCCCGCGCCCGCCGAACGGCCGCGCGTCGACGGCGCACGCGTCGCCGCAGAAACCATCATCAATCTGGTAATTGGGTAATCTGGTAATCTGGTAATTGAATTGGTAATTGGATTGGTAATTGGCCGCCAATCTTCCAATCAATCTCCCAATCCAATTACCAGACTACTCGATTACCAGATTATCCAATGCAGGAGCGCATATGGTGTCTCGCCGTTCGTTCATGTGGCTGACCGGCGCAGCAGCCGGATTGTCGGTCACCCGCGTCTCGGCGCAGCGCGGCCGCAGTCCCGGGAGTGATGTCGCACCCGGCGCCCTGGCGCCGAGCATCGCCGCGTTGACGTCGATGCGAGACCGCGCCCGGCCCATTACCGCTGACGAACGCCGTGCGCGCATCGAGCGCGCGCGAAAGATCATGGGGGAACAGCACATCGACGCCATCGTGCTCGCCGGCGGCACGTCACTGCTGTATTTCACCGGCATCCGTTGGGGCAACAGCGAACGGCTCTTTGCCGTGGTCATCCCGAAGACCGGAAACCCCTACGTCGTGTGCCCGGGGTTCGAAGAAGATCGGGCACGCGAACAACTCGCGCTCGGACCGCTCGTGCACACCGACGTGGCCGTGTGGCAGGAAGACGAAAGCCCGTTCGAGCGTGTCGTCCAGGGCCTGAAAGACCGCGGCATCGGGGCCGGACGGGTCGGCGTCGAGGAGACCGCCAAGTTCGTGTTCGCCGACAGCATCGCCGCAGCCGCGCCCGCGCTGCACGTGACGAGCGCGACACCGGTCACCGCCGGCTGCCGCATGATAAAGGACGCCCACGAAGTCGCGTTGATGCGGCTCGCGTGCGAGGCGACGCTGAACTGCTACGAGGCGGTGTTCAAAGCACTGAAACCGGGCATGACGCAGAACCAGGTGACCAGCCTGATCGCCGCGGCGTACGGGCGCCTTGGATTCCCCGGCTTTGCGAGCGTGCAGGTCGGCGAGTATACAGCGCTCCCGCACGGCTCGATTACGCCGCAGACCATCCGCGAGGGCACGATCATCATGATCGACGACGGATGCACCGTCGAAGGCTATCAGTCGGACATCACCCGCACATTCGTGCTCGGCAGGGCGACCGACAAGATGAAAAGGGTGTTCGACATCGTCCACCAGGCCCAGACCGCGGCGCTCAATGCGGCGCGGCCCGGCGTGGCGCTCGAAGCCATCGACGCCGCCGGCCGGAAGGTCGTCGTCGATGGCGGCTACGGACCCGGGTACAAGTACTTCTCGCACCGGCTCGGCCACGGCATGGGCATGGACGGCCACGAGTGGCCGTATCTCGTGAAGAACAATATGTACGGGTGGGAGAAAGCGCTGAAGCTGCAGCCGGGAATGGTGTTCAGCGACGAGCCGGGTATCTACATCCGGGGCGAGTTCGGCGTGCGCCTCGAGGACGACATGCACATTACCGCCGACGGCGCCGAGCTGCTCACTCCGCAGAGTCCGTCGATTGAAAGCCCCTTCGGGGCTTGAAAACAACTCTCAAGTTTCAACTCTCAACTCTCACCCCTGACAGTTGAGAGTTGTCAAGTCTCAAGTGTGAAGTCTCAACTCTCACACCAGAGAGTTGAGAGTTGAGAGTTGCTAGTCCTTCACGCAGGTGACGAGCGACCAGATCCGCGGGATATTCACTTTTTCAATCGACACCGGCTTCAGGTCGGCCTGGACGAGAAACGCCGGCAGATCGAGATCGGACTTGAAGCCGAGGTAGAGCGTGAACGGCGCGATCATGCGCTCGAGCCGCGCGCCGACGCGGCTCTTGCTGCGGAAGTGGTTGAGGATGACGATGCGGCCGCCGGGACGGCAGACACGCCACATCTCGCGCGTGACGGCCACGGGGTCCGGCACCACGCTGATGACATATGGTGCGTAGACGATGTCGAACGTGTCGTCGGCGAACTTGAGGTTCGCCGCGTCCATCTGCAGCAGCCGGACGTTCTCAACGCCCTTGCGGGCCACACGCTCGCGCGCCTTTTCCAGCATCGAGCTCGACAGATCGATACCCGTCACCGAGCAGTCGGTCGGATACAGCGGCGCGTTGATTCCGGTCCCGACGCCCACTTCGAGCACACGATCGCCCGGCTTGATGGCCATCCGCTGAATCGCGTCGACGCGCCCCGGATGCAGCGCGGGGCCAAACGTCAGGTCGTAGAACCACGCGATATTCTCGTAGACGCGCGCGACGAAATCCTTCTCGACGACGGTCACCGACAGCGCGCGCGTGGCGGCGTCGGAGCCCACGATCTCTTCGCTTTCGCGCGAACGACGCGGCTCAAAAAGGGCCATCAGTGCCTCGCGAGCGGCGCCAAAAGCCGCTAACTAGTTGAAAACGTTCAAGCTGAGTGCGAGCCATGAGCGCGGAGCAGCGACTATACCTCTGGTTTGTTAACGAAGTCCATCGAGGACTGCCAGGGCCGCTTCGATGTCGCCCGACTGCGTCGACACCTGTACGCCCTGCACGGCGCCGCGCAGTTCTGCCGCAATCTGGCGGGCAATCGCAATGCCTTCCTGCGTGGCCGCCTCGTGGCCATCCGCGCGCGCCATGCGGTCGAGCAGCGAATCCGGTACCTGGACGCCTGGCACCTCGTTGGCCATGAATTCCGCGTTCCGCGAGCTCTCGAACGGAAACACGCCGGCGATGATCGGCAGCCGCGCGGTCTCGACCCGCTTCAAGAACCGCTCGAAGCCGCGCACGTCGAAAATCGGCCGCGTGACGACGAATTCGGCCCCGGCTTCGACCTTGTACTCGAACCGCCGCAGCTCCTCGTCCAGGTTGGATGCCGCGGGATTCACCGAGACGCCGATGTGAAAGCCGGTCGGCGCGCCGATCGCCTGTCCGCCGACGTCGCATCCATGGTTCAGCCGCGAGACGAGGTTGGTGAGGCCGATCGAATCGACGTCGAAGACGGCCGTCGCGTCGGGATAGTCGCCGACGCGGCCCGGATCGCCGGTGACGAGCATGAGATTGCGCAGGCCCATGGCGTGCGCGCCGAGCAGATCGGACTGGATGCCCAACAGGTTGCGGTCGCGGCAAGAGTAGTGCAGCAGCGTTTCGATGCCCGCCTGCTGCTGGATCAGCACGGCGAGAGACAGGGCGCTGATGCGCGCGCCGGCGCGCTGGCCGTCCGGGATGTTGACGACGTCCACGCCCGAGATACTCAACCGCTTCGCCCACTCGACGACCTGATCGGTCTGGTAGCCGCGCGGCGGCAGCAGCTCCACGGCGACGACGAACGAGCCACGCGCCACGGCGTTGGCCAGTCGCGATTTGTGCTCGCGAGCGACCGGCGGCGCCGAGATCGCGGGCATCGGTCTGGTGCCGGCCCCGGTGTCAGCGGCACGCCCCACCGCCGGCGCCATCCCGCGAACCGCGGCCTTGATCTGGCGGATGTGCTCGGGCGTCGTCCCGCAACAGCCGCCCACCACGCGCACGTTGTGCATGATGAACCGCCTCGCGTACGACGCCATGTACTCGGGCGAGCAGAGGTAGATGTTGCGGCCTTCGACATCGCGCGGCTGGCCGGCGTTGGGCTGCGCCGAGAGCCTGCGCTTCGTGACGGCCGCCATGCGCTCGATGGTGTCGAGCATCGGGGCGGGACCGACGGCGCAGTTGACGCCGATCACCGTCGCGCCGCGGCGCTCGAGGTCGGGTGTGAAGCGCTCCGGCGGCGTGCCGTCCAGCGTGTTGCCGTCTTCCTCCGTCGTCATCTGGGCGACGATTGGCAGGCCGGACACGCTCCGCACGGCGTCGATCGCCGCGCCGATTTCGTTGAGATCGCGGAAGGTCTCGAGGATGAACAGATCGACGCCGCCCTCCACGAGCGCATGGGCCTGCTCGCGGAAGAATTCGCGTGCTTCGTCGAGGCCGGTCTTCCCCCACGGCTCGATGCGGATGCCCAGCGGGCCGATCGCCCCGGCGACGTACGCGTGCTCCAGCGCCGCATGGCGCGCGATCTTCGCGCCCTGCGCGTTGATCGCGTAGAGCCGCTCGGCAAGGCCGAACGAGCCCAGCTTGATGCGGTTCGCGCCGAACGTGTTGGTCTCGACAATGTCGGCGCCGGCACGGACGTATTCCTGGTGCACCTCGGCCACGAGATCGGGCTGCGTGACGTTCAGCGCGTCGAAGCTTTTGTTGATGAAGACGCCCTTCGCATAGAGCATCGTCCCCATCGCGCCGTCACAGACGAGGACCCGGTCGTCAAGAGCTTCGATAAACGGCTTCAGCATCTGGTAATTGGGAGCATCTGGTAATTGGGTAATCTGGTAATCTGGTAATTGATTGGTAGATTGATCGTCAATAAGTCAATTCAATTACCAGATTACCAAATTACCAGATTACCAGATTTCAAGTGTCGAGCCGCTCGGTCTTGAAGGTCACGGCGTCGATCAGCAGGTACGATTTCGTCACGACGTCGAGGCCGATCGACCGGACTCCCTGGCGGACCGAATCGGTGAACTCGTGGTGGTGGCCGAACAGATGCAGCCGCGGCTTCATCGCGGTGAGCACGTCGTTCAACACCGTCTTGCCGGCGTCGATGCGTCGCCCCGCCGGATAGAAGGGGCGCGGCGCCTCGTGCGTCAGAAACAGATCGATGTTGGTCAGCGTCCTGCAGGCGATCACCTCGTCGCGGACGAAGTGCCGGCGCTTGTCGTCGCGGGCCTTCCCCAGTTTGAGTGTCCAGGCCGAGGTCTTGCGGCCCTTCGAGGGCGGGAGCGCGGACGATGGCGTGTTGTACCAGCTTGGCGCGAAGGTCCCGCCAAGTGCCGCGACGCGCCACGGCCCGACCAGGTGAGGTCCGCCGTTGCGCAGGTAGTGGAGCCTCGGCGCGGGCAGGTGTCCGTTGATCGCCGCCGCGAGGACGTCGAAGTCTTCGTTGTTGCCCTTGATGAAGTAGATCGGGACCTCGGGCGTAAAATACTCGCCGTCGTTGCTTGCCACGTCACCCACGCAAACCCACAGCGGCACCTCGACGTGCCTCCTCATGATGCCGTGAACGGTTTCGAACTCGCCGTGAATGTCGCCCAAGGCGCCGATCTGCATCTCAGTAGGTCGTCGCGTGGGTCGGGTGGGTCACGTGGGTCGGATGGGTCGCATGGGTCGGATGGGACGGATGGGGCGCGCGGGTCGGGTGGGTCGCGTGGGTCAGATGAGACGGGTGGGGCGCGCGGATCAGCTGGGTCGGGTGAGTCGCATGGGTCAGATGGGACGGGTGGGGCGCGTAAGGCACGTGGGGACGCAGCAAACCTACGAGGCCAACCTGACTCACCTGCCCTACCTGCCCTGCGGAGCGAGTGCCGGTCCGGTCGTTGCCGCCGGCACGAGCAGATCGGCCTTGTCCCAGACGAAGTCGTCCTTGCTGTAGACGGCGAGCTCGTAGTCCTTGCCCATGAAGATCGCACCGACCGGACAGGCCTCTTCACAGTAGCCGCAGAAGATGCAGCGCGTCTTGTGGATCTGGTAGACCGAGGCGTAGCGCGGACCGGCATGGACCGTCCCGTCGTTCTCTGCCGCCTCGAGGTAGATCGCATCCGCAGGGCAGGCCACGGAGCAGAGCCCGCACGCGACGCACTTCTCGAGACCGTTTTCGTCCCGCATCAACACCTGCTTGCCGCGGTATTTCGGGAACATCGGAACCTTTTGTTCCGGATAGTTCACGGTGACCGGCTTCTTGAACAGGTGCTTGAGCGTGGTGGCGAAGCCGATGACGAAGGGGCGAATCACAGGCATTGCCCTCAGTTTACCCGCCTTTTGCACGATCAGCTAACACGTCGTACCCCAGCGTTTTGACGCATTGAGGCTAAGATGACATTGGTCCGGCGGCCATGATGAGTCGTTGCGGTCGCCGGCACGGCGCGAGGGAATGTCACGGCGTCGAGGTAATCACGAGTCGAAAAGACAGCAATGCACAGTCCAACAAAGGCCATCGCCATCCTTCGGGCCCTGGCAGCCCGTGGCGGAAGTCGTTCACAGGCTGCGAGCCAACGAGAATCGGCCGCAGAGACACCGAGACACAGAGAATCGTTGGGTTTTCTCAGTGTCTCTGAGTCTCTGTGGCCGTATTCCTTGTGCCTGGCAGCGCGTGTCGACTTTCACCATGGCCTGCTGGCCGTGACGTGTCTGACATTCTGGCTGGCGTTGGCGGCAGTTGTCCATGGGCAATCGGCTGAAAACGTGGCCGTCGTCATCAACGACAACAGCGCGGACTCGCAGCGCATTGCAGAGCATTATGCGCGCACACGCGGCTTGCCCCAATCAAACGTCTTGCGGATTCAGACGTCCTCCGAAGACGCGATCGAACGGGACACGTACGTCAGGACCATCGAGCAGCCATTGGGTCTGGCCATCAGGCGCGCGGGGCTTCAGGACCGACTGCTCTATCTGGTGCTCACCAAGGGGGTTCCGCTGCGCATCGTCGGCACCACCGGGGTGAACGGCACGCTCGCCAGCGTGGATTCCGAGCTCACCCTGCTTTACCGGCGGCTGGTGGGTCAGCCCATTTTGCTGCAGGGGAAGATCGATAATCCGTACTACCTGGGTGTTCGTGAGATTGGCGAGGCGCGGCCCTTTTCACACCGTGAGCACGACATTTACCTGGTTACGCGGATTGACGCGTTTACCGTCGATCAGGCGCTGGCTCTGATCGACCGCGCGCAATCACCGGCCATGGAGGGGCGCGCCAAGGAAGGACGCGCCATGGAGGGACGTATTGTCCTCGACCAGCGTGGGGCGGCGGGCAGCGGTGACAAGTGGCTCGAGCAGGCGGCCAGGCGCCTGGCGGATCAGGGACAGCAGTCACGTGTGGTCCTCGAAACCACGGCTAAGCCCGCTCGCGACGAAAAAGCCGTCCTCGGATACTACTCGTCGGGGGCGTCGGATCCCGCAAATCGGGTTCGGAGCGTCGGGATGGGGTTCACTCCCGGGTCGATTGCCGCCAATCTCGCGAGCTTCGACGCGCGGACGTTTCGTCAGCCGCCTGACGACTGGCGTCCGACGGTAGCGCCTGACAAAGCGACATGGTTCGAGGGATCCGGGGACGCGCTCATCGGCGATCTCATTCGCGACGGAGTGACCGGGGTCTCAGGGCAGGTGGCCGAGGCCTACGTGCTTGGCGCCGTCCGGCCGGAGGTTCTGTTTCCCGCGTATCTGGCGGGCTTCAACCTCGCGGAAGCGTTCTACCTGGCCGTTCCGGCACTGAGCTGGCAGACGGTCGTTGTTGGCGATCCGCTGTGCGCCCCTTTTGGCCGGAAGCCTCTCGCCCGCGAACAGTTGGAGGACGTGACCGACGCCGCGACGGGACTCCCCGGGCTTTTCGCGAAGCGACGCCTGGCCGTGCTCCTTGCTGCCAATCAGGAAATCCCCGAGGCAGCCGGGCCGCTGGTGGTCCGGTTTCAGACGCTATTGGAGCGCGACGATCGAGTTGGTGCCAGACGAGCGCTGGAAGAGGCGCTCAGGTTGGCGCCACGAGCAGTAGGCCTCATGGTCAGCCTTGCGCAACTCGAGGAGCAAGCAGGCGAGGACGACGCTGCCATAGCCCGGTACCGGCGCATTCTGGATGTGCAGCCTGCGAATGTCGTCGCGTTGAACAACCTGGCTTTCGCCCTTGCAGTACGCCACAACGCGGCTGCCGAGGCGCTGCCGCTCGCGAGACGAGCCGTTGGTCTTGCACCCCGTTCGGGCACTGTCCTCGATACACTTGGTTGGGTTGAACATCTGCTCGGCAACCACGATGTCGCTGCAAACCTATTAGGGCAGGCCGTACGGCTCGAGCCTGGTCAAGCTGAGATCCGGCTGCATGCGGCCATCGTCTACATGGCGAGCGGCAAGAGCGACCGCGCTGAAATGGAATTGAAAGAGGCGCTCCGCCTTGATCCCGCATTGGAAGGGCGAGACGAGGTGCGTCAGCTTCGGCAGGGATTAGCAGCAGTCAAGCCAGTTGTTGATGAAGAGCCGCATCGCGCTGCCTGAAGATCACGCCCTCGACCGGCTATTGGAACGCGACGATCGCGTTGGTGCCAGACGATGTGCTCACCTTCGCGATCGGGATAGCAGCGCTTACCCCAACACGCGCCGCTAACCAAGCGAAACCCGTCACGGATAAGCAATTTTGTTGAAATTGACGTTCAGATAGGAATTTCATAGGCTTTGGAGCCTATGACGCACACATTGTCAGAGTTGAATTAGCCCGTCGCTAAATATTTTGGTCAAGACAGCGCATTTGATAACGATTTTT